>JAEUMG010000301.1 GCA_016793355.1 Hyphomicrobiales bacterium
GCCACACCCTTGCCGCCGCCCGGTGCGCCGATCCCGCTCGTCTTGCAGCGCGCCTTCGAGATGATCGGCAATACCGCGCCCTTCGACACCTCCGGTCATCCCGCCATGTCGATCCCCTGCGGACTTTCCGAGGGCTTGCCGGTTGGCATGATGCTCATCGGCAAGCACTGGGCGGAATCGACCATCTACCGCGCCGCCCATGCCTTCGAGCAACTGGGCGACTGGCGCAAGATGTGAGATAGTGCGGCATGCTCTGGCCAGGGAGGATAGCCGGATCATGACAGGCTTTTCGATCGATCTATCGAAGCCCATCACCGCGCTCGGCGATGAAGGCCGCATGGCGCCGGCCGATCTCGCGCCCCGCGACGGCAAGGCCTATGTGGTCGGCGACAAGTCGATTCCGCTGTCGCGCCGCACCGTCTGGGACACATTGAAGCGCACGGCGGACAAGTTCGGCGCCCGCGATGCCGCGGTCTTCGTCGAACATGGCGTGCGCTGGAGCTGGTCCGATCTCATCGCCAAATGCGATGATCTGGCGGCCGGGCTTCTGGCGCTGGGCTTGCAGAAGGGGGATCGCATCGGCATCTGGTCGCCCAACCGGCCGGAATGGCTGCTGACGCAATTTGCCACCGCGCGCCTGGGGCTCATCCTCGTCAACATCAATCCCGCCTATCGCGTGTCGGAACTTGAATTCGCGCTCAACAAGGTCGGCTGCAAGGCGCTTGTCCTGGCCTCGCGTTTCAAGACCTCCGACTACATTGCGCAACTGCGCTCGCTTGCGCCCGAGATCGACGAATGCGAGCCGGGCCGCCTCGACAGCTCGCGCCTGCCGCGGCTCAGGATCGTCATCCGCATGGGCGCGGAGAAGACCAAAGGCATGCTGAATTTCGACGAGGTCATGGGCGTAGGCGGCCCGGCCCATCGCTTGCGGCTCGATGATCTGTCGCGCCAACTCGATCCCGACGAGCCGATCAACATCCAGTTCACCTCGGGCACGACGGGCTCGCCCAAGGGCGCCACCCTCACCCACGCCAATATCGTCAACAACGCCCGCTTCGTGACCGGCACCATGGCGCTCACCGAGAATGATCGCCTGTGCATTCCGGTGCCGCTCTATCACTGTTTCGGCATGGTCATGGGCACCTTGGGCTGCGCCACCAAGGGAACGGCAATGGTCTTTCCGGGCGAAGGCTTCGAAGCCGGCTCGGCACTCCACGCAATCGCGCGCGAACGCTGTACCGCCGTTTACGGCGTGCCGACCATGTTCGTCGCCATGCTCGATCACAAGGATTTCTCGGGCCTCGATCTCTCGTCGCTGCGGACCGGTGTCATGGCGGGCGCGCCCTGCCCGATCGAAGTCATGAAGAAAGTCGTCTCGTTGATGCATGCGCGCGAGATCACCATCTGCTACGGCATGACCGAAACGAGCCCGGTCTCCTTCCAGAGCCATATCGACGATCCGATCGAAAAGCGCGTCTCGACCGTCGGCCGTGTCCATCCCCATGTCGAGGTCAAGATCATCACCGCTGAAGGCCGCACGGCGCAGATCGGAGAACCGGGCGAATTATGCACGCGCGGCTATTCGGTGATGCGCGGCTATTGGGATGACGACGCCAGGACCCGCGAAGCCATCGATCCCGGCGGCTGGATGCACACCGGCGACCTTGGCGTGATCGATGCCGAAGGCTATTGCAACGTTGTCGGCCGCGTGAAGGACATGCTCATCCGCGGCGGCGAGAATGTCTATCCGCGTGAAGTGGAGGAATTCCTCTTCCGCCATCCCAAGGTCAAGGAAGTGCAGGTCTTCGGCGTGCCGGACGAAAAATATGGCGAGGAGGTCTGCGCCTGGGTGGTGCTGAAGCCCGGCCACGACGCGACCGAGGACGAGATCCGCGATTTCTGCAAGGGTCAGATTGCCCATTACAAGGTGCCGCGCTATGTGCGCTTCAAGGACGCATTGCCGATGACGGTTACCGGCAAGCCGCAGAAATTCATCATGCGCGACGAGATGATCCGCGACCTCGGCTTGAAGCAGCAGAGGACGGCATGAAACTTCTCGAAACCGACGTCCTCCTTGTCATCGATGTGCAGAATGACTTCACCCCGGGCGGCAGGCTCGCTGTCACCGCCGGTCACGAGGTCGTGCCGGTCATCAATGCGCTTGCCGAGAAATTCCAACATGTCGTACTGACCCAGGACTGGCATCCCGAAAGGCATTCCTCCTTTGCCTCGAGCCATCCCGGCAAACAGCCCTTTTCGCAGACCGAAATGCATTACGGGCCGCAGACGCTCTGGCCTGAACATTGCGTGCAGGGCACGCACGGTGCTGAGTTTCACGAGGATCTCGACATTCCGCGCGCCGAGCTCATTCTGCGAAAAGGCCACCGGCCCGGCATCGATTCATACTCGGCCTTTTTCGAGAATGACCGCAAGACCCCGACCGGCCTGAACGGTTACTTGCGCGAGCGCGGCTTCCAGCGCGTCTTCTGTGTCGGCCTCGCCTTCGACTATTGCGTGCGCTATTCCGCTGAGGACGCCTTCAAGTTGGGCTATGACAGCGTGGTGATCGAGAGCGCCACCCGCGCCATCGACCTCGAAGGCTCGGCCGAAGCCACGCGCCATTCATTCCGCCGCGGCGGTATCACCCTCGTCCCGCATATCGGCTGAAGCTCAGTGAGCGAGCTCCGGCACGCGCTCGGCCGGCGGCGTGTTGCGGCTGCGCCCGCAGCGCACGATGCCGTCGATCACCACCATGCCTATCCCCGGCAAATCGCCAAGCTCGATCGACTTCAGCACGTCCTTGCCGGCGCTATGCTGGGCGCGGTCGATGAACACGAAATCCGCCGCGCGTCCAACCTCGATGATGCCGCAATCGAGCCTGCGCATCCGCGCCGTATTGCCGGTTGCACAGGCGATCGCCAGTTCCGCCGGAAGTCCGCCGAGCCCGGAAAGCAATGCCACCATGCGCAATATGCCGAGCGGTTGAACGCCGGATCCGGCCGGACTGTCGGTGCCGAGAATCACGCGATGCAGATTGCGCGTCGCCGTCGCGGTCTTGAGGGCGGCAATGGCAATGCGTTCATTGCCATTGTGAACGAGCTCGATCGCTCGCTTCGAGACCTCGCATAATTCGCAGACATGCGTTTCCGGCAGTGAAGTATGGCCGCCATTGATATGGCCGATGACATCGGCGTCCGCTTCGAGCACGGTGTCTTTGTCGAT
>JAEUMG010000310.1 GCA_016793355.1 Hyphomicrobiales bacterium
CGACGGTCGCGACGATCATCATGGAGCCGGCGCGGCGCCAGATGCATATCGCGCCGATGCCGGCCGAAGGCGCCCACTACACGCGCTATGCGCTCTAGGAAGCGAGCGGCACCGCCGCCACGCCCGGCAAGGGCGAGCGAACCCGTTCAACAGTCGATATCTCCTCAAACCGATGAGCTAGAAATTTTTCTCGTCGCGACGCCGGGGCTCGAGGATGCGCTCTGCGCGGAAGCGCGCGCCAAGGACTTCGAGCAGGCGGCCGTCGTTCCGGGTGGCGTTACGGTTAAAGGTCGATGGCCGGAAGTCTGGCGTGCCAATCTCGAAATCCGTGGCGCCACGCGCGTGCTCGCAAGGATCGGTTCATTCCGCGCCATGCATCTGGCCCAGCTCGACAAGCGGGCGCGGAAATTCCCGTGGCGCGAATTCTTGCGCGCCGATGTGCCGGTAAAAGTCGAGGCGACCTGCCGGGCGTCGCGCATCTATCATTCGGGCGCCGCTGCGCAGCGGATCAAGACCGCGATCCGCGAAGAACTCGGCGCCCCGATCTCGGCGGAAGCGGCACTCGTCGTGAAGGTTCGGATCGAGGACGATCTGTGCACGATCAGCATCGATACATCGGGCGAGTCGCTGCACAAGCGCGGCCACAAGCAGGAAATCGGCAAGGCACCGATGCGCGAGACGATGGCATCCTTGTTTCTCGGCGCTTGCGGCTTTGACGGCAAGGAGCCGGTGCTCGATCCGATGTGCGGGTCGGGCACATTCGTGATCGAGGCGGCCGAGATCGCCATGGGTCTCAAGCCCGGGCGATCGCGGGAGTTTCCGTTTCAGTTTCTGAAGGGCTTTGATGAAAAAGCCTGGCGGGCCATGCGCGACAGCGGCACGGCTGTCGTTCCAGCTTCGCGCTATTATGGCAGCGATCACGATGCCGGCGCCATCCGCATGAGCAAGTCCAATGCCGAGCGCGCGGGTGTTTCCGAGTATATCGACTTCCAGCAACTCGATGTTCGTGAGATCGCGCCGCCGGAAGGCAGGCCGGGCCTGGTGATCGTCAATCCGCCCTATGGCGCGCGCATCGGCGACAGAAAACCATTGACGGACCTGCATGCCGCACTGGGCGACGTGTTCATTTCGCGGTTCTCGGGCTGGCGCATCGGGCTGATAACCGCCGATGCCGCGCTTGCCAAGGCAACAGGGCTGCCTTTTGCGCCGCCGAGCGCACCGATTGCCCATGGGGGCCTGAGCGTGCGACTGTTCCAGACGGGACGGTTGAAGTAATCACCTGCTTTTTCCCCCGCCTTGCGGACCGTGATGAAAAGGCGGGGGGACGCGCCGCACTCACAAATCCCCACCCGAAATTTGCTCTCGCAAATTTCGATCTCCGCATATGGGGAAGTTTGCTCAAATGATCTCGTCCTCGTCATAGAGCGGCGCGGCGAGGTCGCTGCCGAACCGGTCGAGCCGATCGGTGTCCTTGATCCGCGCAATGTGGAACAGCGCCTCGCCGCGATGCACGATGGGAAGGTTCGTCCGTCCGATGACGATGCCGGTCTCATCCGATACGAGCGGAGCGCTGTTGAGTCCCAATGGATCGGATATCTCGGCGATCTTCTCGCCCTTCGAAACTCGCTCGCCGATCGCCCGGCCCGCCCGGAGAATTCCGCCTTCCGGTGCCCGGAGCCAGGTGCTCGCATGCGAAATCACCGGTGCCGCCGATGGATGACGGCTTTCCGTCGGCGCGATCATGCCGAGCGCCCGCATCACCCGCAGCACGCCCGACACCGCCGTGCGGATTGCCGTTTCATCGAAGCGCAGTGCCTCGCCGCCTTCATAGAGCAGCATCTTCACGCCATGCTCACGCGCGCTATGCCGCAAGGTGCCCTCGCGCAGGCGCGAGATCAGGACAACCGGCGGACGGAAGGCTTCGGCGAGCGCGAGGAGTTCCGGCTCGTCCGGCGCGATGCGGATCTGCGGCAGGTTGCTGCGGTGCAGCCCGGCGGTGTGGAGATCGATCCCGTAATTGGCGCGCAGCACCACTTCGCGCAGGAAGAGATCGGCGAGGAGGCTTGCCAGCGATCCGCGGTCGCTGCCGGGGAAGGAGCGGTTGAGATCGCGACGGTCCGGCATGTAGCGCGAATGGCTCAAGAACCCGAAGGCGTTGACGATCGGCACGGCGAGGAGCGTGCCGGCGAGACTGCCGAGCGCGGTGTGATTGACCACCCGCCTGATGATCTCAACGCCGAGGATTTCATCGCCATGCACCGCACCCGACAGGAACAGCACGGGGCCCGGCCTGCTCCCGTGGATCGCGTGTATGGCAAGCGACATCGGCGTGTGATTGGAGAGCACGCTGACCGGCAGATCGATGGTCCGGCGCTCGCCGGGCTGGACGCGCTCGCCGCCGATCGCGAAGGCAGGCGGCGTCATCCCTTTCCCTTGGTGCGGGTGCGTCCGGGCTTGGCATTCCTTTCGAGGAAGCCGATGACGGCGCCGGCCACGTCCACGCCCGTCGCATTCTCCACCCCCTCAAGCCCGGGCGAGGAATTGACTTCGACGACCATCGTCCCGTTCCCGGACCGCAGCATGTCGACACCGGCCACGTTGAGCCCCATGGACCGCGCAGCCTTGAGCGCGGTGCGGCGCTCCTCAGGCGTGATGTCGATGGCGCGCGCCGTCCCGCCGCGGTGCAGGTTCGACCGGAACTCGCCCGCCGCCCCGCGCCGCTCCATGCTGGCCACGACCCTGCCGCCGACCACGAAGGCGCGGATGTCGCTGCCTTCCGCCTCCTTGACGAATTGCTGGACCAGGATCGCGATATTAGCGCCGTGAAAGGCATCGATGACGGATTTGGCCGATTTCGGCGTTTCGCCGAGCACGACGCCGATGCCCTGGGTGCCTTCGAGCAGCTTGATGACCACCGGGGCGCCGCCGACAATATCGAGCAGGTCACTGGTGCGGGTCGTGTCATTGGCAAAGGCCGTGACCGGCAGGTTGACCCCGTCGCGGGCAAGGATCTGCAGCGAGCGCAATTTGTCGCGCGACCGCCCGATCGCCACCGACTCGTTCAGGGGGTAGATCCCCATCATCTCGAATTGCCGCAATACCGCGAGGCCGAAGAAGGTGTGCGAGGCGGCGATGCGCGGGATGGCGGCGTCGAATCCGGTCAGCTTTTCTCCCAGATAGCGCAGCTCCGGCTTTTTCGAGGTTATGTTCATATAGCAGCGCAGATAGTCGACAGGCACGATTTCGTGGCCGCGCTGCTCGGCGGCCTCGATCAGCCGGCGATGCGAGAAGAGCTTGGGGTTGCGGGTGAGGAGAGCGATTTTCATGGCCGCGGCTTCTTTGCCGTCTTCGGGGCGGAAATGAGGAAGGACCGTCCGGGATGAACAAGGAAATGATCGCGCACCGTCGCACGCCCAAGCAGCATTGGCACGCCCATATCGGTGCGATTGGTTAGCGTCACTTCCGCCGTGATGCGGCGCTTGCCAAGTTGGATTTCCGTCTCGACGACGGCCCGTAACTCGCTGACGCCACTTGAGTTTTTTATCCTCCTCTCACCGATCAGCGGCAATTGGCAATGGTGATGGCGGCCATTGATGGCAACCACGAATTTGACGGTTTTTCGCTGTCTGGAGCCGCCGATCTCGATGTTTTCGGCATGCAAAGCCGCCGATTTTGCGCCCGTATCGATCTTGGCGACGAATTTGCCGATGCCGAGTAGCGGCAGTCTTACATATTCGCGCCAGCCGACCACCGGGCGCTTTGCTCTCGTGATGGTTTTCCCCGCCATGGCGGCAAGGCTAGCAAGTCTCGATGCGGATCGTATCGGAAATCTCGATTCCGAAGCCGGAAAGCCCGACATAATGCCGGTTGCTGGCGGTGATCAGGCGGATGGAATGGACGTTCAGATCGCGCAGGATCTGCGCGCCAAGACCCACATCGCGCCAGATTTCGGCCCGCGTGGCCGCGCTTTCCGAGCGCTCCTGGCCCATTTCGCCGGCGGGCACGCCCGCCGTTCCTTCGCGCAAATAGACGAGAATGCCGCGGCCTTCCCGCTTGAACACGTCATAGACGCCACCCAGGGCTTGCGGGCCGCCGAAAACATCCGCCACCACATCCTCGCGGTGAAGCCGCACGGGAACATCCTTTCCGCCTGAAATATCGCCGAAAATCAGGGCCAGATGGCGCACGCTGTCGAACGGTGTAGCGTAGGAAATCCCCCGCGCCATGCCGATAGGCGTTGCGACATCGAAGGATTTTTCCTGCTCGACGAGGCGCTCGCGTGACTGGCGATAGGCGATGAGGTCGGCAACGGAGATGATTTTGAGCCCATGTTCGCGCGCAAAAGCGAGGTTTTCGGGTCCTCTTTTGACCGTTCCGTCGTCATTGACGAGCTCGCAGATGACGCCAACCGGATGCAATCCGGCAAGCCGGCAGAGGTCGACGGCCGCCTCGGTATGACCCGAGCGCATGAGCACGCCGCCCGACTTTGCGACCAGCGGGAA
>JAEUMG010000340.1 GCA_016793355.1 Hyphomicrobiales bacterium
CCCCAGGCGCCGCGCATCGATGAGCCCGCGGGTTTCCGGTTTCAAGGGACAGCACAGGACCAATATGTCGCTTGCCGCGATCAATTCGTCGAGCGGCTTGCTTTCTACATTTTCAGGAAAGTTGCGGCCGCTGGGGCTGAAGCCCAGGAGCTTCACGCCGAGCCCGCTGAACGCCCTGGCGATCGCCTTGCCGACCG
Source organism: Hyphomicrobiales bacterium (assembly GCA_016793355.1). GTDB lineage: Bacteria > Pseudomonadota > Alphaproteobacteria > Rhizobiales > Aestuariivirgaceae > JAEUMG01. The sequence goes on from JAEUMG010000340.1 coordinate 198, forward strand.
CGCCCATGCCGACGATCCCGACGGTGCGGCCTGAGAGATCGCGATTGCTCAAGGAATAGTCGCGCGCCGCAAGCCAGCCCGTGCCACGCAGATCGCGATCGAGCAGACGGAAGCGGCGCAACAGGGCGATCGCCGAAAACACCACATGCTCGGCGACGGAACTCGCATTGACGCCTGGAACATTGGCGACCAGCACACCGGCCTTGGTTGCCGCCTCGACCGGGATCATGTCGAGCCCGGCACCATGGCGGATCGCCGCCTTGAGCCTCGTTCCCGATGCGAAGATCGCTTCCGGCAAGGGCGCGCGCACGATGACGATGTCGCAAGCATGACCCTCCGACGCGAGAGTCGCGGCATCGAGCGCGCTCGCCACCTTGAGCTCGGCCGCACCGCCAAGCAAGGCGACGGCATCGGGATGAAGCGGATGCGTGCAGTAGACGATCGGCATGTCAGCCCGGGGCGGCAAGATCCGATTTCGAGATCAGATCGTTCCAGTAGCTTTCAACACCCTGCAGATGCGCGCTCATCAGCGCCATGGCGGCCGCCGAATCGCGCTTCGCCAGCGCCTCGAAAATGCGCATGTGCTCCTCGTGCGAACGGCGCGAGCGTTCGGGACTGGCGAAATAGAGCGGCAGACGGCGCTCGCTCATCAGATAGAAGACGTTGACGATCTTGAAGAAGACATTGTTCTGCGTGGCGCGCACGATCTCCAGGTGGAAGTCGCGATCCTCCAGATTGATCGGCTGCACGTCCTCGATGCGCCTGGCGCTGCGGTCGAGCACGTTGCGCATGCGCTCGAAATTCTCGAGCTTGGCGCGCTCGCAGGCGAGCCTGACCGCGGTGATTTCGTGGATCTTGCGCATCTCGACCGCCTGATAGACTTCTTCGGGGGTGAGCGGCAGGCCGGCCTGCGCGAAAAAGGCGAGCGCCTCGACGCTCGAGCGGTTCTCGGTCAGGTAGATGCCGGACTTCGCCTTGCGCTCGACGACGCGCAGAATTTCCAGGACGGCGAGCGCTTCGCGGATCTGTCCGCGGCTCACGCCGAAATGCTCGGCCAAAGTGCGCTCCGACGGCATGCGTGCGCCGGGCTCCTCGCGGGTCTTCATCAGAAGCGCGGTCAGCCTCGCCAACAGATCGCGCTGCTCGATCATCAGGGCCTCACGGCGTGCCTTGCGACGACATCTTGCCTGATCGTGAAGCCGAGTCCCGGCCGGTCGGAAATGGCGATCATGCCGTCTTCGACGCGGATTTTCTCCTCGATGATGTCATGCAGCATCGGATTGGCACCGAGCGAATATTCGAGGATGAAGCTCGCATGGCTCGCGGCGCACAGATGCATGCCGGCGAAGAAGGCGGGTGCTCCCGCCCACAGATGCGGCGCAAGCCTCAGGTTGAAGGTGGATGCCAAGGTCGCGATATGACGGCCTTCGCTGATGCCGCCGCAGGTCGCAAGGTCGGGCTGGAGAATGTCGCAGCACCGTCCGGTGATGAGATCGCGGAAATCATAGCGGGTGAATTCGCTCTCCCCGCAGGCGATCGGAATACTCGTCGCGGCGCGCAATTCGGCAATGCCCGCCTTGTCCTCGCAGGTAACCGGCTCCTCGAACCAGGCGAGATCGCAGTCGCGCACCAGATGGGCAAAGCGCTTGGCCTCGCCGACCGTGAAGGTACCATGCGCGTCGACCATGATGTCGATTTGGGGTCCGAGCGCCGCGCGCGCCGCCTTCACGCGTTCGGCCGACACACGCGCCGCGCCGTCCATGGCGCCGACCCGCATCTTTACCGCCTTGAAGCCGCCGGCGTCGACGTAAGACCGGAGCTGCTCGCCGATCTTGTCGGCGGGCGCCCAGCCGCCCGAGGCATAGGCCGGGAGCCGGTCGGCCTTCTTGCCGCCGAGCAGACGCCAGACCGGAACATCGAGCGCTTTGCCGAGAATATCCCACAGCGCGATGTCGATGCCGCTGATCGCGGCGACGGTGAGTCCGCGGCGCGACAATTCCGGCATGACATGGCCGCGCGCCACGACATGATGATAGCGCACGCCGCTATAGAGGCTTTCCCAAATTGTGCCGATGTCGCGCGGGTCGCGCCCGATGAGGTGCGGCGCCAGCTCCTTGTTGATGAGCGCGACGATGCCGGCATATTCGCCGGAGCTTCCCGCGGCGTTCTTGCCTTCGCCCCAGCCGGTTATGCCGGCATCGGTTTCGATGCGGACGAGCGCCGAATCGAAGGTCTTGATCTGGCCGAAGTCGCTCTTGTGCTGGCGCTTTTCCTCGATCGGAATTCGCACCCAGGTCGCTTCGACATGCGTAATGCGCATGATGAGCCCTAACGGGCGTCCTTACTTGATGAGCGGAAGAATGGTTTCGGCCGATTTCCTGACCAGCATCGAGTAGAACTCCTCGCTCAAGAGGCTCGAGCCGTGATCCTGGATGAATTTGAGCTGTTCGGGCGAGATATTGACCGGGTTCTTCTCGACGGCGTTGGGATACTGGGTCGCCGGGGTGCGATCGACAGGCGCGACGAACTCGACGGTCAGCGCACCGTCATAGCCCGTGTCCTTCAGCGTCTTGACGATCTTCTTCCAGTCGAGCGCGCCCTGTCCCGGCGCCATGCGGTTGTTGTCGGCAACGTGGAAATCATAGAGGCGCTTGCCGGCCTTGCGGATCGATTCATACATGTCCGCGTCTTCGATATTGAGGTGGAAGGCATCGAGGCAGACGCCGCAGTCGGGGCCGACCGCCTCGGCCAGCGCCAGCGCCTGGTCGGCGCGGTTCAGAATGTAGGTCTCGAAACGGTTGAGCGGCTCGATGGCGATGCGCACGCCCTTCTTCTTGCCGTGCTCGTAGCATTCCTTGACGCCTTCGATGAGCCACTGCCATTCCTGCTCAGGCGAAGAATCGGGGACAATCTTGCCGACGGTCGCGGGCACCAGGGTGATGATCTCGCCATCCAGTTCCGAGACCATGGTGATGACGCTCTTCATATAGTCGACGGTGGCGGCGCGCTGGGCCGGGTTCTTCGCGGCAAGGTTGCGGTCGGCCAGTGTGAGCGTCACGGAACCCCAGCACCGGATATTGTAATCTTTCAGGGCCTTGCGCGTTGCCTTGGTTTCATATTGAGTCGGCTCGCCGCTGATCTCGATGCTCTCATAGCCCAGCTTGCTGATGCGGGCGAGGGTCGTTTCCAGCGGTTCGGCGCGCATCCAGTTGTGGGTCGAAAGGTGCATGTGGGTTCCTCCCTGTCAGCAATTGGCCTTGGCAGTCTGGCCAGACCAGTTCTTGGTTGGAACCTGTATAACGCAGTCGCGATGGCGGCTCAAGTCCTGCGCAAATTTTGTGCAGTCTCCTGCTTTTTGAGGATTTTTCGCCGCTTGCCCGTGCGATCGAATGATTGTATTGGTAGGACCAAGAATCAAGAATACCCAAGGCCTTATGGGAGGATCGGTGCGAATCTACAGCGCTGCGAAGCGTGAGAAGGAACTTGGCGCGAGCCTAGCCGGGCGGCGTGAGCCTGCTTTGCGGGGTGCCGCGCGATGAGTCAGACCGGTGCATCGCTCAGCCTTGCCAATGTGTCCAAGTTCTACGGCCGCGTGCGCGCGCTCGACGGTCTGACCTTCGATGTCAAGCCGGGACAGTTTTTCGCGCTGTTCGGTCCGAGTTCGGTCGGCAAGACGACCACGCTGCGCACCATTGCCGGGCTCGTGCGTCCCGATGCCGGGACGGTGACGATCGCCGGGCGCGATGTTACCGATGCCCCGATTGCCGGCCGCGGCGTCTCGATGGTGTTCCAGTCCTTCGCGCTATACCCGCATCTGACCGTCTACGACAATTTCGCCTATCCGCTGCGCGAGGCGAAGGTTGCTTCCGCCGAAATCGATCGCCGGGTGAAGGAAACGGCCGAGACGCTCAAGCTCACGCATCGCCTCGAGCGCAAGCCCAGCACGCTGTCCGGCGGCGAGCAGCAGCGCGTGGCGCTCGGCCGCTCGCTGATCCGGCGTCCCAGCATTCTGCTGCTGGACGAACCCCTGACCAATCTCGACGCCAAGCTTCGCAATGACATGCGCGCCGAGCTCAAGCGCCTGCATCGCCAGTTCGGATTGACAGTCATATTCGCGACACCGGACGAGCTTGAGGCCTTGTCGATGGGCGAGGAAATTGCGGTCATGCGCGACGGTGCGGTCGTGCAGCGCGGCACCCCCGACGAGCTCTATGAGGCGCCGGCCAATCTCTATGTCGCGACGAAGATCGGCTCGCCGCACATGAATCTCATCGATGCGACCGAACGAGGAGACGCCAAATCCTTCGACACGCCGTTCGGCATTGTCGGGGCGGGAGCGCGCGCGATGGCCAACGCAAAGGGCAAGCGGATTCTTGGCATCCGGCCGAACGATATCAGACTGGCGAGGACCGGCGACACGGCGCTTGCCGCGACCGTGCATCTGATCGAACCGCTCGGCGACGTCACCATAGTTTCGGTCGAAGCCAATGGGCAGACACTCCGGATGGTGTTGCCCGAGCAGCAGGCGATCGGCATGAAGATGGGCGACGCCGCGCCGATCGTCATCGATCCGGCGAAAATTCACGTCTTCGAGGCGGGAACGGGTGAGGCGATACGCTGACCCGAAACCCGTCAGAAGTGCAGCACGACGGTTAAAAGGGAGGATACCTAGGATGACCGTGAAGACAATGCTGAAAGGGCTCGCGACGGCTTCGGCCATGGCGGCCGTGATGACCGTGGCGGGCGCGAGCCTCGCTCCGGCGAATGCCGAAGAAGTCGTCCTGCGCATGGCGGTGCCCGACTGGCCGCCGACGCGCATCATGAAGGACATGTTCGACAAGAACTACAAGGCGCCGTCGGGCAAGGACGTCAAACTCGAAATCGACTTCATCCCGTGGCCGGACTACTATACCCGCCTCAACGCGTCGCTCACCTCGGGCGAGCAGAAATACAACATGGCGGTGTCCGACTCGCAGTGGCTGGGTGCCTTCATCGAGGGCGGCTACTACCGGAAGGTCAACGATCTGATCGATGCCGATCCGGATCTGAAGGCGACGCTGGCCGACATGCACCCGGCGCCTTTGCAGGCCTATGCGACTTATCCCTACAAGTCGGAGAACTACTACGGCTTCCCGCAGATGCCGGACATCTACATCAACTACTATCGCACGGATATTTTCTGCAACGAGGAAGAGCAGGCGAATTTCCAGGCGAAGTACAATCAGAAACTCCCCTGCACGCCCGAGGAGATGGATAACGTCGACTGGGACATGTACGAGAAGTTCGGCGAATTCTTCATGCGCAAGAAGGGCGAGAAGCTCGCCGGCCAGGTGCTTGACGACGATTTCTACGGAATCGCCTATCAGGCGGGCAAGGCCTACGACTTCTCGACCATGCAGATCAATGCCTTCATCTGGCAGTATGGCGGGAACATCTGGGATGAAACCCAGGCGCCGAAGGGCCATGCCGAAGGTGTCGTGAACTCTCCCGAAGCGGTGAAGGCCCTGGATCACTATCTCAGGCTCACCAAGTACATGCCGCCGGTCGTCAAGACAGGCAGCATGGACATCTTCAAGACCGACGAACTGTTCCGCGAAGGCAAGGTTGCTTCGCATATCGAGTGGATCGGTTTCGCGGAGAGCACGATCAATCCGCAGACCTCGAAGGTCTCGGACAAGGTCGCTTTCGCCCTGCCGCCCGGACTGCGCGGCGAAGACGGCCAGATCATCCGCTGGGCCAATATCGGCGGCCAGCCCTTCGTGATCATGACCTGGTCGACGGACGAGCAGATCAAGGAGATCACGGACTTCGTGAAGTGGTGGCTGTCGCCCGAAGTGCAGCATCAATATGCCGCGCAAGGCGGCCAGAGCGCCATCAAGTCGGTCTACAACGATCCAAAATATGTGACCTATCGCCCGTGGAATCGTACCTGGGCGCCGGGCCTCGACTGGCAGAAGGACACCTGGCACATTCCGGAGTTCTTCGAACTCCTGGTCCAGGGTCAGGAACAATATGACCTCGCCATCACCGGCAAGCAGGACGCCAAGACCACGCTCGACAATATCGCTGCCTTCCAGGAAAAGCTCCTGAAGGAAGCAGGGCACATTCAGGACTAATCTAGAGACAAGACGAGCCGTGCGCCCCTCCAGGCGCACGGCTTTCCTTTCCGGGCGGGGCGAAATTCAGGATCCATGACGAGCGTTACGACCACGGGGGCCAAGAGCCCGCCGCGCATCCTCCAACCGAGGCTCGATAACTGGCCGGCGGCGTTTATCCTGGCCATCATCATTTCCATCCTGGCTATCGCGCTGCTTCCTCCCAAAGCTTCCTTCTGGGTATCGCTTGCGGCGTGCGCGCTGGCCGCGGCATCGGCCGTCTACAATGCCTGGGGGCGTTACAAAGGCGGTCTGCTGGTGGCGCCGGCGATCGCGCTCCTGTTCGTGATGAACATCTTCCCGCTGCTATGGTCGCTCGGGCTCTCGTTCTTCTCCTATCGCGCCAACCGCATGAAACCGCCGGCTTTCATCGGCCTCGACAATTACGAGAAGATTCTGACCGACCCGACGGTGTGGGACCGGCTGCAGACGACCGCGATCATGGCGATCCTGACGGTTGCCGTGCAGATGGTGGTCGGCTTTCTGCTGGCTCTTCTCTTTTCCAAGCAGTTCCCGTTGCGGCGTTACTTGCTGATCCTCGTGCTGACGCCGATGATGCTGTCCTATGTCGCGATCGGCGCCTTTTTCCGCTACTACTACGAGCCGACCTTCGGGCTCCTGTCGCAATTCGTGCGCATGTTCACGGGCGAGCCCTTCATACTTCTGGCAACGACCCAGGGCGCCATGGCAGGGATCGTGTTCGCCGATGCCTGGATGTGGTCGCCCTTCGTGATGCTGCTGGTGCTGGCCGGCCTCGTGAGCGTACCCAAATATCTCTACGAGGCCGCGGCCATCGACCGCCTTTCGGGCTGGCGGCAATTCTGGAACATCACGTTTCCGTACATCCGCGGCCTGCTGATGCTCGCACTTCTGTTCCGCACCATCGAAGCCTTCAAGCTCTTCGACGTGGTGTTTCTTCTCACCGAGGGCGGCCCCGGCACATCGACCGAGACGATTGCCATTTATGTCTACCGGCAGGCCATCCAGTTCAACAAGACGTCGGATTCGACCGCCATTTCCTACATCCTGCTCTTCACGGTGATCGTCTTGACCAATCTCTACCTCTATCTCGCCAACCGTCGCGCCAGGGAGGCTTGAAATGGCTGCAGGGGGCTTTTTCCGTAGGTCACATGGCGTCGGCGAGGCGGGATGGGGGCGTACGATCTTCGCAGCCGTCATAAGCTTCATCTACTTCTTTCCGGTATTGTGGATCATCCTTACCGCGTTCAAGACGATGAACGACGTGCTCGCGGTTCCGCCCAAGTTCCTGTTCACGCCGACGCTCGAAAACTTCGTCGGCGTGTTCAGCCGCCCGTTCTCGGCGGGTGCGGATTCGCAGGCGACGAATTTCGACCTTTACTTCTTCAACTCGATCTTCATCGCCGGTTCGAGCGTGTTTTTCGCGCTGGTGATCGGAACGCTCGCCGCCTTCGGCTTTTCACGCTATCCGCTCAAAGGCAACGACACCTATCTCTTCATCATCCTCACCACGCGCATGCTGCCGGCGATCGTTGTGATCATCCCGATCATCCTGATGTTCCGCGTCGTGGGGCTGGCCGGCAGCTATACCGGCATCATCGCGCTTTACACCGCCTTCAACCTGCCATTCACGATCTGGATGATGAAGAGCTTCTTTGATGAACTTTCGCCGGACGTGGAGGATGCGGCGCGGCTCGATGGCTCGTCGGACACGCGCGTCTTCCTGAAGATCTGCCTGCCGCAGGTCGTTGCCGGCCTTGCCGCGACCGCGGTCTTCGGCCTGATCCTCACCTGGAACGAGTATCTCTTCGCATTACTGCTCTCCGGCGTCGAGACGCGCACCGTGCCTGTTGCCATGGCCCAGACGATCGGCGGCGACATCGGCGTGCGCTGGGGTCTTCTGGCGGCGATCGAAACCCTGTTCCTGATCCCGGTCATCCTGGTCGTCTTCTTCCTTCAGAATCACCTGCTGCGCGGTGTCACATTCGGAACCATCAAGCGATAATATGTCGACGATCGAACTCAAAAAACTCACCAAGATGTTCGGCAACTTCACCGCCGTGAAGGATGTCGACCTCAAGGTCGCCGCCAACGAGGTGGTCTGCCTGCTCGGCCCTTCCGGCTGCGGCAAGACGACAACCTTGCGGATGATCGCGGGGCTCGAGCATGCAACGGCGGGCGATGTCATCATCGCCGGCAAGCGCATGAACGAATTGCCGCCGGAGAAGCGCGACATCGCGATGGTGTTCCAGTTCTATGCGCTTTATCCGGCCGTAACGGTCGGCGAGAATATCGCCTTTCCGCTTTATTACGAAAATCTCAGCGGGACCGAGCGCGACAAGCGGATCAAGCGGGTCGCGGAAATCCTGCATCTGACGACGGTGCTCGACCGTCTTCCGGGCCAGATCTCGGAAGGCGAGAAGCAACGCGTCGCAGTGGCGCGCGCCATCGTTCGCGATCCCAACTGCTTCCTCTTTGACGAACCGTTGTCGCGCCTTGACGTCGAATTGCGCCAGACCATGCGCGGCCAGATCAAGGAAGTGCTGACCGGGCTTTCCAAGGCAACGGTCATCGTCACGCACGACCAGCTCGAAGCGCTGACCATGGCCAATCGCATCGCGATCATGAAGGATGGGCTGATCGAGCAGATCGGTACCCCGCATGAGGTCTTTGCCAGGCCGGCCAATCTCTTCGTTGCAAGCTTTATCGGTACGCCGCAAATGAACCTGATCCCCGCTTCGGTCAAATCGATCGATGGCGGCAAGGCGCGATTGACGGTCGGGGCCGAAGAGATCGGCCTCAATGTCGATGGCGGGGCGTCGCGGTTGAAGTCCGGTAATGTGACCATCGGCATTCGTCCCCGCGCGCTGCTGCCGGTCTCCGATGCGACGCCGGACACGCTTGGCGCAGCGGTTGAACTGGTCGAGCCCATGGGGGCGGAAACGCTGATCCATGCGCGCGGTGCGGAGGGGCAGGATCTGCGCATGGT
>JAEUMG010000361.1 GCA_016793355.1 Hyphomicrobiales bacterium
ATGCCTGCAATGTGCCTGCAGCCCGCCGCAGGCGCAGCGAGCTGTTCGCATTTTTTCGCGCGGGTTCTCGGGGGCCAAATCTTCTACTCGCCTGTCATCAGCACCGCGGCGCCAACGAGGCGGCCCTTGCGGAGATCGTCAAGCGCCTGATTGGCCATGGCCAGCGGATAGGTGGTGACCGTCGTGTGAATATCCATTGCCGGGATCACCTTAAAGAAAGTCTCGCCATCGTCGCGCGTGAGATTGGCGATTGAAACGATCTTGCGTTCGCCCCACAGCCATTCGTAAGGAAAGGCCGGAATGTCGCTCATGTGAATGCCGGCGCAGACGACGACACCGCCTTTGCGCAGGGCGCGCAGGGCGCGCGGCACCAGAGCACCGACCGGTGCATAGATGATCGCCGCATCGAGCTCCTCCGGCGCCGTCTCGTCCGATCCGCCGGCCCACTCCACCCCAAGTTTCCGCGCAAACTCCTGACTTTCGACGTCACCGGGCCGCGTAAAGGCAAAAACGCGCCGGCCCTCGAATCGCGCGACCTGCGCGATGATGTGAGCGGCAGCACCGAAACCGAAGAGGCCGAGGCGGCGCGCGGCGCCGGTCGCCCGCAGCGAACGCCAGCCGATGAGCCCCGCGCAGAGCAGGGGAGCAAGGTTCTGATCCGGTAGGTTGCTTCCGAGCTTGAACACGTAATGCGCATCGGCGATGGCGTGCGTGGCGTAGCCGCCGTCGCGCGTGTAGCCGGTGAAAAGCGGCCTGTCGCAAAGATTCTCGGCACCGGATCGGCAGTAAGAACACTGCCCGCATGTATGCCCGAGCCAGGGAATGCCCACGCGATCGCCGCGCGCCAGGCCTTCAACCTGCTCGCCCAGCTCATCGACGTAACCTACAATCTCATGGCCCGGCACCAATGGCAGCGGCACCTTCGGCAGTTCGCCATCGATCACATGAAGATCGGTTCGGCAGACGCCGCAGGCGCTGACCCGGACGCGAATCTCGTTCTTTCCCGGTTTCGGCGGCGGCCGCTCGCGCATCGCCAGCGGCTCGCCGTAGCGTTCGAGAACCATCGCCCTGGATACGGTCATGGGTATTTCTTATCCGGTTACGGCGCATTGAGCCATTGGTCCGGTCCGAACAGGATGGGACGGAAATAAACGATCATCCGGCCATCCGGCCCGGCACTCGCACCCTCGCCCCAGCGTGCCATGCCGTGCAATGCGAGGCGGTGGACGAGATAGGCCTCGCCGGGTTTGGCGGCGATCGTGACCTCCTTGCACTCCGCAAAGATGCGTCGGCGCGCCGCGTGATAGGCTTCCGTCACATCGACCGCGCTCCAGCGCTCCGTCGGAATGCCCGCAAAAGCCTGCCGCAGCGCCGCCCGCAGGATTTCATGCGACCCCTCCCAGATGACGAATGGCGAAGCATCCGGGCTCGCCGCAACCATCGGAAGCCCGAGAAGAAAGCTGTGCGCTTCGCGGAAGAAGCGGCGGCGCGCCGGGCCCTCCGCGTGAAGCCCATCGAGATGGGCGGCGGCGCGGTCGCGGCGATAGGCGAAGGCGGCCGGCGTCTCAGACGGCATCGGCTGCGGGTAGCCAGGATAACAGACCGAGACCTGGGCCTGCTCCAGGGAGAGATCGGCGAAGCCCAAAAAATCGCGAATGAAATCGACAACAGCCCCGGCGAGCGGCAGGCCGCCCGGCACCGCGCCGCGGCGGTCATTCGGGAGGGCGTTGACGCCGACGAACCAGGTGCCGCCGGAGCGCAACCACTGCGCGTTCCCGGGCGCCCGCACAGCTTCCCGTGCCTGCGGCAAAGTGCGCGCCACCCAGGCCGCGACCGTTGCGTCATAGCCGAAGTGCCGCCAGCCCTTGGCAAAAAAACCGCCACCCGCCGTCATGTGCCGTTCCCGCCCCTGACACCCATCTGCTTTTGTCTCTCGCCAAGCCCGGCTATATACTGAATGTAATTTCAGGACAGTTGAGAATCGTTATGAAAAACACGGTCTTTATCCATACCAATGCCAAGCAGATGGTGGGTGCCATCGCGTCTGCCCATTCGCTCAAGCGCAATTCGCGCAACCCCGACGCCTTCGATGTGCGGATCACCAGCCGCGAGGATTTTCCGTTCTTCAACGATTTCGAAGGCCGCAAATTCCTGCGCGCCGGCGGCTGGCGCACCTGGAAGAACGACGATCTCCAGTCCTTCACGCCCGTGCGTTTCATGCCGCCCGAGCTCATGGAGTATCAGGGCCGCGCTGTCGTGGTCGACCCGGATGTGTTTGCGGTGGGCGATGTCAACGAACTCCTTACCCGCGATATGGGCGGCAAGGCGATCATGGCCAAGGCGCGCAAGGGTCACAACGGGCGCGACGATTACATAGCCTCGAGTGTGATGCTGCTTGACTGCGCGAAACTCAAGCACTGGAACGTCAGGAAACAGTTCGAGGACATGTTCGCCGGCAAGCTCGATTACGAGGACTGGATCATCCTCGCCAACGAGCCGCGCGAGAATATCGGCTTCCTCGAATCGGAGTGGAATGATTTCGACCGCCTGACACCGCAAACCAAGCTCATCCACAATACCAAGCGGCGCACCCAGCCATGGAAGACGGGTCTGCCGATCGATTTCACCAATCGCATTCCGCTGGTTTCGCGCTTCCTGCCGGAGAATGGCATCAGGCTGTGGGGCAAGTACAAGCCGCATCCCGATCCGCGCCAGGAGGCTTTCTTTTTTGCGCTTGTCAAGGAATGCCTCGCCAATGGCATGCTGACCGAAGAGCAACTGAGGAAGGAGATGGCCGAGAACCATGTCCGTCACGACGCGCTCGAAGTCATCGCGCGGGTCGGTTCGGTGGATGAGGTGCTGGGCGGCGTCAAGAAGGCGGCGTAGCTGTCTCGCGTGGCCACTGGTTCTGTCATTGCCGGGCTTGATCCGGCGACCCTGACGTAGCTACGCCACCCTCTTCATGTCGATCCTGCTCTCGACGAGCTGCGCCAGTTCCTGATCTGCTGCCTATTCCACTGCGAGGTTCCGGGCCCGCGCCGAGGCGCAATCCCCGCGACGCCCGGAATTTAGGCTTTCGTCGTGCACTTTGCAGGAAACCGATTGAATGAAGAAGCATCATCGAAAAGCGCGACGAGACGACAAGCCTTATCTCCGCAGGCCGGGCGCTGGGCACGAGTGTCTATAATACCTCGGGCGACTCGCTGGGCGAAA
>JAEUMG010000370.1 GCA_016793355.1 Hyphomicrobiales bacterium
TGATTGAGGAGTTCGACGAGCGGGAAGAGTGGTGCCGCCATGCCGGCGATCGTTGCGATCCACAGGCCGATGCAGGCGAGCCAGAGGATGGCTTTGAAGAGGGTTGGCATGTGGCTACCCTTCCCTCCGCCACGCCGCAAAGCGGCGTGGGAAGGGTGGCGCGAAGCGCCGGGTGGGGTCGCTTGCCAAGATCGACACGCGCGGTCCCGGCGGGATCACCCCACCCGCCTCCCCCGGATCAGGCCCGGGGTCGGCACCCTCCCCACCTTCGGTGGCGGAGGGAGAAGAATTCTGCGGTCAAACATCCAGCTCCGCTTCGGGGACGAATTCGGCGCGTTCGGAGATGAATTTGAAGCGCTCTTCGGGCTTGTTGCCCATGAGCTGCTCGACGACCTTCGCGGTGGTGGCGCGTTCGCTTTCGAGCAAGGTGACGCGCAGGAGCGAGCGCTTCATCGGGTCCATGGTGGTTTCCTTGAGCTGGCTCGCCAGCATCTCGCCCAGTCCCTTGAAACGGCCGATCTCGACCTTGCCTCTGCCTGAGAATTCGGTCTTCAGCAATTCGTCGCGGTGCCTGTCGTCCCTCGCATAGGCGACCTTGCCGCCCTGCGAGAGCTTGTAAAGCGGCGGCACCGCCAGATAGAGATGTCCCTGCTCGATCAGAAGCGGCATCTGGCGGTAGAAGAAGGTGATGAGCAGGCTCGCAATATGCGCGCCGTCGACATCGGCGTCGGTCATCACGATGATCTTCTCGTAGCGCAGATCTTCTTCGCGATAGCTCGCGCCCGTGCCGCAGCCCAGCGCCTGGATGAGATCGGCCAGTTGCTGGTTCTGGGCGAGCTTGTCCTTCCCGGCGCTGGCGACATTCAGGATCTTGCCGCGCAAGGGCAGCACGGCCTGGGTCTCGCGGTTGCGGCCCGACTTGGCGGAGCCGCCGGCGGAATCGCCCTCGACGATGAAAAGCTCGGAGCCTTCCGCACCCGAAGCCGAGCAATCGGCGAGCTTGCCGGGAAGCCTCAGCTTGCGGACGGCGGTCTTGCGGCCGACCTCTTTTTCCTGGCGGCGGCGAATGCGCTCGTCGGCACGCTCGACGATCCAGTCGAGCAGGCGGTCGGCCTGGGCCGGATGGCCGGCGAGCCAATGATCGAAGTGATCGCGCAAGGCGGTTTCGACGATGCGGGCGGCTTCGGCGGTCGCGAGCTTTTCCTTGGTCTGGCCCTGGAATTCCGGCTCGCGGATGAAGACCGAGAGCAGGACGCCGGCGCTGGTCATGACATCGTCGCCGGTGATGATGCCGGCGCGCTTGTTGCCGGCCAATTCGGCATAGTTCTTGAGCGAGCGAAGAAGCGCCGAGCGCAGGCCCTGCTCATGGGTTCCGCCCTCGCTCGTCGGGATGGTGTTGCAATAGGACGAGACGAAGCCGTCATCGCCGGCGAACCAGGCGATCGCCCATTCGACCGAGCCATGGCCGCCGGGCTTCGTCACCTTGCCCGCGAAGATTTCGTCGGCGACGCGGGGCTTGCCTTCCAGACGCTCCTCGAGAAAGTCCTTCAAGCCGCCGGGGAAGTGAAGATCGGCCTTCTCGGGCGTGTCCTTGTCCTTGATGCGCGAGGGATCGCAGCGCCAGCGGATCTCGACGCCGCCGAACAGATAGGCCTTGGAGCGTGCCATGCGGAACAGACGGTTGGCGCTGAACTCGGCAGTCTTGCCGAAAATCTGCGGGTCGGGATGGAAGCGCACCGAGGTGCCGCGGCGATTGTTGATCTTGCCGAGCTTTTCGATTTTGCCCGTCGGCTTGCCGCGCTTGTAGGACTGGCGGAACAATTGCTGGCCGCGCGCCACCTCCACGACGAGATCGTCGGAAAGCGCGTTGACGACCGAGACGCCGACGCCATGCAGGCCGCCCGAGGTCTCGTAGACCTTCGAGTCGAATTTGCCGCCGGCATGCAGCGTCGTCATGATGACTTCGAGGGCGGACTTGTCCCTGAATTTGGGATGCGGATCGACCGGGATGCCGCGGCCATTGTCGGTGACGGTCAGATAGCCGTCCTTGCCGTATTCGACCTCGATCCAGGAGGCATGGCCGGCGACGGCCTCGTCCATGCAATTGTCGATCACCTCGGCGAAGAGGTGGTGCAGTGCCTTCTCGTCGGTGCCGCCGATATACATGCCGGGACGGCGGCGGACGGGCTCCAGGCCTTCCAGAACCTCGATGTCGGCGGCGGTGTAGCTTTCCTCGGCACCGCCCCTGGGTTTCATCGCCCGCGCCCTCGCTGCGGCCGGAGCCATTTCGGCCTCGAGCTTTTCGAACAGGTCGCGGACTTTCGGCTTCGGCATGAATTCCCCACACGAATCAACGATCGACGGCAGAAACCTACCTAACCCGAATTGAGATTGCGGCGGAAGCAGGCGTCGCGGATGAGGGGCTTGACGCGGAAAATCAGGCCAAAAAACGGCTGGCCCCGCCGGTGATGTGCCGCGCGGGGCCGTGGGATTGGGTGCCTCATGCAACCATGGCTTCGGTCTTCCGAAGCCTTATTTGTGCCGATGCCGACCCGTCTGGGCCCGACAGCCCGACATTCAGCCGAAGATAGAGTGCAACTGGATTTCCGTTTTTGGCTGTCCGGGCAGCCTCAATGGCCTTCAGCCCGACAGCCGCGCATGGCCAGGCGGTTTCATTTTCGTAACCTCCTTTGCGTGCCTCACTGCATTTTGCGGCGAAGGCCGCGACGGGTCAAATCACGAAATGGTTCGGACCTATGGCTGCTTCTTCGGCGCGACAGAAAGATCCGGCGCAATCTCGAGCGTGTCGGCGCCAACATTCGCGCCGTCGCGCGAGAACACGAAGCATCTGGCCGTCTGTGCACGCTCTTTCTGGTCGCAAGCGGCAAGCGCTTCCTTCTCCGCCTCCTCGATCGTCGACGCCTCCCACGACCGCGCCCATGGCCCCTTCAGGCTGATCGCGAAAGCCTTGTGTCCGGGCTTTTCATCAAGGCCCTTGAGCGCCGCCCAGGCATCAGCATCCAGGACGAGATCGCGCAATGGCAGGGGCTGCTCTAGCCTTGCCGCGTCGGCGCGCGACTGCTGGGCGAGTTGCAGGGCCAGGGGCAGCATGGCGCCGTTCTGGTCGATGATGATGCAGGGGTTCTTGGGGTCGGCGCCGCCCTTGTCGCATTCGGCAAGCGCCTCGCGTACGGCGGCCATCGCGCTTGCATAGCCGGTCTGGGCTGAGAACTGACCGGCCGGACCGGCGGCGAAGGCCTTCTCGCCGGGCGCACTCCGATAGGCGCCATAGGCCTTCAGCTGATCTCCGGTCAGCGGGAAGAGCGGCGGTTCAAAGGCCGCAGCCGCGCCCGCCGAGAGGCTCAACGCGACGAACAACAGGACTACATTCTTCTTGAGCATGCCAAAATCCCTCCGCGATTGCCTCAGGCTTCACCGCCAATTCCGGCGGGAACGTGGCGGAAGAGCAACACACATGACGCTCGAATCGTGCATAATGTTTTCATGAGAGATGGGGGGCGGCGGGCTACTTCATAACCTCCCAAGCGTACCAAACTAGAGGGGCTCCTCCGGGCGGCAAAATCAGCCGCCCGATTTTCTTTTTTGGGGATAATGACGCAAATTTAACCGGTTTTATTAGGGTTTCAGCGCATTTGCCGCAGTTTGAGGGTTTGACTTTGCCGGCGTTGACACTATGTTCCAGCGCAGAGTCTGGCGGCCCCGATAACAGCCGAGCCATTGCGGGCACGCCCCTATTTCCATCGGCAGAACGGTACTTCACAGCGATATGTCATTCGCAGAGCTCGGATTGAGCCCCAAAGTAATCGACGCGGTTGCCGCGGCGGGTTTTTCGTCCCCTACTCCGATCCAGGCGCAAGCCATTCCTCATGCGCTTCAGCGCAAGGATGTGCTGGGCCTCGCGCAGACCGGCTCCGGCAAGACCGCCGCCTTCGTGCTGCCGATGCTGACGCTTCTCGAAAAGGGCCGCGCCCGCGCACGCATGCCGCGCACGCTCATTCTCGAGCCGACGCGCGAGCTGGCGGTCCAGGTACGCGATGCCTTTGAGACGCTGGGCAAGAACCACCGCCTCACCGTTGCGTTGCTCATCGGCGGCGTGTCGTTCGACGATCAGGCGTCGAAAATCGATCGCGGCGCGGATGTGGTGATCGCGACGCCCGGACGGCTGCTCGATCATTTCGAGCGCGGCAAGCTGCTTCTCACGGGCGTCGAGCTTCTGGTCATCGACGAGGCCGACCGGATGCTCGACATGGGCTTTATCCCGGATATCGAGCGCATCTGCAAGACGCTCCCCTTCACGCGCCAGACCCTGTTCTTTTCCGCGACCATGCCGCCCGAGATCCAGCGCATCACCGGGCAGTTCCTGCACAACCCCGAGCGCGTCGAAGCGACGCCGCTCTCTTCGACGGTCGCGAGCCTCGAGCAGTGGGTGGTCAAGGCGCCGAGCGATGCCAAGGAGAAGCGCGAGACGCTGCGCCAGCTGATCCGCTCGCAGACCAACATCAACAACGCCATTGTCTTTGCCAACCGCAAGACCACCGTCGCGCTGCTCGAGAAATCGCTGAAGCGACACGGCTTCAATGCGGCGGCGCTGCATGGCGACATGGATCAGACGGCGCGGCTCAAGACGCTTTCGGCTTTCCGCGGCGGCGAAGTGACCTATCTCATTGCCTCCGATGTCGCAGCACGCGGGCTCGACATTCCGGAAGTGAGCCATGTTTTCAATTACGACGTGCCGATCCACGCCGAAGATTACGTGCACCGAGTGGGCCGAACCGGGCGCGCCGGGCGCGAAGGCCATGCCTTTACGTTGGTCAGCAGGCTCGATGCCAAGCATCACAAGGCGATCGAGCAATTGATCAAGAAGGAGATCGCCTGGTTCGGCGATACCCCCAAGGAAGAGCCCAGGGAAGCGGCCGAGGAGCGGCCGAAGCGCCAGCAGCAGCGACATGCGGCAAAGCCCGCGCGCCAGCCCAAGCCCGAGCGCACGCCAAAATCGGAAAAGCCTCAGCGTCCCCACCGGCCCGAGCCGCGCCACCTCCCCGATGCTCCGGATACGGGCGGCTTTCATTCGGGCAACATGCCCGCCTTTCTTGCCCGGCCGGTGCGGTCAGCCTGACGAGCCCTTTGCAGGCTTCGCAGACTTGAGCGCGACCGCGTAGGCCTTGCGGCACCAATCGGCCATTTCATCGGGATCATCGAGGCAGCGTTCCGGTGCACGCCAATAGGACATGACGGTGCGCGGATTGTGCCTGGTCTGGTAAGTGAAGGGACCGAGGCCCTCGGCCTTGAAGGCGCTCTCACTGGATGCGTCGGCCTTGAAGTAGAGAGCTTCACCGGCAATCAGTGCGAACATGAGGCCGTCGCGAAACACGCCGGCGCCACCAAACATGCGGCGGACGCTGACCGGGCCGAAGCCGGCCATCTGCTCAGTGACAAACTCCAGAAATTCGGCGCTGACGCTCACGTGCCGGCGGGCGCGGCTTCCGTTGCGGCCGGCTTGATCTGGACCGATTCTCCGCAGCCGCAGGCCGATGTCTGGTTCGGATTGTTGAAGACGAAGCCGGACTTGAGGGACGAAGTCTGAAAATCCATCTGGGTGCCGATCAGAAACATGATGGCCTTGGCATCGATCAGAAGCTTGATGCCCTTGTCCTCGACGAGCTCGTCGAATGGCTTCTGCTCCTCCGCCCACTCCATCGTGTATTCCATGCCGGCGCAGCCGCCGTTCTTGACGCCGACGCGCAATCCCACGACCGGCCTCTCGGCCTTCGTCATGATCTGGCGAACGCGCTCAGCCGCGGCGTCGGTGAGCGTCACGATCTTCGGGCGGGGGCGGACAGTGGCAGCCATGGCTTCCTACCAGACATTGAGCGCGACGCGCGCTTCATCCGACATACGCGACTGATCCCAGGGCGGATCGAAAACGATCTTCACCTCGACCGAGGCGACGCCTGCGACCGTGCTCACGGCATTCTCGACCCAGCCGGGCATGTCGCCGGCAACCGGGCAACCCGGCGCCGTCAAGGTCATCTCGATCCTGACATTGCGATCATCGTCGATGTCGACCTGATAGATCAGGCCCAATTCATAAATGTCCACGGGGATTTCGGGATCGTAGACCGTCTTCAGCGCCGCGACGATGTCATTGGTCATCCGGTCGAGTTCGTCGGCCGGAATCGCTGTAGCCGACGACGCCATCGGCAATGATGGCGGCGTCTCGGCGACGGGCTGATGGTCTTGCGCTTCGGTCACAGGAATATCCTTTGAGCTGAGATAAGCGCTTCGGCGAGCTTATCAACTTCTTCCCGGGTATTGTACATGGCGAAGGAGGCACGGCAGGTTGCCGTTACGCCAAAGTGGGTTAGCAAAGGCTGGGTGCAGTGGGTGCCGGCCCGGACCGCGACCCCTGCCCGGTCGATCACGGTCGCGACATCGTGGGCATGCGCGCCTTCCATGTTGAAGGAGACGATGGCGCCCTTGTCGCGCGCGCGGCCGAAGATGCGCAGGGAATTGATCTCGGAGAGGCGCGCCATGGCGTAGTCGCGCAAATCAGACTCATGGGCGGTGATGCCGGCAAAGCCGACCGAGCGGATATAGTCGAGAGCGGCGCCGAGGCCGATCGCCTGGACGATGGCAGGCGTACCCGCCTCAAAACGATGCGGGGGCTCGGCATAAGTGACCGTATCGAGCGTGACCTCGCCGATCATCTCGCCACCGCCCTGGTAGGGTGGCATGCGGCGCAAATGCTCCATCTTGCCATAGAGCACACCAATGCCGGTCGGACCGTAGGTCTTGTGACCGGTGAAGGCGTAGAAGTCGCAGTCGAGATCCTGAACGTCCACCGGCATATGGACGGCGGCCTGGCTGCCATCGACCAGGACCGGGATGCCGCGCGCATGGGCGATGCGGATGACTTCCCTGACCGGAACGATCGTGCCCAGCGCATTCGACATCTGGGTGATCGCGACGATCCTGGTGCGTGGGCTGAGCAGCTTTTCAAATTCCTCAAGGAGGAAATTGCCGTCTTGGTCGATCGGTGCCCACTTGATGACCGCGCCTCCGCGCTCGCGATGGAAATGCCAGGGAACGATGTTGGAATGGTGCTCCATGATCGAGAGCACGATCTCGTCACCCTCGCCAATCACCATTCCGCCGAAGCTCTGCGCCACGAGGTTGATCGCCTCGGTGGCGTTGCGGGTGAAGATCAGCTGATCCTTGGATGGCGCATTGAGGAAACGGCGGGCGCTTTCGCGCGCGTCTTCATAGGCTTGCGTGGCGGCGTTCGAGAGGAAGTGGAGCCCGCGGTGAACATTGGCGTATTCTTCCGTGTAGCTCTTCATGACGGCGTCGAGCACTGCCTTGGGCTTCTGCGCGGACGCGGCATTGTCCAGATAGACGAGCGGCTTGCCGTACACCTCGCGCGACAGGATGGGAAAGTCGCGGCGCACGGCAGCAACGTCAAAGGCCGGCGCGATGGTCCGCTGCATGGCGGTCACGACGCACCCCCACGGCTTGCCAGCCACCCGGTAGCAATTTCGCCGAGGGCGGCGCGGATGTGATCATTGCCGATTGTCTCGAACGCCTCTTCGACGAAGGCGGCGACCAGCATGGCCTTCGCCTCGCGCTCCGGGATTCCGCGCGAGCGCAAATAGAAAAGATGGTTGTGATCGAGATCGCCCGAAGTCGCGCCATGTCCACAGACGACGTCGTCAGCGAAAATCTCAAGTTCCGGCTTGGCATCGAATTCGGCGGTTTCGGACAGCAGCAAGGCGTGGCTCGACTGTTTGCCATCGGTCTTCTGGGCGCCCGGATCGACGATCACCTTGCCCTGGAAGATGCCGCGCGCATGATCGTCCATCACGCATTTGAAAATTTCGCGACTGGTGCAATGCGGCTTCGCGTGCCGGACTACGAGGCGCGTATCGGCATGCTGGCGGCCGCCGAGCAGATAGGCACCGGCGATGCGGGCGTCGGCATGCTCCCCGGCAAGGGTATAGCGCGCATTCTGGCGGTTGAGCTTCGCACCGGCTGTGAGCGTGAAATCCCGCAGAACAGCACGGCCCTGCAAGGTGACATCGCGATCGGCGAGGTGGATCGCCCCCGGGGCCTGGCGCTCCAGCGTGACGCGATCGAGCCGCGCGCCTTCGCCCAGTGCAATCGAGACCGCGGAATTGGCGAGGTAGGAGCCCTCGCCGGCAAAGGTTTCGATCAAAGTCGCGGAAGCGCCGGCTCCGATGTCGACAGCGACCCGCGTGGCGATGGTGCGAGGATCGGCGTCCGTGGCAAGGAAGAGCAGTTCGATCGGCGTATCGATATTGGCGCCGGACCTGATCGTAAGCGTGAGCCCGTCCGTCGCAAAATTTGCATTCAGGGAGGCGACCGGCTCGTCGGACGCCGAGAGGCGCGGCAGGCCCGGCCTGATGCCGACCTCGCCCGAGGCGGGGAAGCGCGATTCGCCCTGGGAGAACGCTCCGTTCACGAAGACAAGCCGGGCCGCCGGCATCCTCGCCAGAGGCGAAGTGTCGCGAAGCCTTGCGATCTCCTTGGCGGCGACCGCGATCTTGCCGCCGGGAGGATAGGGCCTGTCGATCAGCGTGCGCAGATTCGTCCAACGCCAGTCTTCCATGCGCGCATGCGGGAGCATCATGCCCCCCAGGGCGAGTTCGGCCGGCGTCAGATTGACCGCGATGTTCATGCGGCATCCTTCTCGAACTGGGCGTAGCCACGCTCCTCAAGCTCGTGCGCAAGGTTTTTGCCACCCGACTTCACGATCCGGCCCTGCGACAGGACATGCACCACGTCCGGCACGATGTAGTCGAGCAGGCGCTGGTAATGCGTAATGACGATCATGGCACGATCGGGCGAGCGCAGCGCGTTTACGCCATCGGCCACGATCCGCAAGGCATCGATGTCGAGACCGGAATCGGTCTCATCGAGGATGCAGAGGCTCGGCTCAAGCACGGCCATCTGGAGAATCTCGGCGCGCTTCTTCTCACCGCCCGAGAATCCGACATTGACGGCACGCTTCAGCATGTCCTGCGAAACGCCAAGCTTGGCGGCGCGCGCCTTGACCAGGCGCATGAAATCCGGTGTCGACAATTCCTTTTCGCCGCGCGCCTTGCGCTGCGCGTTGAGGGCCACCTTCAGGAACTGCATGGTGGCAACGCCCGGTATCTCGATCGGATACTGGAATGCGAGAAACACACCCTTGGCGGCGCGCACATCCGGCTCCATCGCCAGGAGGTCCTGACCCCTGTAGGTCACGGAGCCTTGCGTAACGACATAGCCCTCGCGGCCGGAGAGGACATAGGACAGGGTCGACTTGCCCGAGCCGTTCGGCCCCATGATGGCATGCACTTCGCCTGCATTCACGGTGAGGCTCAGGCCGTTGAGAATCATCCGATCCTCATCCTCAAGACGGACATGCAGGTTCTTGATTTCAAGCATAGACACGTTTTTCACCATTCTCAGTTTGGCGATCCGTACCGCGCACGGATCACCCAACGCTTCCTTCCAGGCTGATGCCGATCAGCTTCTGCGTTTCGGCCATGAATTCCATCGGCAATTGCTGCAGGACATCGCGAACGAAGCCGTTGACGATCAGCGCAACCGCCTCTTCCTCCGAAAGCCCGCGCGACATGCAGTAGAAGAGCTGGTCGTCGGAAATCTTCGATGTCGTCGCCTCGTGTTCGAACTGTGCGGTCGACGTCTTGGCCTCGATATAGGGCACGGTATGCGCGCCGCATTTGTCGCCGATCAGCAATGAATCGCACTGCGTGAAGTTGCGCGCATTGGTGGCTTTGCGATGCGCCGTGACGAGGCCGCGATAGGTATTGTCGGAGCGTCCCGCAGCGATGCCCTTGGAGATGATGCGGCTCGACGTGTTCTTGCCGAGATGAATCATCTTGGTGCCGGAATCGACCTGCTGGCGGCCGTTGGAAATGGCAATGGAATAGAACTCGCCGCGCGAATTGTCGCCGCGCAGAATGCAGCTTGGATATTTCCAGGTTATGGCAGACCCGGTCTCGACCTGCGTCCAGGAAATCTTGGCATTGCGGCCGCGGCAGTCGCCGCGCTTGGTGACGAAATTATAGACGCCGCCCTTGCCTTCCTTGTCGCCCGGATACCAGTTCTGGACTGTCGAATACTTGATCTCGGCATCTTCCAGCGCGATGAGTTCAACGACTGCGGCATGGAGCTGGTTTTCGTCGCGGGTCGGGGCCGTGCAGCCTTCGAGATAGGAGACATAAGCGCCGCGATCGGCAATGATCAAAGTGCGCTCGAACTGCCCGGTATTGCGCTCATTGATGCGAAAATAGGTGGAAAGCTCCATCGGGCAGCGCGTATTCGGCGGCACATAGACGAAGGAACCGTCCGAAAAGACCGCGGAATTGAGCGCGGCATAGAAATTGTCGCCCTGCGGAACCACGGACCCGAGGTATTTCTGCACCAGTTCGGGGTGCTCGCGAACGGCTTCCGACATGGAACAGAAGATCACGCCGGCCTTGGCAAGCTCATCCTTGAAAGTGGTGACGACGGAGACGGAATCGAAGACGGCATCGATCGCAACGCGGCCGGCCGTTTCACCGCCGCCTTCCGAATCAAGTTCGCTGCTTTCGCCCTGGCGGCGGACGCCGGCCAGGATTTCCTGCTCTTTCAGCGGGATACCGAGCTTGGCATAGGTCTCAAGCAGTTTCGGATCGATCTCATCGAGGCTCTTGGGCGCGGCCATGCTTTTCGGCGCCGCATAGTAATGCAGGTCCTGGAAGTCGATCTTCGGATAATGGACACGCGCCCAGGTCGGCTCGGTCATCTCGACCCAGCGCCGATAGGCGCCGAGGCGCCATTCGAGCATCCATTCGGGCTCGCGCTTCTTTTCCGAGATGAAGCGAACGATCGATTCGTTCAGCCCCTTCGGCGCAAGTTCGGACTCGATATCGGTCGTGAATCCGTATTTGTACTTGTCGACGTCGATGTCTTTGACGAGTTCAATGGTATCGGTATCTGCCATCACACTTCTCTATGCGGCTGCCTTCGCCGGCTGCCGCGCCAGTATCCGGCGCCAGACCGCGCCGAAGCGTTCAATATCCTCTCGTGTCGTATTCCAGCCGAGGCTCACGCGGATCGCGCCCGCAGCAATCTCAGGCGCAACGCCCATCGCGGCAAGAACATGCGATTGCGCAACCTTTCCCGACGAGCAGGCCGAGCCCGAAGAAACGGCGATGCCATCGAGGTCGAAGGCCATGAGCAGCGTTTCGGCGAGAAGGCCGGGACGCGCGAAACAGCTCGTGTTCGGCAGCCGATCCACATCCTTTCCGATTACGACGGCGCCTTCGAGAAGCGATTCCAGTTCGTCGCGCAAAACATTGATATCCTGTAACTTTTCCTGAAGCACCGCCGCGAAGCCGGCAATGGCCGGGACATTCTCGGTGCCGGCGCGACGGCGCAGTTCCTGCGCGCCGCCATGGATCAAAGGTGACAGCGCGACAGCGTCGCGGACAACCAGGGCGCCGCAGCCCTGGGGGCCGCCAAGCTTGTGAGCGGACAGGCTGAGGAGGTCGACCCCCAGCAGTCCGAAATTGACCGGAATCTTGCCCAGCGCCTGAACCGCATCGCAATGAACCAGAGCCCCATGGCGCGCCGCCAGCGCCACCACCTCGCGCACCGGCTGGATGATGCCGGTCTCGTTATTGGCAAGCATCACGCTGACGAGGGCCGGCGAGCCGGGCAAAGCGGCCTCAAGCGCCGCCAGATCGACAAGTCCAGCGGAATTGACGGGAATGACTTCGACCGTCTTCCCGCTGGCCCTAGCGGCTTCAATCACGGAGGGGTGCTCGATTGCCGATATCAGCACGCGCCGGCCCGGCACACCCTTGAGGGCCAGATTGTTGGCTTCGCTGCCGCCGCTGGTGAAGACGACCATGCCCGGCAGCGCGCCGAGGGCCTGGGCGACGGCGTCACGCGCATCGTCAAGAGTGCGGCGTGCGGCGCACCCCTCCGCGTGCACGGAGGAAGCGTTGCCGCCCTCCGTCATGGCGGCGAGCATCGCCTGTCGCGCCGCGGGATGCAGCGGGCTCGTCGCATTATGGTCGAGGTAGCTCCGCATCTGCGTCTCAGGCGGTCTTCCTGATATAACGGTCTTTGGTCTGCTTGATCGAGGCAGCCAGGGCGAGATTGCGTTTCGACACCACGTCATCGAGCGTCACGGAGGAGAGGAAGTACATCATCTGGCGGCCGAGGGACGACCACAGGTCATGCGCGCAGCATCGCTCGCCCCGCACGCATCCGTCCACCGCATCGCCCCCGCAGCGCGTGACCCGCAAGGGCTCGTCGGCGGCGATAATGATTTCAGCCATGCTGATGAGATCGGCGGTGCGAGCCAAGCGATAGCCGCCGCCCGGGCCGCGTGCGCTTTCGACGAGCCCGGCCCGCCTCAGCTTGGCAAAAAGCTGCTCCAGGTATTCCTGGCTGATGTCCTGGCGCTCGGCGATGGCCGCGAGGGACACCGGACTGCCCGAAGTGTCCTGTGCGATGTCGATCATCGCCATCACCGCATAGCGCCCCTTGGTGCTCATTTTCATGTCTGACTTCCCGCGTCTGGATGCATCAAAGACTTGCAAACGCACCCTGCAACCGTGCTATGAGCAGCCGCTCACAGCCTATCACAGTCTTGAATAATTCTAATTCGCGTTTATATGAAATCCGACTACTTAAGTCAACAATTAGTCCGGATTTGCGTATCTGCAAGGGCGATTCCTGCCATGGCGTTTACAGCCGCGACCTAGGACAACAATCTTCGCATGCCTGAAGTCATCTTTAACGGCCCCGCCGGTCGCCTCGAAGCACGATACCATCACGCGAAACCGGCTGGATCGCCGATCGCGATCCTGCTGCACCCGCACTCCACGTTCGGCGGCACGATGAACAACCCGATCGTGCATTCGCTCTACCACATGTTTGCCAATCGCGGCTTTTCGGTCCTTCGATTCAATTTCCGGGGCGTTGGCCGCAGCCAGGGAAGTTTTGAGAACGGCGCCGGCGAATTGTCGGACGCGGCATCGGCGCTCGACTGGCTGCAATCCTACAACCGTGAGGCGAAAATCTGCTGGATTGCCGGCGTTTCATTCGGCTCATGGATCTCCATGCAGCTGTTGATGCGGCGTCCCGAGATCTCGGGCTTCATCTCGGTTGCCCCGCTTGCCAAGCATTACGACTTTTCGTTCCTCGCGCCCTGCCCGGCTTCCGGGCTCTTCGTGAATGGCGAGAAGGACACCGTGACGGCTCCTGAAGCGGTCCACAGCCTCGTGTCAAAACTGAAAACGCAAAAAGGCATCGTGATCGAGCACAAGGTCATTCCCGGCGCCAATCATTTTTTCCAGGACAAGATCGAAGAACTGACCAAGGTCTGTTCGGTCTATCTCGACAAACGCCTGGCACGGGAACGCTAGTCGTTATTCGGCGGCCGGCCTGTATTCCAGCAGATCGCCGGGCTGACAGTCGAGCGCTTCGCAGATGCGCTCGAGCGTTTCGAAGCGCACTCCCTTCACCTTTCCCGATTTGAGCAGCGAAACATTCTGTTCGGTGATGCCGATGCGCTCGGCGAGTTCACGCGAGCGCATTTTGCGCCTGGCCAGCATGACATCGAGATTGACGATGATAGGCATGCGTCAGACGAACTGCCGGTTTTCTTCGGCTACGCGTCCGGCTTCGAGGAGAATGCGCCCGATCATTCTGACCAGCCCGCCGAAGAGGAGCAGGATGACGTCGCTCGAGGATATGGAAATGGCAAGTTGCCGGTTTCCATCTCCGAGATGCCAGCTGAACAGCACCGATGCGGCGCATCGGACAATGAAGGCGGTGACGGCGAGAGCAATCAACCACGATCCGACGCGCCGCAACCGTTCGCCTGCACCATCCGGGAAGGCGTCACCGCGCCGGTAGAGCGTGAAGAACAGATAAAGTTCACGCAGCGCCACGGCGAGGATCGACACCGGGGCAAGTCCCAAGGCAGCACCAAGCCAGAGCTGTGTTTCGGTTACTCCCTCCAGCGATATTCCAGGAAGCATTTCATGCAGGGCCTGCTGTGCCATCCCCGGATCGAGCCACAAGCCGGCGTAAGCGGCGACAATTGCGGCGAGCGTGACGAGGGTGGCACGACTCATCCACTTCGCAGTGCGCGACAATGCCTCTGACGACGCCATGATCATCTCCGCTCTCTCAACATCTTACGGCCATATTTTACT
>JAEUMG010000379.1 GCA_016793355.1 Hyphomicrobiales bacterium
TTTCGCCATGCGCTTGCGGATGTCCAGCGACAGAGGTCGAACCATGCCTGCTGGCCTCCTCTCCAGCAGCCATCTTGAATCAGAATTCCGCTGATTTGGGAATCCCCCATCCCGATTCAATCAAAATGGGAGTTGCTCTAAATTCTCGCCCCCTCGAGGCATCGCTGCGCGATGCACCTCAGGACGAGGCCGATAGTTGGCCTTCCAAGAATCCCGGACTTCCGTATCAAACGTGAATGAGAAGGCCCGCGTTTCGCGAGCCTGATCTTTTTAGTGACTCGCCTGGAGCGCGCCCTCGAGCGCCTTCAGGTGATCGAGATTCTCCTGCGCGCGCCGCCGCGTCTCGTCTGTCTTCGCGTCGTTGACGTCGTCTTGCGCGTTGCTGATCTGCTGGGCGATCTTCGTCGCATCGAGCTCGGCGATGGGTATGGCCACCTCGGCCAGCACAGTCAGGCCTTGCGGGTTCACCTCGGCAAAGCCGCCGCGCACAAAAATGCGCTCGGCCTTGCCGCCGCGCGTCACGGTCACGACACCTGGCCGCAAGGTGGAGAGGACGGGCGCATGACCGGGCAGGATGCCCATGTCGCCTTCGGTGCCCGGGATCTCGACCGCATCGACGTCATCCGACATCAACAGCCGTTCCGGGCTCACAAGTTCGAAATGCAGGCTTGTCATTGATCGTTACCCGGTTAGGCCGCTTCCGCCGCCATGCGCTGCGCCTTCTCGACCGCTTCTTCGATGGAGCCGACCATGTAGAAGGCGGGCTCCGGCAGATGGTCATAGGCGCCGTCGCACAGGCCCTTGAAGCCCTTGATCGTGTCTTCGAGCGAAACCAGCTTGCCGGGCGAGCCGGTGAAGACTTCGGCGACATGGAAGGGTTGCGACAGGAAGCGCTCGATCTTGCGGGCGCGCGCCACGGCGAGCTTGTCGTCTTCGGAAAGCTCGTCCATGCCGAGAATGGCGATGATGTCCTGGAGCGCCTTGTAGCGCTGCAGAATCTGCTGCACGCGGCGCGCGACCTGGTAGTGCTCTTCGCCGATGATGCGCGGATCGAGCATGCGCGAGGTGGAGTCGAGCGGGTCGACCGCGGGATAGATGCCCTTTTCCGCAATGCCGCGCGACAGAACCGTCGTCGCATCAAGATGGGCGAAGGAGGTGGCGGGCGCCGGATCGGTCAGGTCGTCGGCCGGCACGTAGATTGCCTGCACCGAAGTGATCGAACCCTTCTGCGTTGTGGTGATGCGTTCCTGGAGAGCACCCATGTCGGTGGCAAGCGTCGGCTGATAGCCGACCGCCGAAGGAATGCGGCCCAGGAGCGCCGACACTTCCGAACCCGCCTGCGTGAAGCGGAAGATGTTGTCGACGAAGAACAGCACGTCCTGGCCCTGATCGCGGAAGTGCTCGGCCACCGTCAGGCCCGAAAGACCGACGCGCGCGCGCGCGCCCGGCGGCTCGTTCATCTGGCCATAGACCAGCGCGCATTTCGATCCGGCGGTGGTGCCGTCCTTCTTCGGGTCCTTGTTGACGCCCGACTCGATCATCTCGTGATAAAGATCGTTGCCCTCGCGGGTGCGCTCGCCGACTCCGGCGAAGACCGAGTAGCCGCCATGCGCCTTGGCGACGTTGTTGATGAGCTCCATGATCAGCACCGTCTTGCCCACGCCGGCGCCGCCGAACAGGCCGATCTTGCCGCCCTTGGCATAGGGCGCGAGAAGGTCGACGACCTTGATGCCGGTGACGAGAATTTCCGCTTCCGTCGACTGATCGACGAATTCCGGCGCCGGCTGGTGGATGGCGCGGCGCGCCGTGGTCCCGAGCGGACCTGCCTCGTCCACCGGCTCGCCGATGACATTGATGATGCGGCCGAGCGTTTCATCGCCGACCGGCACGGTGATCGGCGCGCCCGTATCCACGACGTTCTGGCCGCGCACCAGGCCTTCGGTCGAGTCCATCGCAACGGTTCGCACCGTGTTTTCGCCGAGATGCTGGGCGACTTCGAGCACAAGGCGATGGCCGCCATTGTCGGTCTCGAGTGCGTTCAGGATTTGCGGCAGGTCGCCCTCGAACTGCACGTCGACGACGGCGCCCATCACCTGAGTGATCTTGCCGGCCGGCTTATTGGTATTGGCTGCGGTGTTCGCCATGGGATCCATCCTTCCGTCTAAGCCTAGAGCGCCTCGGCGCCCGAGATGATTTCGATGAGTTCCTTGGTGATCTGTGCCTGGCGCTGGCGGTTGTATTTCAGCGTCAGCTTGTTGATCATGTCGCCGGCATTGCGCGTGGCATTGTCCATTGCGCTCATGCGCGCGCCCTGTTCGGATGCGGCATTCTCGAGCAGCGCCCGGAAAATCTGCACCGCGATATTGCGCGGCAGGAGATCGGCGAGGATTTCGCCTTCGTCGGGCTCTGCGTCATAGATGGCGCCGCCGAGATCGGGCGCTCCGCCGCCTTCGACACTGGCAGGGACCAGCCGCAAAGCCGTCGGCTTCTGCGCGATCACCGACTTGAATTCGGCGAAGAACAATGTGCAGGCGTCGAACTGGCCTTCGGCGAAAAGCGCGAGCACCTTCTCCGCGATCGCCTGAGCGTGGCTGAACTGCAGGCTGCGCGCGGCGCGCAAATCGACGGTATCGACGATATAGCGGCCGTAAAGCCGCTTGAGGATGTCATTACCCTTCTTGCCGACCGTAATGATCTTGATCGTCTTGCCTTCGGCGAGGAGTTTTTCGAGATGCTCGCGGGCGAGTTTGGCAATCTGCGAATTGAAACCGCCGCACAGCCCGCGCTCGGCGGTGCACACGACAAGAAGGTGCGTCTTGTCGCTGCCGGTTCCGGCGAGCAGCGGCGGCGCGTCATCGCGGCCCGTCATCGAGGAAGCGAGATTGCCGAGCACCGCCGCCATGCGCTCCGAATAGGGTCGCGCGGCAAGCGCTGCTTCCTGCGCGCGGCGCAGTTTCGCCGCGGCCACCATCTGCATGGCCTTGGTGATCTTTCGCGTCGCCTTCACCGAGGCGATACGGTTGCGTAAGTCCTTGAGGCTGGGCATCGGCCGGATTCAGCGCTTAGGCGAAGGACTTGGCGAAGGCGGTGACGACATCCTTAAGCTTGGCGCCGGTTGCGTCCGAAATCTGCTTCTCGTTGCGGATCGCGTCGAGAATGTCGGCATGGCTCTCGCGGATGTGGCGCAGCAGCGAGTCTTCGAATTCACGCACCTTGTTGACCGGGAGCGGATCGAGATAGCCGTTGACGCCGGCATAGATCACTACGACCTGCTCTTCGGTCTTGAGCGGCGAGAATTGCGGCTGCTTCAGAAGCTCGGTCAGGCGTGCGCCGCGATTGAGAAGGCGCTGGGTGGCGGCATCGAGATCCGAACCGAATTGCGCGAAGGCGGCCATTTCGCGGTACTGCGCGAGTTCGCCCTTGATCTTGCCGGCGACCTGCTTCATCGCCTTGATTTGCGCCGACGAGCCGACCCGCGACACCGAGAGGCCGACATTCACGGCCGGACGGATGCCCTGATAGAAGAGATCGGTTTCAAGGAAGATCTGGCCGTCGGTGATCGAGATCACGTTGGTCGGGATATAGGCCGACACGTCGTTGGCCTGGGTCTCGATGACCGGCAGCGCGGTGAGCGAGCCGGCGCCATTGGCGTCGTTGAGCTTGGCGGCGCGCTCGAGCAGGCGCGAATGGAGATAGAAGACGTCGCCCGGATAGGCTTCGCGGCCCGGCGGGCGGCGGAGCAGAAGCGACATCTGGCGATAGGCGACGGCCTGCTTGGATAGATCGTCATAGGCGATGACCGCATGCATGCCGTTGTCGCGGAAATACTCTCCCATGGTGCAACCGGCGAAGGGCGCGAGATACTGCATTGGCGCGGGGTCGGACGCGGTCGCGGCGACCACGATCGAGTATTCGAGCGCGCCGTTGTCTTCGAGGATCTTGACGAACTGCGCGACGGTTGAGCGCTTCTGGCCGCAGGCGACATAGACGCAATAGAGCTTTTCCTTCTCGGGGCCCGCGAGATGGATCGGCTTCTGGTTGAGGATGGTGTCGAGAATGATCGCGGTCTTGCCGGTCTGGCGATCGCCGATGATCAATTCGCGCTGGCCGCGGCCGATCGGGATCAGGGCATCGACGGCCTTGAGGCCGGTCGACATCGGCTCATGCACGGATTTGCGCGGGATGATGCCCGGCGCCTTGACATCGACACGGCGGCGTTCGTCCGACTTGATCGGGCCCTTGCCGTCGATCGGATTGCCGAGCGCGTCGACCACGCGGCCGAGCAGGCCCTTGCCGACCGGCACTTCGACGATGGCGCCGGTGCGCTTGACGGTATCGCCTTCCTTGATGTCGCGGTCGGAACCGAAAATCACGACACCGACATTGTCGGTTTCGAGGTTCAGCGCCATGCCGCGAATGCCGCCCGGAAATTCGACCATTTCGCCGGCCTGGACGTTGTCGAGGCCATAGACGCGGGCAATGCCGTCACCGACGGAGAGCACCTGGCCGATTTCGGAAACCTCGGCTTCCTGGCCGAAATCCTTGATCTGCTGCTTGAGAATTGCGGAAATTTCGGCGGCGCGAATATCCATATCAGCCGGTCCCCTTCATCGCGATCTTGAGGTTTTGAAGTTTGGTTCGAAGTGAAGTGTCGATCATCCGCGAGCCGACCTTGACGACGAGACCGCCCAATATGGCGGGATCGGTGCGGGTTTGGAGCTGGACGTCCTGTCCGATCTTGGCCTTGAGCGCCGCCTTGAGATCGGCGACGTGCTTGTCGGTTAACGGCTCGGCCGAGACGACCTCGGCCTGGACTTCGCCCTTCTGGGCGGCAACGAGCGAACGATAAGCCTTGATCATGCCCTCGATGGCAAATAGCCGGCGATTCTGGGCAACGAGTTTCAGGAAATTGAGCGCGGTGCCGTCGATGCCGGCGCCCTTGGCGACTGCGACCAGAGCGGAAATCTGGTCCTTGGCCGAGAAGACCGGCGAGCGCACCAGGCGCCTCAGATCGGGCGATTCATCAAGCAGCCTTTGGAAGGTGGCAAGATCGGCGCCGACCTTGTCAACAGATTTGGTATCCTGGGCCAATTCGAAGAGCGCTGTTGCATAGCGCCCGGGCACGCCTGAAACGGTCTGATCTGTGACGGTCACGAACGCTCTCTCAAACGATGGCGCGCCTTGAGGGCCGGAAACGAGGCAAAGCGCTTGAATTTCTTGGGATTTCGCAGCCACAGGACCGCGCGCGGCACCAGACCCCGCCAAGCCGCGGGCGTTCGGTATCACAAGGCTTACGGACTCGCAACAAGGGACTGGCGGCGGAATGCCGCAATCGGCGCAAGAGTGGAACGGCTCAAACGAGAGCGGCGGCCCGAAGGCCGCCGCCACTGAAGAAAACTGGCGTTTGTCGCGTCGGTCAGAGGCGCGACGCTTCACGCGCGACGCGCGGAATGTCATAGGTAGTCAGGCCGAGATCGGCGAGCTCGCGAGCCGAGAGTCTCTCGAGCTCCGACACCGTGCGGCTGTAGCGCTGCCAGCGGCTGTAACGGGTCTTGATGAAGTCAAACATTGGTCATTCCCCTATGGATTGACGGGTCTTGGGTTGCTGGTTACAGCCGCAATATAGTGCAATGCAGCAAAATGAGAATTGCATTTTCTGCATAGCTCTATTTAGTCGAAATAAACCAACTGGTTACCATTTTGTCGCATATGCACAATATTCTGCCGCGATGCGCCAAATTGGACTGCCGCGTGGCTTTCTGATTAAACGCGGCCATGTCTTCCCATGACTCCCGCATCCTGGTGATCGGCGCCGGCATTGCCGGTGCTTCGGTCGCCGCCCACCTGGCCTTACGGAATGCGACAACCATTCTCGAAATGGAGGACCGCCCCGGCTATCACACGACCGGGCGCTCCGCCGCAGTCTACGAGCCCAATTACGGGCCGCGATCGATCCTCGCCCTGACCCGCGCCGGTCGCGACTTCTATCATTCACCGCCGGACGGATTTGCCGGCGCCCCCCTGACTGCCCCGCGGCCCTCGCTCTTTCTAATGCCCGAAGGCCAGGAGGAAGCGGCCAGGACCTTTCTCGCGACCGCCCAAGGCATCGAGAGAATCGGCATCGCGGAAGCCAGGGCGCTGCATCCGCTTCTGCGCGAATCCTATCCCAAAGCCTGCTATCTCGACACGACCACCTCCGACATCGATGTCGACCTTTTGCATCAGGGCTATTTACGCATGTTCAAGGCGCGCGGCGGCCGGCTCGTCTGCGAGGCACGCGCAACCGCAATCACCTATCGCAACGGCGGGTGGACGGTATCGACGCCCAAGGGCGAGTTCACAGCGCCGATAATCGTGAATGCGGCGGGTGCCTGGGCCGATCAGGTCGCGATACTTGCCGGCGCACAGCCGGTGGGACTTGTTCCGAAGAGACGCAGCATCGCCGTGGTACCCCCGCCGGCGAATTGCAACGTCATGTCATGGCCGCTGATCACCGACACCGGCGAAACCTGGTACTGCAAGCCGTCAGGCGGCAAGCTCCTGGTCTCACCTGCCGATGCAACACCGGTCGATCCGCATGACGCCTATGCGGAAGACGAAACCCTCGCCGTCGGCATTGAGCGCTTTCAGCAGGCGGTCGATTTCGAGGTCACCCATGTCGAGCGCAATTGGGCCGGCTTGCGCACATTCGCGCCCGATGGCGAACCCGTCTGCGGCTATGATCCAAATTGCGAGGGCTTCTTCTGGCTGGCCGGCCAGGGCGGCTACGGCATTCAGAGCGCCCCCGGCCTGTCGCGCTTTGCCGCCGCCTTGATCGAGCGGCGCCCCATCCCGGACGATATCGCCGATCAGGGCTTGCACGAGTCCGACTTGCTGCCGGGGCGGTTTTCAGCCTGAGTTTCCTTCCGGTTGAAAACCGGCTAAGGATGCTACTCGCCTTGTGTACTAAGGCAATAAACTTTCCAGGGAGGAAATACATGAAACGTTTCGGCATGTTCGCATCGGCATTGCTTTTGGGCACGATGCTGGCCGGCGCCGCTCAGGCAAAGACGCTCGTCTATTGCTCGGAAGGCTCGCCCGAGAACTTTACCCCGGCGATGAACACCACGGGCACCAGCTTTGACGCAGCGCGGCCGCTTTACAACCAGCTTGTCGAATTCGAGCGCGGCTCGACCAATGTCGTTCCCTCTCTCGCCGAGAGCTGGGACGTTTCGCCCGACGGGATGACCATCACCTTCAAGCTTCGTCCGGGTGTCAAGTTTCATTCCGGCGTCAACGGCTTCACGCCGACCCGCGATTTCAACGCCGATGATGTGATCTGGTCCTTCGACCGGCAATGGAAGCCGGATCATCCCTATGCCAAGGTTTCCGGCGGCGCCTATGACTATTTCAACGACATGGGCATGCCCGACCTCCTCAAATCAATCGAGAAGATCGATGATCTCACCGTGAAGATGACGTTGAACGAGCCGAACGCGCCGATCATCGCCAATCTCGCCATGGATTTCGCGACCATCGCGTCCGCCGAATATGCCGACTTCCTGATGAAGAAGGGAACGCCCGAGCAGTTCGACCAGATTCCGGTCGGCACCGGCCCGTTCCAGTTTGTCGCCTATCAGAAGGACGCAGTCATCCGTTTCAAGGCGTTCGATGATTATTGGGGCGGCAAGGCCAAGATCGACGATCTCGTCTATGCGATCACGCCTGACAACACCGCGCGCTACGCCAAGCTCAAGGCCGGCGAATGCCACGTGATGGGCTACCCGAATCCGGCCGATCTCGAAGCCATGGGCAAGGACGAGGCCATCAATCTCTTGCAGCAGGCAGGCCTCAATATCGGCTACCTCGCGATGAATGCGCAGAAGCCGCCCTTCGACAAGAAAGAGGTTCGTCAGGCGATCAACATGGCGATCGATCGCGATTCGATCCTGAAGGAGGTCTATCAGGGCGCCGGTCAGAAGGCCAAGAACCTGATCCCGCCGACCATCTGGTCCTATAATGACGCGGTCACCGACTATGAATATAACCCGGAGAAGGCCAAGGAGATGCTCAAGGCCGCCGGCGTCGAAAATCTGCAGAGTGATCTGTGGTGGATGCCTGTGCAGCGCCCGTACAATCCCAATGCCAAGCGCATGGCGGAGATGATGCAGGCCGATCTCGCCAAGGTCGGGATCAATGCCGAGCTCAAGTCCTTTGAATGGGGCGAATATCGCAAGCGCCTCCAGGCCGGCGAGCACCAGATGGGTCTCCTCGGCTGGACCGGCGACAATGGCGATCCGGACAACTTCTTCTTCCTGCGCGGATGCGACGCGCAAGGAACCCCCGCGTCACAGAACATCACCAAATGGTGCAACAAGGACTTCAACGACATGCTCTTCCAGGCCAGGAAACTGTCGGAGACCGCCGACCGCACCAAGATCTATGAGCAAATGCAGGTGCTCCAGAAAGAGGAAGCGCCCGATGTCACCATCGCTCATTCGACGGTCTTCGAGCCGATCCGCAAGGAAGTGATCGACTACAAGATCAGCCCCTTCGGACGCCACGAATTCTACGGCGTCGACATCCAGGAATAACTCGAACACCGGTAAACGGGGTGGCCAGATGCCACCCCGTTTTTCTAGGCGGCCGCGCACATGCTTCGCTTTTTTCTGAAGCGGGTTGTCCTGACCCTGCCCACCTTTTTCGCCCTGATGTTCGTGACCTTTTTGATGATTCGCCTGGTTCCGGGCGATCCCGTCGAGGTCAGGCTGGGTGAACGTGGCATCTCACCGGAACGGCATGCGGAGCTTCTGCGCGAGATGGGTCTGGACCGGCCCGTCTGGCAGCAGTTCGCCGACTACGTCTGGGGCCTGTTTCACGGCGACTTTGGCGTCTCGATCATCACCAAGACTCCGGTCGTGCGGGAATTCCTCACCCTGTTTCCGGCGACGCTTGAACTCACGCTATGTGCGATGATCTTTGCGATCACGCTCGGTATTCCGGCCGGCGTCATTGCCGCGACGCGACGCGGCGGGATTTACGACCAGACCCTGATGGGCCTGGCGCTCACCGGCTATTCCATGCCGATCTTCTGGTGGGGCTTGCTGCTCATTCTTGTCATGTCGAATACCCTGCACTTGACGCCTGTTTCGGGCCGCATCGACCTCATCAAGTACTATTTCGAACCGGTGACCGGCTTCATGCTGATCGACTCGCTGCTCTCCGGCCAGAAGGGCGCATTCCTTGACGCCGTCAGGCATCTGATACTTCCGACCATCGTGCTGGGCACCGTCCCGCTGGCCACCGTCGCGCGCATGACACGCTCGGCGATGCTCGAAGTGCTGGGCGAGGATTATGTGCGGACGGCACGCGCCAAGGGACTGACCTGGCGGCGTATCATCGGCCTTCACGCCTTGCGCAACGCCTTGATCCCGGTCGTTACCGTCATCGGTCTTCAGATCGGCACGCTTCTGGCCGGCGCCGTCCTCACCGAAACGATCTTCTCCTGGCCCGGTGTCGGGAAATGGCTGGTCGAGTCGATTGCCCGACGCGACTACCCCGCATTGCAGGGCGGCATCATGCTCATTTCATCGATCGTCATCCTGTGCAACGTCATTGTCGACGTGCTCTATGGTCTGATCAATCCGCGGATCCGCCATGCCCACTGATACGACGATGGGCCAGGCCCGGTCGCAGCCGACGCCGCCCGGTCCCCTCCTCGCTTTCTGGCGGTCGTTTCGCGAAAACCGCGGCGCCGTGCTGGGCCTGACGATTGTCGCGGTGATCGTCTTCGTGGCCGTCTTCGCACCCTTGCTCGCACCTTATTCTCCCTCCGAACAGTTCCGCGGATCGACCAAATTGCCGCCCTTCTGGGTGATCGGCAGCGACCCTCGCTTCATCCTCGGCACCGATGCGGTCGGTCGCGACATGCTGTCGCGTTTGATCTACGGCTCGCGTGTCTCTCTCTTCATCGGACTTTCGGTGATGGTGGTCTCGATGGTGGTCGGTGTCGCCCTCGGCCTTGCCGCGGCATGGTTCGGGGGCATTGTCGATGTGATCATCCTGCGCATCATGGATCTCATCATGTCGATCCCAAGCCTTGTGCTGGCGATCCTCATCATCGCTGTGATCGGCCCCAATCTCACCAATACGATCGTTGCCGTCACCATCGTCGGCCTGCCGCGCTATGTGAGGCTGGTGCGCGCTTCGGCGATTTCAGAATTGTCCAAAGACTATGTCATCGGCGCCAAGGTCGCGGGCAACGGGCCTTTCCGGCTGATGATGGTGACCATTCTGCCCAATTGCATGGCACCGCTTATCGTCCAGGCAGCGCTCGGTCTATCCGATGCCATTCTCGAGGCCGCGGGCCTCGGGTTTCTTGGCCTCGGCGCGCAGCCGCCAGTGCCGGAATGGGGTGCGATGCTTGCCGATTCTCGCGACCTCATGCTCTCTCACCCTTGGGTCATGGCCTTGCCGGGCATTGCCATCCTGACAACGGTTCTAGCCATCAATCTCATGGGCGATGGCTTGCGCGACGCGCTCGATCCGCGCCTCAAGCGGAGCTAGAGGGCAATGAGCGCCGAATTCATCGCGGCGGTCATCGGGGCGTTCGGAACCATTGCCGCGGCGTTTGTCGGCGTTCTCACCTGGTATCTCACATCGCGTGCTGATCGCCGTCATGAGTGGGATGCACGCGAAGCGGCACGACGCGATGAAATCAATCAGCGCGAACAGCGCGTGCTCGATCTCGTTGTCGCCTTGCATGCGGAGATTCTCGCCGGCGTCCTTGCCAACCGGCGCCAGCTCAGCCCCGAGGAAGCCGAGTATGCCTTGCGCCAGGCGGAGCCCTTCACGACGCCCGACAAGACCGATTTCGTGTTCGAATCGCTGAAAGGAGACATCTCGATCCTGCCGGCCGAGGTCATCCATGCCGTGGTCCAGTATTATCGCGTGGCCATGCAGTCGAATCTTGTGACCGAGGATCTGCGCGATCCGCATTTCCTCAGTCAGCCGCTTGCGGAGAAGCGCCGTGTCATCACCTTCTTGCTGCAGCTCGTGGAGCTTCAGAAAATCCTCGGCGAAGCAGCGCTTGCCGACCTTGCGGCCTTCGCGCTCAAATCAGGCATCGACCTGACCAAGGATCAGGACAGGGCGGTTGCCCTGTTCGATCGCGCCAGCGCGGAAATCGCCGGCGTCTTTACGAAATCGGAAAAATCGGTCCGGAAGCCATTGCGTTCCCGCCTTGCTGCCAAGAAGACTGCCCCGGATATAGGCGACAAAGAGCCGAAAGAAAAGTAGCCCCAGATGCCACTTCTCGAAATCGAAGAGCTGACCGTCGAATTCGCCACCTCCAGCGGCCGCTTCCGCGCCGTTGACCGGGTGTCCTTCACGGTCGACAAGGGCGAAATACTGGCGATCGTCGGCGAATCCGGATCGGGAAAGTCGGTGGCCATGCTGGCCGTCATGGGCCTTCTGCCGTGGACCGCCAGGGTCACCGCCAATAAAATGAGTTTCGAGGGTCGCGATCTCCTGACCATGCCCGCCCGCGAGCGCCGCGCCATCACCGGCAAGGATCTCGCCATGATCTTTCAGGAGCCCATGTCGAGCCTCAATCCCTGTTTCACGATCGGCTTCCAACTGATGGAGGCGCTCAAGACCCATCTCGACATGGACAAGGCCACCCGCCGCAGGCGCGCGGTCGAGCTCTTGTCCCTGGTTGGAATTCCCGCCCCCGAAGGCCGTCTTTCATCGTTCCCGCACCAGCTTTCAGGCGGCATGAACCAGCGTGTCATGATCGCCATGGCGATCGCCTGCAATCCCAAGCTTCTGATTGCCGATGAACCCACTACCGCGCTCGACGTCACCATCCAGGCGCAGATACTCGATCTCCTGCTTAAGCTTCAGCGCGAGACCGGCATGGCATTGGTGCTTATCACCCATTCCATGGGTGTCGTCGCCGAAACGGCCGAGCGGGTCAGCGTGCAATATGCCGGGCAGAAGGTCGAGGAACGTCCGGTTCGCGATCTCTTCGCCGACCCGCATCATCCCTATACCGCCGCCCTGCTCGCCGCTCTGCCGGAGCGCGCACATGGCCGCCGCCTGCCATCCATCACCGGTGTCGTACCCGGGCAATTCGATCGCCCGGCAGGGTGCCTGTTCTCGCCGCGCTGTACCTATGCCACCGATTTCTGTCGGACGGTGCCGCCCGAACGCCACGACGGCGCGCTCTGTCACTACCCGTTGCGCGATGGCAAGCCGACCAATTATCCCGGAAAGGCGGACGCCGCATGAGCAACGTTGTCGTCGCCCGCGAGCTTGCTCGTTACTATCAGGTTTCGCGCGGCGCCTTCCGCGAGCCGGCCACGCTCAAGGCGCTTGACGGTGCGAGCTTCACGCTCGACCGCGGCAAGACCTTGGCGGTGGTGGGCGAGTCGGGCTGCGGAAAATCGACACTGGCGCGCCTCGTGACCATGATCGAAACGCCGACTTCCGGTTCCCTCCTGATCGAAGGCCAGGAAATCGCCGGCGCCTCACGCGAGGTCTTGAAGAGTCTGCGCGCCAAGGTGCAGATCGTCTTTCAGAATCCTTACGGCTCGCTCAATCCGCGCCAGAAGATCGGCCACATGCTGGAAGAGCCATTGTTGGTGAACACCAGAATGAGCCGCGCCGAGCGCAGCGAGCGCGCCCGCGAAATGATGGCCAATGTCGGCTTGCGGCCCGAACACTACGACCGCTATCCGCATATGTTCTCGGGCGGCCAGCGTCAGCGCATTGCCATTGCCCGTGCGCTCATGCTGTCGCCGACGATACTCGTGCTCGACGAACCCGTCTCCGCGCTCGATCTGTCGATCCAGGCGCAGGTCCTGAACCTTCTCGCCGACATCCAGGAGAAGCTCAATCTCGCCTATCTCTTCATCAGTCATGATCTCTCGGTGGTCCGTCACATCGCCAATGACGTGATGGTCATGTATCTCGGCCGCGTCGTCGAACAGGGCACCCGCGAGGACATCTTCGCCAATCCGCAGCATCCCTATACCCAGGCGCTGCTCTCGGCGACGCCTCAGCCCGATCCCGAGCGCCAGCGCCAGCGCATCGTCCTGAAGGGCGAACTTCCCTCGCCCTTGTCGCCCCCTCCGGGCTGCACCTTCAATCCGCGCTGCCCCCTGGCCTTCGAGCGCTGTCGCGTCGAGCGCCCGGAACTGCTTGCGAGCCATCGCAGCCTTGTGGCATGCCACGCCGTGAACGATCCACCGGCCGCAAGCCGCGCGGCCTGAACCATCCGGAGCCATCCATGTCGCAGCGCGCCGAGCTATCAACCGGAGAAGCCCTGGTCGGCCTGCTCGAAGCCTATGGCGTCGACACGATCTTCGGTATCCCCGGCGTCCATAATGTCGAGATGTATCGCGCCCTGCCGCGCTCAGGGATAAAGCATGTGCTGGTACGCCACGAACAGGGTGCGGGCTTCATGGCCGACGGCTATGCCCGCGCGACGGGAAAGCCTGGCGTGTGCTTCACCATCACCGGCCCCGGCCTCACCAATATCCTCACCCCCATGGGCCAGGCCTGGTCGGATTCGAGCCCTGTTCTCGTCATCTCCTCCGCACTCGACATTGCCGACAGTGCGCAGGGTCGCGGCCGCCTCCATGAAATGCTCGACCAGCACGGCGCCGCAAAAACAGTGACCAGCCTCGCCATGCGGGCCCTGACGCCCAAGGATGTGCGCGATGGCCTCGCCCGGGCCTTTGCCGGCTTTGCCTCGCGCCGCCCGCGCCCGGCCTATCTCGAAATCCCGCTCGATCTCCTGAAACAGCCGGCCGGCGAAGGCTGGCACGCGCGTGCCCTCCCGAAGCATGCACGGCCCGACGCCGAGGATATCGAAGCGGCGG
This sequence comes from Hyphomicrobiales bacterium, assembly GCA_016793355.1. Lineage (GTDB taxonomy): Bacteria > Pseudomonadota > Alphaproteobacteria > Rhizobiales > Aestuariivirgaceae > JAEUMG01. The sequence goes on from JAEUMG010000379.1 coordinate 13,866, forward strand.
CCAAGCGGCTTGCCACGGCGAAGAAGCCGGTTCTGCTCCTGGGCGGCGGCGCGCTGGATGCCGGCAAGGAAGCCCTGCGGATCGCCGAGACCCTGGGCGCCCCGATCCTCACCACCACGGCCGGCAAGGGCGCGGTGCCCGCCAGCCACGCGCTTTGTCTCGGCTATCGCATGACGCAGCCGGTTGCGCTCGATCTCCTGCGCAAATCCGATGCAATCCTGTGCGTCGGGAGCGAATTGTCCGAGACCGATTTCTGGTCGTCGGACGTAATCATCGACAAGAATCTCATTCGCATCGACATCGATGAGTCTGTGCTGGCGCGCCCGCATACCGCCGATATCGCCATTCACGCCGATGCCAAGGCCGCACTGGCCGGAATTGCCGCCGCATTGCCGAAAGCCGATAACGCCCGGCGCAAGGACGCGGAAGCCTTGGTGCGAGCCTTAAGCGAAGCGGACCGCAAGGCCGAGGACAAATTGCGCCAGACCCTCGCCAAGGTCCTCGCCGTGATCCGCGAGGCGCTGCCGGCCGAGACCGTCATCGCTTCCGACATGACGCAGATCGCTTACGCCGCGAACGAGATTTTCCCGGTCGACCATCCGCGCACCTGGATTCATCCCGTCGGCTTCGGCACGCTCGGCTTCGCACTACCCGCCGGCATCGGCGCCAAATTCGGCAAGCCCGACACGCCGGTCGCCGTGATGATCGGCGACTACGGCCTGCAATACACGATCAACGAGCTTGGTACTGCGGCGGAACATAAGCTGCCGCTTATCATCCTCATGTGGAACAATGATGCGCTTGGCCAGATCCGCGACGATATGGTGTCGAAGGGCATCCAGCCGAACGCCGTGACGCTCAGGAATCCCGACTTCCAGGCACTCGCCAAGGCCTATGACTGCATCCCCGAAAAGCCGGCTTCGCTTGCAGCCTTGGCACAGGCGATCAGGCGCGCGCTCACCGCCGATCGCCCTACCCTTATCGAAATGACCCCGCGCATGGTGCAGTGACGATGCACGATGCCGCTGTCATCTTCGATGTCGACGGCGTATTGCTCGATCTGACACCGCCTGAAGAGGATGCCTTTTTCCACCCCTTTCTGGAGTTGCACGGCCTCTCCGGCCTGTCGCGCGATTGGGACAGTTACCGCATCCGCAATGATCACGACATCATGGCCGAAATACTCGAGCGCCATTTCGGCCGCCCGCCTGCGGCCGACGAACTGGACCGCCTGACCCGGTCTTATCTTTCCCACCTTGGTGCAGGGCTCGCCGGCGGCAAATTGACTGCCGTCGAGATCCCCGGCGCGCGCGAACTGCTTTCGGCCTTGCGTGACGACGGCGTGATCGTCGGCATTGCCACCGCCAATCTCGTCGATGCCGCCCGCTTGCGGCTCGAATCTGCGGGCCTTTGGGAGTTCGTCGCGGATCTTCCCTTCGGCGCGGATGGCGGCGGCGCCAAAGCCAGGATCCTCTCGCGTGCCGTCGCGGCGAGCGGCTTGCCCAGGCACCGCATCGTCTATATTGGCGACAATCTGAACGACGTCGATGCGGGCTTGCGCAACGAGGTCCATTTCATCGGTTTTGCCCGCGAAAAGGGGCGCCGCGAGAGGCTCGCACAGGCCGGTGCGGCGACGGTCTGCGGCGACCACGATACCTCTTATCAACTCATCTCCGGCAGGCTTGGCGGCACCAAACTCAGATCGGGAACGCGATGACCGGCCGCAGCCAATTCGCCCTCTTCAGGACCGAGCGCTTCTGGCCGCTTTTCGTCACCCAGGCGATCGGCGCCTTCAACGACAATGCTTTCCGCTTCTCATTGTCGATGCTGCTGATCTACGATCTCGGCACGCGCACCGGCATCAATGCGCCGTTGATCAACACGCTGTCGGCCGGCCTTCTGATCCTGCCCTTCTTCCTGTTCTCGGCGACCGCCGGCCAGCTTGCCGACAAATACGACAAGGCCCTGCTCGTCCGGCGGATCAAATTCGCCGAAATCATCGTGATGGCGCTTGCTTCCTTCTCGCTCTTTACCGATCAGGTCTGGCTTCAGCTGCTTTGCGTGTTCCTCACCGGCACGCAATCGGCCTTCTTCGGACCGATCAAATACTCGATCCTGCCGCAGCACCTCGAAAAGCACGAATTGCTCGGCGGCAACGGCCTGGTCGAGATGGGTACCTTCATTTCGGTGCTGCTCGGTACCATGTTCGGAAGCGCCTTCATCATCGGTGAGACCGGTCGCCACACGGTCGGTATTATTATGGTGAGCCTGGCGGTCATCGCCTGGCTGACCAGCCGCCGGATTCCAACCGCGCCCGCGCCGCAGCCTGACATCAAGATCGAGCCGAACTTCGCGCGCGAGACCTGGCGCGTCATTCACCAGGCGAGGGACCGCAAGGACGTGTTCCTGGCGATCCTCGGCATTTCCTGGTTCTGGTTCCTGGGCGTCATCTTCCTCACCCAGATTCCGGCCTTTGCGCGCCAGGACCTCTTTGCCGGTGAATCGGTGGGAACCCTCGTCATTGTTACCTTCACGGTCGCCATCGGCCTCGGTTCGATCTTCACCAACTGGCTGCTGAAGGGCGAGGTCTCGGTCAAGTACGTCCCGATCGCGGCGATCCTCATTACCGTCTTTGCGATCGATCTCTATCTTGCAACACCGCATTTGCGCGCTCTCGCCCCCGCCGAAGGCCTGATGCCGGTCGCGACGGTACTGACGAGCTTTGCCGGCTGGCGCGCCATTGTCGATCTTGGTCTGATCGCCTTCTGCGCCGGCCTCTTCTGCGTGCCGCTTTACGCACTGGTGCAATCGAAGACGCCGGCCTCCCGTCGCGCCCGCGTGATTGCCGCCAACAACATCGTCAATGCTCTTTTCATGACGGTGGCGACGATCCTGTCCTTCGCGCTTATCGCCGCTGGCCTCTCGATACGCACCCTCTTTCTCCTCGCCGGCCTCGCCAATGCCCTGGCTGCCGCCTATATCTGCAGGCTCTTGCCGCAAGAACTCGTCGCCTATTTGGCGCGGCTTCTGTTCGGACTGCTTTATCGAGTCGAGATCAAGGGGCTCGAGCATTTTCATGAAGCCGGGCGACGGGCGGTCATCGTCGCCAATCACACCTCGATGCTCGATGGGCCCCTGCTGTCGGCCTATCTGCCCGAACGCTGCGCCTTTGCAATCAACACCCATATGGCGAAGCGCTGGTGGGTGAAGCCCGCCTTCCAGCTCTTCGACCTGATGCCGATCGACCCGACCAATCCGATGGCGCTGAGAGCCCTCGTCGCCGCGGTGAAGCACGGCAAGAAGGTCGTGATTTTCCCGGAAGGCCGGCTTACCGTCACCGGCACCCTGATGAAGGTCTATGAAGGACCGGGTTCGATCGCGCATCTCTCCGGCGCCAAGGTTCTTCCCGTCCGCATCGACGGCGCGCAATATTCGCCCTTCTCGAAAATGCGCGGCAAATTGCGGCTGCGCTGGTTTCCCAAGATCACGCTCACATTTCTGCCGCCGGTCAAGTTCGACACGCCGCCCGACCTCAAGGGCACCGCCTTGCGCGATTATCTTGCCAACCGGCTCTATGACGTGATGACCGACATGATCTTTGCGTCGAGCCCGATCGGCAAATCGCTCTTTGCCTCATTGCTCGATGCCCGCGCCACCCATGGCGGCGGCCATCTGATCGTCGAGGATATCCAGCGCAACCCGCTCTCCTACAATCGCATCGTCATGGGTGCCTTCATCCTCGGCCGCAAGCTTGCCGAGGCGACCCCCGGCGAGACCAAGGTCGGCGTGCTTCTGCCCAATGCCGGCGCGACACTTGTCACGTTCTTCGGGCTGCACGCCTTCGGACGCATTCCGGCCATGCTCAATTTTTCGACCGGCGCGGTAAACATGGCGGCAGCCTGCGCCGCGGCCCAGGTTTCGACTATCGTCACCTCGCGCAAATTCGTCGAAGCCGGCAATCTCGAAGCCGACATCGCGCTTCTTTCGGAAAAGTGCCGCATCATCTATCTCGAGGATATCCGTGCCCAGGTCGGCTTGGGCGACAAGCTCTACGGTCTCTTCGCGCGGCTCATGCCGCATGCCGCCTTGCGCATGGCGAAATGGAATCCCGATCCCGACGCGCCGGCCGTGATCCTCTTCACCTCCGGCTCGGAAGGCGTGCCGAAAGGCGTCGTGCTTTCCCATCGCAATATCCAGGCCAATCGCTTCCAGGCTTTTGCGCGCATCGACTTCACCGCGCATGACGTCGTTTTCAATGCGCTTCCGATGTTCCATGCCTTCGGCCTCACCGGCGGCACCATGCTGCCTCTGCTCTCGGGGGTGCGCAGCTTCCTCTACCCCTCGCCGCTCCACTACAAGGTCATCCCGGAACTCTGCTACGACATCAACGCCTCGATCCTTTTCGGAACCGATACGTTTCTGATGGGCTATGCGAGAAACGCCCATCCTTATGATTTCTACAATGTCCGCTTCGTTATCGCCGGCGCCGAACGCGTCAAGCCCGAGACCCGCGATATGTGGATGGAGAAATTCGGCAAGCGCATCCTCGAAGGCTACGGCGCCACCGAATGTTCGCCGGTGCTTGCCGTCAACACGCCGATGCATTTCAAATCGGGAACCGTCGGCCGGCTGCTCGATCGCATCGAATACCGCCTTGATCCGGTCGACGGCATAACCGAGGGCGGCCGCCTCGTCGTCAAGGGCCCCAATATCATGCTCGGCTATCTGCGCGCCGACATGCCGGGTGCCATCGATCCGCCCCCCGGCGGGTGGTATGATACCGGCGACATCGTAACAATCGACCTTCTGGGCTTCGTCACGATTCACGGACGTGCCAAGCGCTTTGCCAAGATTGCCGGCGAAATGGTGTCCCTGGCCCTCGTCGAATCGAAGATCCATTCGGCCTTTCCGGATGTTCCGGCCGCTGTCGTCGCTACGCCGGATGCCAAGAAGGGCGAACAGCTCGTCCTCTTCACGACCGACGCGGCGCTTGATCGGAGTACCGTATCGCAAAAGCTCAAAGCCGCCGGCATTGGTGAATTGATGATACCGCGCAACGTCATCCTGCTCGAGGAGATGCCGGTCCTGGGTTCGGGCAAGGTCGACTATGTGAGCCTTAATCGCATGGCGCGCGAAAAGGTGACACCGTGAGGCATCCAAACATATTCCCGTCACCCCAGCGAAAGCTGGGGTCCCCTGAATCATTTCAGTATCGGCACCGCCTCAGGGGATGCCAGCTTGCGCTGGCATGACGAGTCCACCAATTTCCCTCACCCCAGCCGAACGCGCCATGCTCGCCGGCGACGAGGGGCCGGCCCTGCAGCTGGCGATGCGCCTTGTGCTCAAGGCGGCCGAAATCATGGGCGCGCGCGCGCTCGTTCCCATCGGCTTTGCCCATCTCGATGCCTGCTTCTATGCCGGCGAAGCGCATGTCGATTTTGCCCGCTTCCTGCTGGAGAACCGCGCCAGATTCGCCGTGCCGACCTGGACCAACGCTACCGTCGTCTCCAGATCGGATCCGGATCTGCGCCCTTGCGCCGCATCGCCGCAGATCGTCAAGGGCGCGCATTTGCTGCGCGAACTCTACGAAGAGCTCGGCGCCGCGCCGACCTGGACCTGTGCGCCCTATCAACTCCCCGATCGCCCGAAACGCGGCGATCACATCGTCGCCGGCGAGTCCAACGCCGTCACCTTCTACAATTCCGTCATCGGCGCGCGCACCAACAAATATGGGGATTATCTCGATGTTGCCTGCGCGATGATCGGCAAGGCGCCCTACGCCGCTCTCCACACCGATCAGGGCCGCAAAGCCGCTCTACTCTTCAAGCTCAAACACATCGATCCCGCGCTCCTGCGTGAGCAGATCTTTTTCCATCTCCTCGGGCATCATGTGGGACGTGTCGCCGGGCGACAAAATCCGGCGATCGAAGGCCTGCCGGCGAATGCGGCGGAAGATGATCTTCGTGCCGTGAGTGCGGCGGTTGCCTCTTCCGGCGGCGTCGATCTCTGGCACGGCATTGGCGTGACGCCCGAAGCGCCGGATCTCGCAAGCGTCTTCGCAACCGGCGACACCTATGATGTAACGCCTGCCGACCTGATTGCCGCCCGCGACGACCTGACGTCCGGCCGCGACGGTCCGCTCGACATGGTGGCGCTCGGCACGCCGCATTTCTCCTTCGCGGAATTTGCCGAACTTCATCGCTTGCTGGATGGCCGGCGCATCAAGCCCGGTCTCGTCTTCTATGTTTCGACCAGTCGCTTCGTGCGAAACCTCATCGAGGCGGAAGGCTGGCTCGCCGACTTCGCGCGCGCCGGCATCACGATCGTCACCGATGTCTGCACCTATTATTCACCGGCCGTGCGTGGCGCTAGGGGTCGCGTCATGACCAATGCGGCGAAATGGGCCTATTACGCCCCCGGCATGCTTGGCGTCGAAGTGTGTTTCGGAAGTCTCGGAGAATGCGTCGAATCGGCCATGCGCGGCGAGGTATGGCGCGATCCGGCACTTCGCCGCATGCTCGAAGCATGATCGTCGCACGCAATCTCCATGCCGGCGTGGCCGCGGGTTCGATCCTCCGCCTCGATGCGCCCTTGAGCTTCTGGGGCGGCTTCGAGCCGCTCACCGGCGACATTGTCGATGCCCATCATCCCCAGCACGGCATCAATCTCAGCGGCAAGATTGTGCTGATGGCGGCCTCGCGCGGCTCCGGCACCGCTCCCGGCGCGCTCGCCGAATCGAT
>JAEUMG010000395.1 GCA_016793355.1 Hyphomicrobiales bacterium
TACCAAGGCGCAGATCGCGCAAGGCGCCGACGTCGTCTATCATGCCGCTGGCGGCACCGGCGTCGGCGTGCTGCAGGCGGCTGCCGATGGCGGCATTCTCGGCATCGGTGTCGACTCGAATCAGAACGGCCTGCATCCCGGCCACGTCCTGACCTCGATGCTGAAGCGCGTCGATGTCGCGACCTACGAGGTCATGAAGACCGGCAAGGATGGCACGTTCAAGCCGGGCATCCAGGTTCTGGGCCTCGCCCAGGATGGGGTCGGCTATGCCATGGACGACAACAACAAGGCACTCGTGACACCGGAAATGCAGGCCAAGGTCGAAGCCGCCAAAGCCGACATCATTTCCGGCAAGCTCCCGGTTCACGACTACATGTCCGACGAGAAGTGCCCGGTCGAGTAAGCTGACGGATCTCGCCGCTCTCCCGGGACATGCACCCGGGAGAGAACAAACTCAGTAGCCGGAGGCCCGCGACGGGATGCCCGCTGCGATCGAGATGATCGGCATCGACAAGCGTTTCGGCGCCGTGCATGCCAACAGGAATGTCGACCTCACCGTCGCCAAAGGCTCCATTCACGGCATTGTCGGCGAAAACGGCGCCGGCAAATCCACCTTGATGTCGATCCTGTTCGGCTTCTACGAGGCCGACGCTGGTGAAATCCGGATCAATGGAAAGCCAGTCTCCATCCGCTCGCCCGCGGATGCAATCGAGGCCGGAATCGGCATGGTGCATCAGCACTTCATGCTGGTCGAGCCCTTCACGGTTCTCGAGAATGTCGTGCTTGGCGCCGAGGATGGGCCGTTGATCGGCCCTGTTCTTGCGCATGCCCGATCGGAATTGGCCCGTTTGGCGCGCGACTATGAACTCCAGGTCGATCCGGACGCGGTGGTTGGAACCTTGCCTGTCGGACTTCAGCAGCGCGTCGAGATCCTCAAAGCACTGTTTCGCGGCGCGGAGACTCTGATTCTCGACGAGCCCACCGGCGTGTTGACGCCGCCCGAAGCCGATCACCTCTTCCGCATTCTTGCCCAGCTCAAGCAGCAGGGAAAGACCGTCATCCTGATCACGCACAAACTGCGCGAGATCATGGCTATCACCGATACAGTGTCGATCATGCGCAGGGGCGAGATGGTAGCGACGAAGAAGACGGCGGAGACGAACCCGGCCGAACTCGCAGAGCTCATGGTGGGCCGTCGCGTCCTGCTGCGCGTCGAGAAGGGGCCGGCAAAACCGGCCGAGATTATTCTCGAGATCGAGCATCTGACGGTTCGTGATGAAAAAGGCGTGGCACGCGTAGACGATGTGTCATTCGTCGTACGCAGCGGTGAGATCGTCGGCATTGCCGGCGTATCCGGGAACGGTCAGTCGGAACTGCTGGAGGCGATTGCCGGCATTCGCAAGCCGGCCGAAGGTCGAATTCTGGTCGAGGGCCGCTCGCTCGATGAGCATTGCGATCCGCGCCATTCGCGCATGATCGGTTTGGCGCATGTTCCCGAAGACCGCCAGCGGCGCGGCCTTGTCGCCTCGTTCGAGGCGGCCGAATCCGCCATACTTGGCTGGCACTACGAGCCGAGCCTCGGCAGGGGTTGGCTGCTCGACCGCGAGGCGGTTGTCGATCGCTGCCGCTCGGAGATGGCGGGTTTTGACATCAGGCCGCAGAATCCGCATCTCAGGACGGCCAAATTTTCCGGCGGCAACCAGCAGAAGATCATCCTCGCGCGCGAGATCGAGCGCGATCCAAAATTACTAATTGTGGGCCAGCCGACGCGCGGCGTCGATATCGGCGCGATTGAATTCATTCACCGCCGGCTCATCGAACTGCGCGACATGGGCAAGGCGATATTGTTGATCTCGGTCGAATTGGATGAAATCCGCTCCCTGTCGGATCGCATCCTCGTCATGTGCCAGGGCCGCATTGTCGGAGAGCGCACAAGCGAAGCGAGCGAAGGCGAACTCGGCCTGATGATGGCCGGCATTGAGCGCGAGGCTGCCTGATGGCGTCGGCATCCGGCACGGA
>JAEUMG010000007.1 GCA_016793355.1 Hyphomicrobiales bacterium
TTCAGGCTTTGTCGAGATAGGGCGCCACGACCGCGCGGGTCTCGGAACTCGCAACGACCGGCACGATCTCGAACGTGATGCCGCTGCCGCGCCATTTCAGCGCCCATTCCTGGATCAGTCGCAAATCGTCGCATTCCATAAGCTGGAAGCAGCGGCTGAAACTCGCTTCCACCCAGCTATCGATATAGCGCAGGCCCTCCGGCAGCATCCGGCCTTCATCGCGCACGCGCTTGTAGACCGGCAGCATGTCGTTGTCGCGAAACCGCTCGATCACCATGAACAGCATTGCATCCCCCATTCACCGTTGTCTTAGGGCGCTCCATTGCCGGCGATCAAGCGCCACTTGATCTCAATCAAGACTCAGACACCTCTCTGTCGCTAAAAGACCCCATCGCATGCGCCAGAAGGGGGATTGTGCATGTCGAGTATCGAGCAGAACCAGCCGCGGCCCGCCATGCCCGTCGTGCGGCCCGTCACCTTTGCCGACCTGCGCGCCTGCCTTGCGCAAGGCATTGCCGATTTCCGCCGCGCGCCGCTCTTCGGCTTGTTCTTCGGCGCGGTCTACGCCATGGGCGGCCTCCTGATCGTCGCCGTGGTCTTCAGGCTCGACATGTCCTATCTCGCCTATCCGCTCGCCATCGGCTTCGCGCTGATCGGACCGTTCGTGGCGGTCGGGCTTTACGAGGTGAGCCGCCGTCTTGAGGCCGGGCGCCCGCTCGACTGGCCCGGCGTGTTGCGCGTCATCTACGACCAGCGCCGCCGCGAACTCTCCTGGATGGCCTTCGTCGTCCTGTTCGTGTTGTGGATCTGGCTCTATCAGGTGCGCCTGCTCATCGCGCTGTTTCTGGGCTCCCGCGCCAGCATCGATCTCGGCAGGTTCGTGCATGCGGTGGTGTCGACGCCGGAGGGCCTCACCTTTCTCGCCGTCGGCCATCTCGTGGGCGCGGTTCTGGCCCTCGTACTCTTTTCGGTTACCGTTATCGCCTGCCCCCTGCTGCTCGACCGCAATGTCGATTTCGTCACCGCCATCGTCACCAGCGTGAAGACGGTGGCGACCAGTCCCATCCCCATGATTTTCTGGGGTCTTATGGTGGTAGCGCTCATCCTCATCGCCTCGCTCCCGGCTTTTCTCGGCCTACTGGTCGTCCTGCCCGTGCTCGGCCACGCCACCTGGCATCTTTACCGGCGCGCCGTCGCACCCTGATATGCGCCGGCATCTATTGCCAGTCCCGGCGCGCCGCGACACAAGGCGTGATGCAATCCCATTCGCGCCGCGAGACCCTCAAAGGCATCCTCCTCCTCGTCGCTTCGGTCTCGCTCTTCGGCGTCGTCGACGGCCTGAGCAAGGTTCTCGTTGAGACCCAGTCCTTCGGCCAGATCATGCTCGCGCGCTACGGGCTCGCGCTGCCGTTGTTCTACGTCGTTTCCGGTTTCCCCAAGCCGGCCGCCCTGTTCCGCAGCGCCAGGCCCGGCACCCAGATTTTGCGCGCCATTGCCCCTCTGATCATCGGCGGCGCGATGGTTTTCGCGGTCCGCTACCTGCCGCTCGCCGAAGCGACCGTCATTCTCTTCGCCGGTCCCTTCCTGGTCGTGGCCTTGTCCGGCCCCTTGCTCGGCGAACGCGTCGGCATGGCAAGCTGGATCGGCGTGGTGCTCGGCTTCATCGCGGTGTTCATGGTGGCCCGGCCGGGTTTTTCCGATGTCTCGGTCTATGCGGTCTTTCCGCTTGTCGCGGCGCTCTTCTACGCCGTCTTCCAGATGCTCACCCGCCACCTCTCCGCCGCCGCCGAAAAGACCGAGACGACGCTTGCCTGGACGCTCGCCATCGGCCTCGCGGTGTCGGTTCCCCTTGCGGCCGCCGAGTGGGTTCCGGTGAGCGCGACCGCCTGGCTCCTGGCGATCGTCCTCAGTATCGTCTTCGCCGCGGGCCAGCTTCTTCTGGTGCGCGCCTATGACCATGCCGCCGCCAATATTCTCGCCCCCTTCAGCTATGTGCAGATCATCGCGGCGACGGTCTTCGGCCTCCTGGCCTTCGGCGACATGCCCGATCTGTGGACGCTTCTTGGCATCGCGCTCATCATCATCGCCGGCGTCTACGTCATGCGTGGCAATTCCGGCAGCTGATCCGACCTTCCGCAGTTCCAGATAACGTCAAGCTCACGCAGAAATCGTAACGCCTGCCAACATCGCTACTGGTGCCTGCATAAATCCACCAGTAACATCCCCGCCGGCCCCGCTTGAGTGGCCGAACGACATAGGGAGAGTGAAATGAAACTGGTGAGAGTTATTGCTGCATCCGCGATGATGGGAGCGGCGACTTGGTCGGGTGCGCTGGCGGCCACGCCTGAATCGACCGAGCCGATCAAGATTATCACCAACAACTGGACGAGCCAATTGGTGCTCGCCAATGTTGTCGGGATGTTGTTGCAGCAGATGGGCTATAACGTTGAATATACGCCGTCCGACACGCAATTGCAGTTCACCGCGCTCGCCAACGGCGACATGGATTTTCAGGTCGAAGTCTGGGAAGGCTCGATGCTGGAGTCCTTCAATAAGGCGGTCGCAGCCGGCGCCGTTGACCTCGGCGCGCATGATGCCGTCACGCGCGAAGACTGGTGGTATCCGAAATACCTGAACGAAGTGTGCCCCGGCCTTCCCGATTGGAAGGCGCTCGATGCCTGCGCGGCGAAATTCGCGACCGCCGAGACCGGCACAAAGGGCCGCTTTGTCGGACCGCCCGCCGACTGGGGCAAGCACTATTCCGAACGCATCGCCGCGCTCGGCATGAACTTCCAGGAAGTGCCCGTCGGACAGGCGGCAACCCTTTGGGCCGAACTGCAGGCTGCCTATGATCGCAAGGAGCCGATTGTCCTTTTCAACTGGACGCCCAACTTCATCGAAGCCAAGTTCGAAGGCGAGTTCGTTGAATTTCCCGAATATGCGCCGGAATGCTTCACTGACCCGAAATGGGGCCTGAATCCCGACGCGATCTATGACTGCGGCGCCCCGGCCAAGGGCTATCTGAAGAAGGCCGGCTCAGCGCGGCTTGAGAAAACCTGGCCTGCGGCGGCTGCCTTTCTCAAAAAGGTCGATTTCTCCAATCCGCAGATCGCCGCCGCCGCCGCCATGGTCGACGTCGAAGGCATGACGCCGGAAGACGCCGCCAAGAAGTGGATCGCCGAGAACGAGGCGACCTGGAAAGCCTGGATGAACTGAACGGCCCGTAGAACCGCATGGCCGGACGCGGCAATTCCGTCGCGTCCGGTTCTGCGTCATGCGCAATGACTGACAGTCCTGCCAAGATCACCTGTCGCAATATCTGGAAGATCTTCGGACCCGACCCTTCCGGATTTCTTGCCCGGCATGGCGGCGCGCCAACGCTTGAGCAATTGCGCGCCGGTAATTGCATCGGCGCGGTCCGGGATGTTTCGTTCGATGCCAGGGCCGGCGAGATTTTGATCTTCATGGGGCTGTCCGGCTCCGGCAAGTCGACCCTCATCCGCGCCATCACCCGCCTCAATGATCCGACCTCCGGCCAGATCATCCTCGACGGCCAGGACCTGATGAAGGCGACGCCAGAGGAATTGATCGAACTTCGCCGCCACAAGCTCGGCATGGTTTTCCAGCATTTCGGCCTGCTGCCGCATCGCGACGTGCTCGCCAATGTCGCCTTCCCGCTCGAGGTGCGCGGCGAGAAGCGCGAAGATCGCATCGCTCGCGCCATGGAGATGATCAAGCTCGTCGGCCTCGAGGGCCGCGAGAATTATTTTCCGCGGGAGCTTTCCGGCGGTCAGCAGCAGCGCGTCGGCATTGCACGCTCGCTCGCCGTCGAGCCCGATGTCTGGTTTCTGGACGAGCCCTTTTCCGCGCTTGATCCCTTGATCCGCCGCGAAATGCAGGACGAATTCCTGCGCCTGCAGCGCCTGCTCAAGAAGACCATCGTCTTCATCACCCATGATTTTGAGGAGGCGGTCCGCCTTGGCGATCGCATCGGCATCATGAAAGATGGCGAACTGGTCCAGCTCGCAACCGCGGAGGAAATGGTCACCGCTCCCGCCAATGACTATGTTCGCGCCTTTACCCGCAATGCCCCGCGCGAGCGGATTGTCACGATCGGCGCCATCGTCGACACGGCCATCCCGGCGCCGGCCTCGCCCGTGATTTCATCGGCAACCAAGATCGGCGACGCGGCCGCACAGGTGCTCGCCTCCGATACGCCCGTCGGTGTCGTCGACGCAGCGGGCCGCATGATCGGCGCCGTCACCCGCCAGCGGATGATCGCCGCGCTCTTCACCGGAAATCGCGCATGAGCGATGCCGCGCTGCCGATCCGGCGCGCTCCCGCCATGGCGGGAAAGTTCCCGGCCGTGCCGCTCGCCTGGATCTTGGGCATCCTCGTCCTCAGCCTGGCGCTTGCGCCCGCCTTTCCCTTCCTCAAGCTCTGGCCGCCGGAATGGGTGATCCCTGCCAAGGACTGGATCACGGTCGCCTTTGCCTGGTTTGCGTCTTACGCAAAACCCGTCACCCGCTTCATCTCCTGGCTCCTGTCTCAGCCTTTGGCTCTGGTCGAAGCCCTGCTCTTTCGCGGCGTGCTGGCCTGGAAATGGCCGCCGCTTCCCTGGATCGCGATCGTCGCCGGCGCGAC
>JAEUMG010000020.1 GCA_016793355.1 Hyphomicrobiales bacterium
TCGAGGCCGCCGCGCCATTCGAGCGGGCCAAATTTCGTCTGGACGCCGAGCAGATCGAAGGACTTGACGGGTATCGCCGTGACGGTGAAGGGCGGAGCGTCTTCGGCCTGCGAAGGCGCGGCCGCGACGAGGAGGACGACGCACAGGCATCGGAGAATGCGGCTCAGGAGGTCGGTGCGCCGGTTCAATTCAGCCTGCGCCTGGCCCTCGGCGCTTGCGGGGTACGGGCAGCCTGGGCGTGCTCTTCGAAGAGTTCGGCGAGCTTTTCGGTCATGGCGCCGCCGAGTTCCTCGGCATCGACGATGGTGACGGCGCGCTTGTAGTAGCGCGTCACGTCATGGCCGATGCCGATGGCGATGAGTTCGATCGGCGAGCGGCCCTCGATATCGAGGATCACCTGGCGCAGGTGCTTTTCGAGATAATTTCCGGAATTGACGGAGAGCGTCGAGTCATCGACCGGCGCGCCGTCGGATATGACCATGAGGATGCGGCGCTGCTCGTGGCGGGCGAGCAGGCGGTTATGCGCCCATATCAGCGCCTCGCCGTCGATATTCTCCTTGAGGAGGCCCTCGCGCATCATCAGGCCGAGATTGCGCCGGGCGCGGCGCCACGGCTGGTCGGCGGACTTGTAGATGATGTGACGCAGATCGTTGAGCCGGCCGGGATTGGCGGTCTTGCCGGAGGCGAGCCACTTCTCGCGCGACTGCCCGCCTTTCCAGGCGCGGGTGGTGAAGCCCAGGATCTCGACCTTGACGCCGCAGCGCTCGAGCGTGCGGGCGAGAATGTCGGCACAGGTCGCGGCGACGGTTATCGGGCGGCCGCGCATCGAACCGGAATTGTCGAGCAGCAGCGTGACCACGGTGTCGCGGAACTGGATGTCCTGTTCGACCTTGAAGGAGAGCGGATGCATCGGATCGGTGACGACGCGCGACAGGCGCGCGGCGTCGAGGATGCCTTCTTCGAGATCGAAATCCCAGGAGCGGTTCTGCTGCGCCATGAGGCGCCGCTGCAGGCGGTTGGCGAGCCGCGCCACGACACCCTGCAGATTGGCCAGCTGCTTGTCGAGGTAGTTGCGCAGCCGCGTCAGTTCATCGGTGTCGCAAAGATCCTCGGCAGAAATCTCTTCGTCGAACTGATTGGTGAAGACATGGTAGAAATCTTCGTTGGAAAGCGACGAGAAGGGCAGCTGGGGACGCCATGGCTCTTCGCCATCGGGCTCCTCGTCGCTGTCGGCATCTTCGAGCATGTCATCCGTGTCGGACTGCTGGGCTTCCGCTTCCGCGGCCTCGGTCTGCGACTCGGTTTCCTGCATTTCCTCCATGGCGGACTGCTGGCTGTCCTGCTCCTCGCCTTCGGGCGTCTCCTCGCGCTCGCCGGCATCGGGCTCGGTTTCCTGCTCCTCGTTCTCCTCGCTGGTGTCAGGATCGTCGCCAAGCTCGTCGGCCATTTCGAGGGCTGCGATAATGTCGCGCGACATCCGGGCGAAATGCGCCTGGTCTGTGATCGCCTCACCGAGATGATCGAAATTGGCCTTCGCCCGTTCCTCGATCCAGGGGCGCCAGAGGTCGAGCAGCAATCTGGCGTGCTGCGGCGGGGGCAGGCCGGTCAGGCGCTCGCGGATGAGAAGGCCAACGGCTTCTTCCAGCGGCGCATTGGCGCGATCCGATGCCCCGACCGTCGGCCGCTTCTGATAGCGATCGTCGAGCATGGCGGCGAGGTTCAGCGCCATGCCGGGCATGGCGCGGGCCCCGATCGCCTCGACGCGAGCCTGTTCGGCCGCTTCGAATACGGCGCGGGCATTGCGGCCCTCGGGCCGGTAGTGATTGTGGACACTGTCGGAATGATTGGCGAGGCGCAGCGCGAAGCTGTCGGCGACTCCGCGGGCAATCGCCACTTCGTTGGCTGTCAGATCATTGGTGACCTGCGGCAGCTTAGCCTTGGTTCCGGACAGAGCGGGAGTCTCGCTGCCGAAGGTGACGGTGAGTTCCGGCTCTTCGGCGATTGTCTTCATCGCCAAAGTCAGGGCGCGCTTGAATTCGCCGGCCGGTCCTTCGCTGTTGGCAGCCATCGTTCCTTACGAGATCGCGATATGCGCCGTCGATTCGGGCAACTCCTCGCCGAAACAGCGCTGATAAAACTCGGCAACCAGAGAACGCTCGAGTTCGTCGCACTTGTTGAGGAAGGTGACCCGGAATGCGAAGCCGATGTCGTTAAAGATCTCGGCATTCTGGGCCCACGTGATTACGGTGCGCGGGCTCATGACGGTCGACAGGTCGCCCTGCATGAAGGCGTTGCGGGTGAGATCGGCGACGCGGACCATGTTGGCGATGGTCTTGCGGCCCTTGTCGGTGTCGTAGCTCTTGCATTTGGCCAGCACGATTCCGCTTTCCTGTGCATGCGGGAGGTAATTCAGGACGGCGACGATCGACCAGCGGTCCATCTGCGCCTGGTTGATCTGCTGGGTACCGTGGTAGAGGCCGGTCGTGTCGCCAAGCCCAACCGTGTTGGCGGTAGCGAAGAGGCGAAAAGCCGCATGCGGGCGGATCACCCGCGACTGGTCGAGCAAGGTGAGCTTGCCGGTCGATTCAAGGATGCGCTGGATCACGAACATGACATCGGGACGGCCGGCATCGTATTCGTCGAAGACCAGAGCAACATTATGCTGGTAGGCCCAGGGCAGGATGCCTTCGCGGAACTCGGTGACCTGCTTGCCGTCCTTCAGGACGATCGCGTCCTTGCCGATGAGATCGATACGGCTGATGTGGCTGTCGAGATTGATGCGAATGCACGGCCAGTTCAACCGGGCGGCGACCTGCTCGATGTGCGTGGATTTGCCGGTGCCATGATAGCCGGTGATCATGACGCGGCGGTTATAGGCAAAGCCGGCGAGGATCGCGAGCGTCGTCTCGCGGTTGAAAAGGTAGTCCTCATCGAGATCGGGAACATGCTCGCTTGCCTTGGAATAGGCGGGCACTTCCAGAGGGGATTCGAAACCGAAAAGCTGGCGGACCGACACCTTCATGTCGGGGAGGCCGGTCATTTCGCCGTTGGTCATCGCATTCATCGCGGTCGTCTTTTCGTAATAAGGGAGGTGTATGGAGTCCGCCGCGCTTGTAGACGGTCAGTGGGCGCGGGGCAAGCTTGGTGGGCATGGGCGCCGCGCAGACGCGGCCTGCGCTACGGCAGGGGCCCGCCGGTAACCCGGCAGGACCTAACAAAAGCCGGTCGAGCGCAAGTGGTCATAGGCGTGAATGACGGCCTTGAGCGTATCCTCATTGGCGCGACTGCCGTTATTGGCATCGGGGTGCAACCGCTTCACCAGCGTCTTGTATTGCGACTTGACCTGTTCGGCGGTGGCGTTCTCGTCCAGACCCAGGGTGTGCAGCGCCTTGACTTCGGTATTGCGCAAGGCGCGGCCGGATTTTTCGCGCGGCGACTTCTTGTCCTTGCCAAACAGGCCGTGGCTGTCCTTGAATCCGTTCAAACGTGCGTCGGGGCGCTTGCCTCCGTTGCGCATCGACCAGGAATTCTCGCCAAGCTTCCAGGTCGGACGGTGGCCGGTCTGCGCGGCCTTCTGGAAATCGGCGATGGCATCGTCCTTCATGCCGTCGAAATAATTGTAGGTCTTGTTGTACTGCTGAACATGCTCCAGGCAGTAGTTGTAGAACTTGCCTTCCTCATTGCGGCCACGCGGCGCCTTGTGCCGGCCGGGCTTGGTGCAGCCCGCCCAGTCGCAGGGCGGATACCGGTCGCGGGTGGCGCGTTCCTCCCCCGGCTTGACGCGAACCTTGTCGAAATATTTTGAATCGAGCTTCATGTCAGCGAATATGGCGGTCTTGATGCGACGCGGCAAGCGACAGGAGTGCACAGAAAAGTGGCGTTAGGTCCAGTCGGGCAGCGGATAGCAGCAAAGTTAATGGCAGAACTGAGGCCGGACAAGCTCGAGGTCATTGACGAGTCGCATCTGCATGAAGGCCATGCCGGATCGCATCCATCGGGCGAGAGCCATTTCCGGGTGCGAATCGTGGCGTCGCAATTTGCCGGGCAGGGCCGCGTGGCGCGCCATCGTATGATTAACAGCGCGCTGGCCGAGGATCTTGCCACGCGAGTCCATGCGCTGGCGATCGAGGCCTATGCGCCGGACGAGGGCGGAGGAAGCTCGAAGCCCGCCTGAGCGCGACGGTGGAAATAGATGCGCTGCGCGACCCAACGCATTGCAGGCGTCGCGATGACGGCATTAAAGAGCCAGTTGGGCGGTCCCAGATCCATCGCGCGGCGCATGGCGAACTTGAGCGCAAATGACGGCAACTCACCGTCGAGCGCCAGATCAGGCCGCGGACCGCCGCGCGTCAGATGATCATGGATCAGCTGGCCGGCGCGGCGGCCATACCGAAAGGCGAGCCTGATGCCGCCGCCGGTCATCGGCGAGACATGGCCGGCGGCATCGCCGATGAGCATGACATTGGGCGCTCCGGCAGGACTGACGGGTCCGCCGCACGGGATGAGGCCGCTTCGCCGCTCACTGATCTCAGCGCGCGAATAGCCGAAGAGATGTTCGGTGTGGTCAAGAAAGGCCTGGAGATCGGGCTTGGCGCCTCCGCTCGTCGCAAGGCCGACCTGCATGAAGCCGGGAGCGGGCGCCACCCAGGCGAGATAGCCGCGGGCAAGGCGCGTGTCGAGAAAGCAGTGAAGATAGTCCGGATCGACTTCGGGCAGGTCCGGGTATTCGCGCTCGAGGCCCAAGAGGAAGTGCGTGTTTCGGCCGAGACCAAAGAGACGCGCGATGGTCGAGCGGGCGCCATCGGCACCGACGAGGAAGCGCGCGCGGAGATAGGCTTGCGGCAGGAGGATGCGATCATGCTCACGCGTCGCCTGATCGATGCGGATGCCGCAGCGGACTTCGGCGCCCGCCTGCCGGGCCTCGTCTGTGAGCCAGGTCAGAAGGCCGGCCGTATCGGTGGTGAGGAAGTAATAGCCGGGAGCCGCGAGGTCGATCGAGGCGAGGCTCGGCGCATAGAGGCGCACGGCATGGATGGTGCGGGTCAGATGCGGCGGTGTGTCAATCTCCTCGCCGGCCTCCTTGACCAGAATGCCGGTGGTGTGGACGCGTGCCGCAGGATGGCGTTTCGATTCGAGTACCGCGGTGCGCAGCCCGCGCGCCGCGGCGGCCCTGGCGCAAAGGAGACCCGCAAAGCTTGCGCCGACAATGGCGAGATCGAAGTCTTGCACGCACGGCCTCAGGAGATACCCGCCGGCCGCCTCTCGGGCGTCACCTTGAGCAGGGTCACCTGGTTGCGGCGCTTGCGCAGGACCTCAAAGCGGAAGTTGTGGAAGGTGAAGGTTTGGCCGGGGTTTGGAATCATGCGCGCCTCATGCACCACGAGGCCGGCCAGTGTGGTCGCCTCGTCGTCGGGAAGATCCCAGTCGAGCGCGCGATTGAGGTCCCGGATGGGGGCCGCGCCATCGATGGTGAAGGAGCCATCGGCGTGGCGCCTGACGCGACTGGCCATGGCATCGTGTTCATCGATGATGTCGCCGACGATCTCTTCGAGAATGTCCTCGAGCGTGATGAGTCCCATCACCTCGCCGTATTCATCAACGACGAGCGCAAAATGCGTCTTTCGCTTCAGAAAAGCGTTGAGCTGATCGGATATGGGACGGGTGTCGGGAACATACCAGGCGGGTTTGGCAATCCTCCCGATATCGAGCTTTGCCGAGTCGCCCTTGGCATGCTGCAGGGCGGCAAGCAGGTCGCGGGCATTGAGGATGCCGAGGATATTGTCCGGCCGATCGCGGAAGATTGGCAGGCGCGTGTGCCCGCTCTTGAGCACGGCGGCGATGATTTCGTCCGGCGGCAAGGCGGCATCGATCATGACCATCTTCGTGCGATGGATCATGACATCGGAAACGGCCAGCTCCTTGAGATTGAGGAGGCCCCCCAGCATGGCCTTGTCTTTTCTTGCGGCTTCGGCGCTCGGCGGGTGAATCGTCGCGACGGATGCCGGCGAAGTATGACTTGCATTCATGGCGGCGGCGCCATTGGCGGGGGAAGCCCCAGGCGCGCCGGCGAGCAGTCGCCTGAGAGAGCCGTAAAGCGGCCTGGCGAGAGAGGCGACGAGTTCAAGAAGCGGCAAAGCCAGCAGGCAGAAGCGATCGGAGAGGCGGCTCGCTATCGCTTCGACAATGATTGGTGCCAGGGCAAGAAGGCCGAGCGACAGGATGACGGCAAGGGCCAGGTAGCGCGTTTCCTGATAGGCGACAATCAGGGCCGTGCCGGCCATGGCGGCGGCGAGTTTTGCGGCATTGCCGGCAAGCTTGAGCGCCCACAAGAGGGCGTCCGGTTGCGCAAGCAAGCTGTCGAGGGCGCGGACTCGGGGGCTGTGATGGCGTCCGGCCGCGGCAGGCCTGCTGCGCGTTGCGGCGGCAAGGCAAGCACGGGTGATTGACATCAGTGCCGCAAACACCAGCGCCGCCAGAAGCAGCAGCCACAGCGACCAGGTCATCGGCGGGTGCGGTCCTCCTCGAGAAAGGCGACGATGCGGCGCTCATCGACGTTACGGGCGATGAAGGCTTCGCCAATGCCGCGCAGGAGAATGAGGGTTAGCTTGCCACCCACCGATTTCTTGTCCTGGCGCATGATCTCGAGCAAAGCGGGGGGAGAAGGGAGCGCATCGGCAATGTTCGCCGTGCTGACAGGGAGGCCGGCCCGGGCCAGATGCCGCGCCAATCGATCGGCGGTGCCCTGCGGACAATGGCCTTCGGCTTCGGAGAATCGCGCGGCCTGCACCATGCCGATCGCAACGGCTTCGCCATGAAGCAGGCGCGAAGAGTAACCCGTGGCGGCTTCGAGCGCGTGGCCGAATGTGTGGCCGAGATTGAGAAGGGCGCGCACCCCGGTCTCGGTCTCATCCTCAGCGACGATCCGCGCCTTGGCGAGGCAACTCACCTCGACGGCGCGGCCGCGCAAGGCAGCGTTACCGCCGAAGATGCCATCGACGCTCTCCTCCAGCCACCGGAAGAAGCCGGCATCGCCGAGCGCGCCATACTTGACAACCTCGGCATAGCCGGCCGCCAGTTCGCGGCGCGGCAGGGTTTCAAGGAGGGCGGTGTCGGCGAAGACGGCGACGGGCTGGTGAAACGAGCCGATGAGATTCTTGCCATGTCTGGAGTTGATGCCGGTCTTTCCGCCCACCGAGGAATCGACCTGCGCGAGGAGCGTGGTCGGTATCTGGATGAACCCGACGCCACGGCGCAGAATCGCCGCGGCAAAGCCGGCCAGATCGCCAATCACTCCCCCGCCGAAAGCAATAACGCGGTCGCGGCGTTCGATCGAGGCGGCGAGCAGGCTGTCGCAAACCTCGGCCAGCTTGTCGAAACTCTTGGTCGCTTCGCCCGGAGGGAGAATGATGGCGGTAGTCTTGATGCCTGCCGCGCGCAAGGAGTCCTCGAGCGCCTGCAGGTGACGGGTCGCGACATTTTCGTCGGTGACGATCGCCGTCAGCGGCCGCGACAGGAGCGGAGCGATCCGGGCGCCGAGGCCGGGAAGGAGACCGTGGCCAATGGCGATGTCATAGCTGCGCTCGCCAAGCGAGACATGTACTTTCGAGGGCTCGGTCACCATTTCAGCATGTTTCATCCAGGCGATCCCATTGGGTCCAGTCGGCAAGCGCCTTGATGACATCCTTGACGATGGAGGTATGCGGGATATCGCGGCTGTCGACGGTGATGTCGGCGGTGGCATATGTCGGATAGCGCTGTTCAATGAGCCGCCCCATGACGGCAGCAGGATCGTCGCTGTTGAGAAGCGGCCGGTCGGAGCGACGGCTGACGCGTTTCATAAGCAAGGCCAGATCGGCGCGCAGCCAGACCGAAACGCCGCGTTCGCGAATCCGGCGGCGGGTTTCCTCGTTCATGAATGCGCCGCCGCCGGTCGCCATAACCTGAGCGCCGCTGTCAAGCAGCCGGGCGATGACCTTTCGCTCGCCTTCCCGAAAATAAGCTTCGCCATGATCGGTGAAGATTTCGGAGATGCGCTTTCCGGCCGCAAGTTCGATCTCGTGATCGGCATCGACAAAGGGGATGCCGAGCCTTTCGGCAAGACGGCGACCAACCGTTGTCTTGCCCGCGCCCATCAGGCCGACAAGAACGATCGCGTGATTGCCCAGCCGATTCCGCACGAACTCGATTTCCTTGTTTAAGGAGCGACGGGCCATTTTTCGCTTAGCTTTGACAATTGGCGGGTTCTAACGTGTTGATGTCGCTGTCGCAAAGATTTTTCCCGCAGCGGCAAGGTCTTGGCGGGACCGATGCAATTGGGCACAATGCGAATCGTCCTTGGGTGTGAGGCCGTGCCCGATACCGTTCGTTTCCTGTTAATCCTCGCCTGCTTAATTGGTGCCGTGTATGGCGGCGTGTGGGCGCTCGCCAATTTCCCGCCGGAACAGACGGAGATCGTCAGGTCGCTGCCCCATGAGAGGATCCGCCAGCAGTAAGGTCGAAGCGGGCCGGCGCGGCTATCGCCATATCGACGGTTTCCTGGAAATGTTGAGTGCCGAGCGCGGCGCCGCCCAGAATACGCTGCTCGCTTATCGCCGCGATCTTGAGGACTATTGTGGCTTCCTGTCGGGGCGCGGAATTGCGGCTGAGCGCGCCGGGAGCCCGGAAATCCGCGACTACCTCGCGCGATTGACGACGGCCGGCGTGTCGCGCGCCACGGCGGCCCGGCGGCTGTCGGCAATCCGGCAGTTTCACAAATACCTGCTCGGCGAAGGGATAAGCCATGGAAATCCGGCTACAACCGTCGAGAGCCCGAAGCTGCATCGTTCGCTCCCGACCAGCCTTTCGGTCGCGGACGTAACTCTGCTGCTGGAAACGGCGGAACGGAACGCGGCACTGGCCGACGGCAAGGCGGGTTTCCGCGCGCAACGCATGCACTGCCTGCTGGAATTGATCTACGGCACGGGCCTGCGCGTCTCGGAGCTGGTCGGCCTGACGGTTCAGGCGGCATCCGCAGATCCGCGCTTCCTTACGATCAAAGGCAAGGGCGGTCGCGAGAGACTGGTGCCCGTGAGTCCGCGCCTTGCCGGTATCGTAGCCAAATATCTCAAACTGCTGCGCGCGCAGGTGGAAGCGCCGGGCCAATGGCTCTTTCCCTCGCACGGCAAACAGGGTCATCTGACGCGGCAGCATTTCGCCCTGGAACTTAAGAGCCTCGCCGCCGCCGCGGGCCTTGATCCAGGCTCGCTGTCGCCTCATAGCCTGCGCCATGCCTTCGCCAGCCATCTGCTTGCCGGCGGGGCCGATTTGCGGGCTTTGCAGCAGATGCTGGGGCACGCAGACATTTCCACGACCCAGATCTATACCCATATCCAGGCGGATCGGCTTAAGGCGATCGTCGCAACCCACCATCCGCTGGCAAGACGCAATTGACATCCCTGGCCCGGCCCGCCACTTTGCGCCCCATTTTGACAAGGAGCAGCGCTCTGGCGCCGCCACCATATGCACTCTTATCTTGATTTCGAAACCTCCATCGCCGAACTCGAGGGAAAAATCGCCGAGCTCAAGGCGCTCGCAGGAGGCTCAGTGCCGATTTCGGACGAGGTCAAGGGCCTCGAGAAGAAGGCGGCGAAGAGTCTTGCCGATCTCTATGTCAATCTCAGTCCCTGGCAGAAGGCACAGGTGGCGCGCCATCCAGATCGGCCGCATACAATCGACTATCTGCAAGGCCTTATAACCGAGTTCAGCCCCCTGTCCGGGGACCGCAAATTCGGCAATGACCAGGCAATCATCGGCGGCCTCGGCCGGTTCCGCGATTCTCCGGTAATGGCGATAGGTCTCGAAAAGGGCCACGACACGCAATCGCGGCTCAAGCATAATTTCGGCATGGCGCGGCCCGAGGGCTATCGCAAGGCCGTACGGCTAATGGAACTGGCTGACCGTTTCGGCCTGCCAGTGGTGAGCTTTATCGACACGGCAGGAGCCTATCCGGGTATCGAAGCCGAGGAGCGCGGCCAGGCGGAGGCGATTGCGCGTTCGACCGACTGCTGTCTGGGCCTCGGCGTGCCTCTGGTGGCAGTGATTATCGGCGAAGGCGGCTCGGGAGGCGCTATCGCGCTGGCCGCGGCGAACAGCGTGCTGATGCTCGAGCATGCGATTTACAGCGTGATCTCGCCGGAGGGCGCCGCTTCAATCCTGTGGCACGATGCCGGCCGGGCCAAGGACGCGGCGAGCGCCATGCGCATTACCGCGCAAGATCTCAAGAGGCTCGGCATTATCGACGACATTGTCCCGGAGCCTGTGGGCGGGGCCCATCGCGGGCCATCGGAAACCGTCGCGGCCACCGGGGATGCGATTGCTCGCGCGCTCAACAGCCTTCGTGAACTTGCCCCTGATGCGCTGCGTGCGCACCGGCGCGACAAATTCCTCGCCATTGGCAGCAGTCTACCGGGTTAATTTGTGCAACGATTGGAACCGTCAGGGCGGACTGGCTTGCGGCAAATGCCCCGAAAGCGTCAGAACCCTGGCTGGAAGCGCTAGCCGTTGGTGTCGATCAAATACTGCAAGATCTGTTGGTAAGTCGCGTCCAGGTTGCTCGACAATGCGGCCACCGGCGAAATGATACCCAGAAAGATCCCGGCCGCGATCAAGCCATACTCGATGGCGGTAGCGCCCTTCTCGTCGGCCATGAAGGCTTTCGCGCGCTCTTTTAACATCGGTCTAACGCCTTCCCGAATAGCCGTTCCCGTCGGAAAACTGCCGGAAAGAATTTCACGTTCCGTTAAACGAGCCGGTTCGATTTGCCGAAAAACATTTGGCAAATTTGAGTGATCTGTCTGCCCGCCAAGGTCAGGCGAAGGCGCCGTGGCAGTGCTTGTATTTCTTGCCGGACCCGCAGGGGCAGGGTTCGTTGCGGCCAATCTTACCCCAGGTGCGGGGATCGCGCGGGTCGCGCAAGGGTCCGGTTACCGCGGAAGGCGCAAAAAGGGCCGCAAGAGCCGCCTCATCCTCGCCGGTTGTCGCATCAATATGATGCATTTCCATGGCGGGCAGGTCGTTCTCACCGGGCAACATGTCGCCGGCTGGACGCTGCTGAATCTCGACGCGGATGATCTGCGAGGTCGTCAATTCGCGCAGCCGCGACATCATCGATTGAAACAGGGCGAAGCCTTCGGTCTTGTATTCATTGAGGGGGTCACGCTGTCCGTAGCCGCGCAGATGAATAACTTGCCGTAAATGCTCAACGGTGAGGATGTGTTCGCGCCACAAATGATCGAGGGTCTGGAGCAGCACCGCCTTCTCTATCTGCTTCATCACTTCGGGGGTGTATTTTTCACGCTTCTGGGCATAGATCTCATCGACGGCGGTACGAATCCGCTCCCGGATTTCCTCATCGGCGATACCTTCTTCCTTGGCCCACTCCTCGACCGGCGCGTCGAGAGCCACAATCTCGCGCAGCTTGTCGCGCAGGCCTGCCGCGTCCCATTGCTCGGCATAGGCGTTTTCGGGGATGTAGCGGGAGACGAGATCGTCGACCACCTGATGGCGCATATCATCTATCGTCTCGGACACATCCTCGCCGCGCATAATGGAAATGCGATGATCGAAGATGACCTTGCGCTGATCGTTCATCACGTCGTCGAATTTGAGCAGATTCTTGCGGATATCGAAGTTGCGCGCTTCGACCTTCTGCTGTGCTTTCTCGAGAGCCTTGTTGATCCACGGATGGATGATCGCCTCGCCCTCCTTAAGGCCCAGGGTCTGCAGCATCTTGTCCATCCGCTCGGAGCCGAAGATGCGCATGAGATCGTCTTCGAGCGACAGGTAGAAGAGCGAACGCCCGGGATCACCCTGGCGCCCGGAACGGCCGCGCAACTGGTTGTCTATGCGCCGGCTCTCGTGGCGCTCTGTGCCGATAACGAACAGCCCGCCAGCATCAAGCACTTTCTGACGGTTCTCTTCCACCTCTTGCTTGATCTTCTCTTCACGCCGGCGGCGCTCTTCCGGATCGGTGATGGAAGCAAGTTCCGACGCCACGCGCATTTCGAAATTGCCACCGAGCTTAATATCGGTGCCACGACCGGCCATGTTGGTGGCGATCGTCACCGCGCCGGCAACGCCCGCCTGCGCAATGATCTGGGCTTCCTGCTCGTGATAGCGGGCATTGAGCACGCTATGAGCGACGTTCGCCTTCTTCAACATTCCCGAGAGAAGTTCCGATTTCTCGATCGATGTCGTGCCGACGAGAACCGGCTGACCACGCTGGCGAGCGTCCTTGATCACCTCGATGATCGCTGCATATTTCTCGCGCGCCGTCCGATAGACCTCGTCGTCCTCGTCCTTGCGCCTGACTGCGACATTGGTCGGGATGTCGATGACATCGAGCTTGTAGATGTCCATGAATTCGCTGGCTTCGGTTGCCGCGGTTCCGGTCATGCCGGCAAGCTTGTCATAGAGGCGAAAGTAGTTCTGGAAAGTTATCGAGGCGAGAGTCTGGTTCTCCGGCTGGATGGCGACATGTTCTTTCGCTTCCAGCGCCTGATGGAGTCCCTCAGAATAGCGCCGACCGGGCATCATGCGACCGGTGAACTCATCGATGATGATGACTTGGTCGTCCTTGACGATATAGTCCTTGTCACGCTGGAACATCTTGTGGGCGCGCAGGGCCTGATTCACATGGTGAACCACGGTTACGTTCTCAGCGTCGTAAAGATTGGTGCCTTTGAGCAGGCCGGCCGCGCCCAAGACCTGTTCAAGATGCTCGTTGCCCTTTTCGGTTAACGTGATGGAGCGCTGCTTCTCGTCGAGGTCATAATCCTCTGCTGTCAGATCGGGTATGAACTTGTCGATGGCATTGTAAAGTTCGCTCTTATCGTCGACGGGACCCGAAATGATGAGCGGGGTCCGGGCTTCGTCGATGAGAATCGAGTCGACTTCGTCGACGATTGCGTAATTGTGGGGGCGCTGAACCATCTCCTCGAGATGGAATTTCATATTGTCGCGAAGGTAGTCGAAGCCGAGTTCGTTATTGGTGCCATAGGTCACGTCGCAAGCATATTGCTGGCGCCGTTCCCGGTCGGACAGACCGTGGACGATACAACCTACGGTTAGGCCGAGGAATTGATAGATCTGACCCATCCAGGCCGCGTCGCGGCGCGCCAGATAGTCGTTTACGGTCACGACATGGACGCCCTTGCCCTCAAGCGCGTTCAGATAAACGGGAAGGGTTGCGACCAGCGTCTTGCCTTCGCCGGTTTTCATTTCGGCGATGCGGCCTTCATGCAACACCATGCCGCCAATCAGCTGAACGTCGAAATGGCGTTGGCCCAAGGTGCGCTTGGAGGCTTCCCGGACCGTCGCGAAAGCCTCGACCAGGAGATCATCAAGGTCGCGGCCATTGGCCAATTCTTCGCGGAAGCGCGCCGTCCGCGCCCTCAGGTCTTCGTCGGAGAGTGCGGCAAGCTCGGGCTCCAAGGCATTGATTTCGGCGACCCGACTTCGATATTTCCCAACTTTACGGTCATTGGTGGTGCCAAAAATCTTCGCCGCGATCGACCGCAGTGCCAGCATAGATGAAAATCCTCATTGGCCGGGAGCCGCCGCCTTTTAGATAAGATGACGCGGCGGAGCAACCTGCCGCCGCGCACGATTTGTTCGGTGCACCGGATCGGCCCTGACATATGCCGGTCCGCGGCCGACTTCAATGGCACCCCGTGCGTCAACTTGTAAGTAAGAATGGTTATCCAGGCCTCTTGCGTGGGGCGCGCAAACACACCAATGTGCGCGCCAATTCCGGCTTGGCCGACTGATTGTGCGACAACGGGAGCATATTGTTGCCCGAATTCGAGACCAATGAGCGCGCCTGATTGCGGCAGTGGCCGCCCGGAAGCACGAGATCAGGGACGGTGGATTTAATGCCCGTAATGAAAAACTCAGCCAGGCCGTTAGTTTACGCGGCAATGGCGGCGTTCCTTCTGGCCGGAAGCAGTCTTGCCCAGACGAAGGAAGATGCCGGGCCCAAGGAAGACAAGGTCGTGGCGATCGTAAACGGCCATGAAATCAGGGTTTCCGAGGTTGAAATGGCGGCCGAAGACATTCTTGGCCAGCTGCCGGACGTACCGCCGCAGCTCAGGTATCCTTACATCGTGGAATACCTCGTGGAACGGCACCTTCTCGCCCAGGCGGGGGTCAAGGAAGGCGTTGCCGAATCGGAGGAATACAAGCGGCGCTTGGCTCTGTATCAGGCGAAGGCGCTCCGCGACGCCTATTATGCCGAAAAAATCAAGCCGACGGTGACCGAGGAGGAAATCAAGGCTGCCTACGACACCGAATCAGCGAAGGTCGCCGAAACGGAACGCGTCCGTGCGCGCCACATACTGGTGCAGACGGAGGCGGAAGCCAAGCAGATCATCGAGAAGCTGAATGCCGGCGAAAAATTCGCCGATGTGGCCAAGAAATACAGCCTTGACGGCTCGAAGGAGTATGGCGGCGATCTCGGCTATTTCACCGCTGCCGAGATGGTACCGGAATTCTCCAAAGCTGCTTTCGCGCTCAAGGTTGGTGAGATTTCGGCGCCAGTCAAAACCGATTTCGGATGGCACGTGATCCTGCTTGAGGATCGAAAGATGGGTGGCGCTCAGCCCTATGATCAGGTGAAGGTCGCCATTGGCAACGTGCTTCTGCGCAAAAAGACGCAGGAAAAGATCATCGCCTTGCGCAAGGCGGCCAAGATCGAGCTCAAGGATCCCGATCTGGTCAAGTTCCAGGAAGAGGCGATGAAGCTCCAGCAACAGGCCCGAGACAGGGCCAAGGGCCGGGCTGGCGGCGAACCGCCACCGACGGCTGGGGATGCGCCTTTGGAACCCGAAGCAAACAGCGGCTCGGGTGGAAAATCGGATATGGCCGCACCGCAATAGGCGGTGCTCTAATCGGGGGACGCGGGGCATGGCGGGTCATTTGCGCTCTCCACTCGCGCCGGCGGCGCTTGCGGAACTGCCAGCGATTGCGGGCGTCAGGCTGGCAACCGGGGAAACAGGCATCAGATACAAGAACCGGCCTGATTTCCTTCTTGCTGAGCTGACCCCCGGGTCGTCAGTTGCGGGCGTCTTTACAACATCGAAATCCCGCTCCGCTCCCGTCGACTGGTGCGCGGCGTCGCTCAAGAGCGGCGAGGCTCGGGCGCTTGTCGTCAACGCCGGCAATGCCAATGCCTTTACCGGAAAAGCCGGCGTAAAGACGGTGACAGAAGTCGCCGGGGCTGCCGCCAAGCTTTTCGGCGCTAGAACCACGCATATATTCCAGGCCTCAACCGGCGTGATCGGCGAGCCGCTCGATCCCGCACCGCTCATCAAGTCGATGAATGAGGCCAAGGCGCGTTTGCGCGAGGATGCCTGGGCCGATGCCGCCCGCGCAATCATGACGACCGACACCTTTGCCAAGGCGGCAACCGTAAGGGCCAGGATCGGGCGCAGCAGCGTGACGATCAACGGAATAGCCAAGGGTTCGGGCATGATCGCGCCGGACATGGCGACCATGCTGGTTTTCCTCTTCACCGATGCGAAACTGCCCGCCCGCGTGTTGCAGCAGCTGCTTTCGGCGAGCACGGCCAAGACCTTCAACTGCATCACGGTCGATGGCGATACATCAACATCCGATACGGTCCTGCTCTTCGCGTCGGGCCGTGCGGGGGCTGTCTCGCCGGCCATCCGCAATGAGCGCGATCCACGGATCAAGGGCTTTGCGAAGGCGCTCGATGCCCTGTGTCTCGATCTTGCGCATCAGGTGGTGAAGGATGGCGAGGGCGCCGAGAAATTCATCGAAATCACGATCACGGGCGCGGAATCCGACAAAGCGGCGCGCCGCATCGGCATGGCGATCGCCAATTCGCCACTCGTCAAGACTGCAATCGCGGGCGAGGATGCCAATTGGGGCCG
This sequence comes from Hyphomicrobiales bacterium, assembly GCA_016793355.1. GTDB lineage: Bacteria > Pseudomonadota > Alphaproteobacteria > Rhizobiales > Aestuariivirgaceae > JAEUMG01. The sequence goes on from JAEUMG010000020.1 coordinate 15,930, forward strand.
TATTGTCATGGCAATCGGCAAGTCAGGCGAAAAGGCCGAGCGCGACCGGCTCAGGATCATGATCGGCGGCGTTTCAGTCGCCAGGAACGGGATGCGCGATCCGACCTACAACGAAGCCGAGATCGTGCCTCACATGAAAGGCCGTTCGATCACCATCGCCGCCGATGTGGGGGTAGGCCGTGGCAAGGCCACGGTCTGGACCTGCGATCTCACGCATCGGTACATCGATATCAATGGTTCTTACCGCAGCTAGCGGCGCTACTTACGCATGACCCGGATCGTGCTCGTTGCGGCAGTCGCATTGATCGATGCAGATGGCCGTGTGCTGATTGCACGGCGTCCCGAAGGCAAGGCGATGGCGGGTCTTTGGGAGTTTCCAGGAGGAAAGGTCGAAGCCGGAGAGCGCCCCGAGACGGCGCTGCTGCGCGAGCTGAAAGAGGAACTGGGCATCAATGTCAGCGAAGCCTGTTTGGCGCCGCTCACCTTTGCCAGTCATTCTTATCCGGATTTTCATCTTCTCATGCCACTCTACGCATGCAGACGGTGGCAGGGCACGGTCACCGCTCGCGAGAAGCAGGAACTTGCCTGGGTCAAGCCGTTGAAATTGCGGGACTATCCGATGCCCCCGGCCGATCTGCCGCTCATCCCGCATCTTATCGATCTGCTCTAATCGTTTGACTTTAAAATGATTTCTCTGGTCGAGAGCGCGTCGGCCAGACGCTGCCTGGCGCTGCCGGGTTTGAGCGGCTGCTGTTGGCTTTCATGCGGTGCCCAGCCGGTAAGGTATACAATCTCGATCGTGGCGCGGATCCGATCGTCCGCATCAGCATATCGTTCTGCATAGTGCGCGGCCACACGGGCAATCAGGTCTCGGCGCGACAGACTCCTGCGGCGCGAAACGAGAGGATTGGAAAGTCCCAAGGCTTTCAGTTCGCGCATGAGGGCCAGCGCATCGGCATAGCGAAGTGTCAGCCGGTCGGCATCGGCGACGGTCAATGCAAAGCCAGCCCGCTGCAACAGCACGCCCCATTCGCGAATGTCGACAAACGGAGAGATTCTTGGGCTTACACCACCCGCCATTTCGCTTTCGGCAGCGATGAAGCTGTAACGCAGTTCCATGAGACTGTCGCCGGCAAGTGCCGCGGCCAGAAAGACGCCGTCGGGCCGCAGAGCGCGGCGAATCTGGATGAGGGCACCGGGGATATCGTTGAGTTGCTCAAGACCCATAATCCATATGATGCAATCGAGACTCTGTGGTGCAAAGGGGAGAGCCTCCTCATCGATGACGAGTTCTGCATCGGCATTGGAAACAACATCGCTGATGATAAAGCGGGAGGCAGGGCGTGCCTGCCGGAGCTTGCCGACAAGCGAGCCTGGACGGGCGCGATGAATGAGGACCGTCGCGAAATCCCGCAAGATTTCCGAAAGACGGTCGGCCATTTCGGCACCGATGACGTCATTGAGGAAATCGGGAAAGCCCGCTGAGAGCGCGCGCCGGCGGAATTGCCTGGCGGCGCGCCTGTCGAACAGCAATGGTGGGCCGGAAATGTCGTTCATAGTGCGGTGGCGAGCCTGACAGATGGATTGGGCCGTACTATGCTCCGATGGGAACGGGTGGGTCAAAGTGGCAGCCGAAGCGGTTTCGGACGACATCGATACTGGCGCAGAGCCCGTACGGCTGGACCTTCGCCGCGCGGGCAGGATGGTGTCTCGATGGCTTTGCGACTTCCTCGCTCCACCGCACTGCCTGGTTTGCCGCGCCGCAATTGTGGAAAGTGCCTCGCTTTGCTCTGCTTGCTGGGGCCTCCTGCGCTTCATCGAAGAACCGTGCTGCCCGCGGCTGGGAATCCCGTTCCCCTACGATCCGGGCTTCGGGCAGACAAGCGCCGCGGCACTTGCCGATCCGCCACCCTGGATGAGGTCGCGCTCAGCGGTTGCCTATGATGAAGCGAGCAAGCCCATCGTGCACGCTCTCAAATATCGCGATCGGCACGAGGCGGCTACGCTCATGACGCGCCTGATGGCAAGGGCAGGAGCGCAATTCCTCGGCGAATGCGACCTTGTGATCCCGGTGCCATTGCACCCGTTGCGACTGTGGCGGCGGCGATTCAACCAGGCCGCCATGATCGCCCAGCGTCTCTGTGCAGATCGGCCCGAGGCGTTCCAGCCGCTGATCCTGAAGCGTGCGCGGGCGACGCGGCCGCAGGTCGGCCTGGATCACGAGGCGCGGCGCAAGAATGTCCGTGGCGCTTTCATCGTGGCGGAGAGAGACCGGATCAAGGTTGGAGGCCGGCGGGTGTTGTTGGTCGATGATGTGATGACAACGGGAGCGACAGCCTCGGCCTGTACCCAGGCCTTGCAAAAGGCGGGTGCCCGGTCCGTTGACATTCTGACCTTCGCCCTTGTCCTCGAACCGCGCAGGCTACATATTTGACGCATCTACTATGACCAAGATTACAGTCTATACGACGCCTTACTGTCCCTATTGCATCGCGGCCAAAACGTTATTGCGCAGGAAAAATGTGCAGTTCGAGGAGATCGACGTGAGCGGCGATCCGGAAGGGCGCCGGCGGATGAGCGAGCGAGCGCATGGCCGTCGCACGGTTCCGCAGATCTTCATCAACGGCGAGCACGTCGGGGGCAGCGACGATCTCCACGAACTTGAGCGTCAGGGCCGCCTGGACGCGCTACTGATCGGCTGAAATACGGTGCCTGTTACTTGCGCGCTCCTGCAATTGTGCTCGGGCCGCGACGTTGAACGGAATATCGCCGAGGCTTCCAGCCTAATTCGCGCGGCGGCGGCGCAAGGCGCGCAATTCGTGCTCACGCCCGAAATGACGAACGTCATCGAGCCCGATCGGCCGCGGCTCAAGTCGGTTGTAAAGCCAGAGGATGAGGATCCGGGAGTAGCGGCATTCGCTGCCTGCGCATGCGAACTCAATGTGTGGTTGTTGATTGGTTCGCTGGCGTTGCGGGGCGAGAACGGCAAGCTGGTCAACCGCTCGCTGCTATTTGCGCCCGATGGCCAGCGGCTTGCGAGGTACGACAAGATCCATCTCTTCGATGTCGATTTGCCGACCGGCGAGCGCATCAGGGAGTCGGAGGCTTATTGCGGAGGTCAGGCTGCTCCGATCGTCGCCACGCCCTGGGGCGGTCTCGGGCTGACCATTTGCTATGACGTGCGGTTTCCCGCTCTCTACCGACAGCTTGCTCAACAGGGAGCGGACTTCATCGCCGTGCCCTCGGCCTTCACGGTGCCGACGGGAGAGGCTCATTGGCATGTGCTCCTGCGCGCGCGCGCGGTCGAAACTGGCGCCTATGTTCTGGCGCCTGCCCAGAGCGGCCATCATGAGAGCGGCCGGCGGACCTATGGACACAGTCTCGTGGTTTCGCCGTGGGGAGTCATCGAAGCTGACGCAGGAACAGAGCCGGGGATCGTCTTCGCGAAATTGGATCGAGCGGCTGTCGACGAGGCGCGGGCGAGAATCCCTGCCTGGCGAGAGCCGGATTCCGCGCCCTTGAAAGCCGAAAAGCCCGTTGCTAGCTAATGATTTATCATGATCCGCTACGATCTCGTCTGCGACCAGGGCCACAGCTTCGACAGCTGGTTTCGCGATTCATCCACCTATGACAGCCAAGCCGAGCGCGGCCTCGTCGCCTGCCCCGTGTGCGATTCACACAAGGTGTCGAAGCAGCTCATGGCACCGGGCATCCCCGCCAAGTCAAACAAGAAGTCCGAAGAGCCGGCCCGCGTATTCACCGGCCCGGTCGATCCGCGCCAACAGATGCTGATCAAAATGATGCGCGAGCTGCGCAAGCATGTGGAGAAGAATGCAGACTATGTCGGCGACCAGTTTGCCGAGGAAGCACGCCGCATCCACTACAAGGAAACCGAGCAGCGCGGAATTTACGGAGAAGCAACGCGCGAGGACGCCGAGGCTCTGGTCGAAGAGGGGATCGAAATTCACCCTCTCCCGCTATTGCCCGAGGAAGGCAACTGACATCAACCGGCATTTGACGGTTTTTGTGCCACGATCATGTAATTCACGGCCATGTCGCGCGACTGCCGCCATTCGCCCGAGAGCGGATTGTAAACGACGCCGGTGCGGTCGCGGATCGCCAGATTGTTGCCGAGGAGCCAGGCTTCGAGTTCTTCCGGGGTGATGAATTT
>JAEUMG010000024.1 GCA_016793355.1 Hyphomicrobiales bacterium
ATAAGGACTCCGCCGATGACGAGATCGGCATTGGCGCATTCATCCTCGACGGCACCTTGGGTGGAGTAGAGCGTCTTGAGCTGCGTGCCGAAGCGCGCCACGAGTTCTTCCATGCGATCGGTGCTGCGCTCGAGCACGACAACATCGGCGCCGAGGCCGAGCGCCATGGCCGCGGCATTGGTTCCGACGACACCGCCGCCGAGGATCACGACTTTCGCCGGCGCCACGCCCGGCACGCCGCCGAGCAGCACCCCGCGCCCGCCCTGCGCCTTCTCGAGGCTATGCGCGCCGCACTGGATCGACATGCGCCCCGCCACCTGCGACATCGGCGCAAGCAGGGGCAGGCCGCCGCGGGCGCTCGTGACCGTCTCATAGGCAATGCAGATGGCGCCGGACTTGACGAGATCCTTGGTCTGCTCGGGATCGGGTGCCAGATGCAGATAAGTATAAAGAATCTGCCCGTCGCGCAGCATCTTGCGTTCGACGGCCTGCGGTTCCTTGACCTTCACGATCATGTCGGCCTTGGCAAAGATCTCCGCCGCCGTCGGAATGATCTGCGCCCCCGCCTGCTTGTAGTCCTCGTCGGTTGCGCCGATGCCTTGTCCCGCATTGACCTCGACCCACACGCTATGGCCGTGCCGGATGACCTCGCGCACCGAAAGCGGCGTCAGGCCGACCCGGTACTCGTGGTTCTTGATCTCTTTCGGAACGCCGATGAGCATGATGTCTTAACTCCATGAAGGGCGGCCCCCGGCGGAACCACCCTGCGATCTGTTCAGCTTGGATAATGTTCAGAGCCGGCCCTCAGTAGAACCAGTTCACCTCTCCGCGCGGTGCCAGGAAACTGCCAAAAATCAGCCGCGTCGGCGGGCCTTATAGCCGGGGCAGCAAGGCCGCCGCAACCCCTCGGGCATCAGGCGCCCTGCGGCTGCCGGCGGTCGCGGGCACGATCCATCCACAGCATGAAGAGTCCCGCGGAAATGACGATAATACCGCCGGCCACCGTATGGAGCCCCGGTATGTCGCCGAACAGCAGGAACCCGAACAGCACCGCCCAGATCATGGACGAGTATTCGAACGGCGCGACGAAGCTCGATTCGGCGAGCTTGTAGGCCGTGCCGAACAGGATCATGCCGCAGGAGGCCATGGCACCGAGCAGGCACATGAGGAGCAGGTCGGACCAGGCGGGCATGACCCACTGGCGCAGCAGAAAGCTCAGACTCTTATGGGTGACGCCGCTGAAATCGAAACTGTAACTGATTGCGACGAGGACTGCGGCAACGGCGAGATAGACGATGTTCTGGTGGAAGGCCATGACAGTCGGCGGGACATGCCGGGCGATGTCGCGCCCCATCATTTGCCCAAGCGCGTAGCCGAAGGCGGAGTAGAGCGCGAAGAAGGCCGCCGGTTCGAATACATCGGAACTTGGGTCGAGCATGATGATGACGCCCACGAAGCCGGCGATGATCGCCAGCCAGCGATGCAACTGCACGCGCTCGCCAAGCACCGGATAGGCAAGGCCGGCGACGAAGAACGGCATGGTGAAATAGATCGCGACCGAATCCGCGATCGGCATGGTGGCGATCGAAAGTACGAAGGCAATATAGGCGCTACACAGGATCAGACCGCGTAAGAGCGAGCGCGGCGTATGGCGATCGAAGAAGTTGGGCCGCGCGGTCGCGCGCCGCGCAATCCATATCACCAGGGGTAGTGCGACCAGCGAACGGATGATGAGCGCTTCGTGCAGAGGATAGGTGCCGCTGATCCATTTCACGATCGCATCCATGGTAGAGGCGATCGCCACGCCGCCGCAGATTGCAAGCATGGCAAGAGGCTTATTGTCTGGCGCGCGGAAAGCTGTCACGGTGTGAGGCGTTTAGACGAACCGCGCTAGGGACGGAAGCGGTGCGGCGCATGGCCGATTGCGCGCCATGCATGAGGGTTAAGGTATGTCGAGGTTCGGCACGGCCGTTCTTCTGGTCCTGGCGTCCCTGCTGTGGTTCGGGCTTCCCGCCGAAGCAGCCACCAAGAGATATTGCTTCTTCGAAATGGAAAGCATGTGTCCCGGCCGCCAGCCGGCGAAGGGCTCGAAGATCAGGAAACCCAAAAAGACCGACGCCGCCACAAGGACGGTGGTGCCGACGCCGAAACCCAAGGTCGCAACGGCTGTCGTTCCGGTTCCCAAAGCGAAGCCGGCCGTCGCAAAGTCGACGGCGTCCGAGGTCGCGACATCGAACGAGCCGCCGAAGCCGGATGCCTCCAGGACTCCTGATGCCCCGCCGCCAATGCCTGAACCCAAACCAGAAACGGCAGCGGCGGCGGAGTCACCACCGCCGGAACCCGAACCGAAGCCCGGCGCGGTCGAGCCGCCACAGCCCGAACCGAAGCCCGATCTTGCCCAGTCCGCCGAACCGCCGGCGCCCGAACCGAAACCTGACATGGCCGCAACGCCGGAGCCCGGGCCGCCCGCTCCCGGGCCCAAGCCTCTAACTGCTGAGCCTGTGGCGCCAACGCCCGCAACACCCGATGCCGGTCAGGCATCCGCTGCCGATGCCGCTGCCTGCCGCGCCGATCTGGCCGGGCTCGGTGTCTCTTTCACGCAGGCGGCCGAAACGGACTTCGCGCCCTGCACGATCGAAAATGCAGTGCAGCTTTCATCGATCAAGGCCGATGGCGACGAGGTGGCCTTCATCGGCAAGCCGATCTTCAACTGCAATTTCGCGCGCAGATTTTCGCAATGGGTGGCCGATGTCGCCATCCCGGTCGTGAGAGCCCAGGGGGACAAGGCGCTTTCCGGCCTGTCGACCGGCCCCGGATTCGAATGCCGCAACCGCAATGGCGACACCACCGCAAAAGTCAGCGAGCATGCTTCGGGCAACGCCGTCGATATCGACCAGATCGTGCTGGCCGACAAATCGCGCATCGCGATCGCGCAGGTCGCCAATACCGGTGACCCGCATTACCGCATGCTGATGGCCCTGCGCACCTCGGCCTGCGGCTATTTCACCACGGTCCTCGGGCCCGGCTCGAACGAGGCCCACGCGTCGCATTACCATCTCGACCTTGGCGTTCACGGCAAGAGCGGCAACTACCGCATCTGCGAATAGGATCAGGCGCGCGTCACGCCATCATCGATCGTCTGGGCCAGCAGCTTCACGCCTGGCTCGATCCGCTTGTCCTCGATGGACGAGAAGGCGAGGCGGAAATAATTGCGCGGCGGTGACGGCGTTCCGAAATTGATCCGGCCGGGCTCGATGAGAATGCCCTTCGCCGCCGCCGCGCTGGCGAGCACCTCGGTATCGAGGCCGTCGCGGCCTTTCACCCAGAAGCTCGTGCCGCCGAATGACGGGATGCGCGTCGAGGCCGGCATGTATGTCTCGAGCGCCGCACCCATGATCTCCCAGCGCGTCCGGTAGGCCCGATGCAGCCGCCGGATCAGCGTGTCGTGATGGCCGAGCGAGAGAAACAGGGCCGCCGTGCGCTGATTGTTGTTGGGTGCGTGGCGCACCATGAGGCGTCGCAATGCGCGCGCCTCGGCAACGAGCGTCTTGGGACCGACCAGAAAGCCGAGCCGCAATCCGGGAAACAGGGTCTTTGAGAGCGATCCGACATAGATCACGCGCCCGTCATCATCGAGCGACTTGAGCGCCGGGCAGGGCTCGTTCACGTAATTGGTCTCGAACTCGTAATCATCCTCGATGATCACGAAATTGCACTGCGATGCGAGCTTGAGCAATTCGAGCCGGCGCTCCAGCGGCATGGTGACGGTCGTCGGAAACTGATGGCTCGGCGTGGTGAAGACGAGATCGCTTTGGGCGAGCGCCTCATTGATCGACAATCCGTGCTCGTCGACGGGTATCGGCGCGACATTCTCTGTCTTCAGCCGGAAGAGATTGCGCATGTCGGGGAAGCCCGGATCTTCCATCGCCACGCGGGTCTTGTCATCGACCATCAGGCTGGTCAGCAGATAGAGCGCGTTCTGCGCCCCGAGCGTGATGAGTATCTCATCCTCGCCCGCCATGATGCCGCGGCGTGGCAGGATGCGCCGCCGCACCTGTTCCACAAGCAGGGGGTCATCGAAGGCCCATGTGTCGTTGGTCCAGGAGCCGAGCCACTTCCGCCCCAGCGCCTGGCGGGCGCATTCGCGCCACTCCGCGATCGGGAAGAGCGTGTGGTCGACCTGCCCGTAGATGAAGGGGTAGGGATAGGACTGCCAGTCGAGCGGCTTGCTGATATTCTCCTGTGCCGCCGGGTGCTTCAGGATGCGCCCTTCCCACCCGACACTGCCCTGGGCCGCCGTCGCCGCCCTTGGTGCCCGGCGCGGCCTGGAGAAGGCCGGGCCCTCGAGGGCCTTGTCGGAAACGTAATAGCCCGAGCGCTCGCGCGCGATCAGATAGCCGTCATCCAGCATGCCTTGGTAGGCGAGTACCACGGTGTTGCGCGAAACGCCCAGATTCTTGGCCATTTTCCGCGTCGAGGGGATGGGTTCGTCACGCGCAAGCTGGCCATCGAGGATGCCTGTGACAAGCGCCTCGCGAATCTGCGTCTGCAGACTGGCGTGCTCATTGCGTTTGATATGGACGAGCCAGTCTCTCATGGCATTGCCTGACAACTGGACCAATCATAGGACCAAAACCGGTCCGGCTCAACAGCGCTTGTTCTGCTCCATCTGCTGGATCGCCTTGAGGTTGAAGCGCTCGAAACTGTTCAGCTCCAGATCGGCGATGTCGTCGAAGGCGCAGCCGTCATTGCCGAAGGCGGAAATGCCCTTTTCGGTCTTGAAGCAGTAATTGTGGTCGTCGAGGATCGCGTTGCGCACGAACCACAATTCATCGCAATTGAGCTTGCGCAGATCGCGCGTGTTGTATCGTTTGGTGTTGGAACAGCCGAGCGGATCGAAACAGATGGCATGGGCCGGAGCGCCCGCAACCGTCGTTCCAAGCAGTATTGCAGTCAGGATCAGAGCCTTTCTTTTCACCGTGTCACCTCCGGGTCGCCATGATGCGGTGTCTGGCGAAGCTTGTCATCCCTGGCTCCTTCGGCGCTGCCGCATTGGCGCTATGGCGGCCACTGGCCCCATCATATAGGCTGCGCCGCCAGCAGGAATCGCCCGTTTTATGGTCCAGCCTCAGATCGACACATCTCCCCGAACCTGGGACGAGGTTAAGACCACCACCTGCTACATGTGCGCCTGCCGCTGCGGCATCAGGGTCTATCTCAAGGACGGCACCGTCAAATATATCGACGGCAATCCGGCGCACCCCGTCAACAAGGGCGTCATCTGCGGCAAGGGTGCTTCGGGCATCATGCAGCACTATTCGCCGGCGCGTCTTTCCAAGCCCCTGATCAGGGTTGGCGAAAGGGGCTCCGGCGAATTCCGCGAGATCGAATGGGAGGAGGCGCTACGCACCGCCACCATGTGGCTTTCCGAAGTGCGCAGCACCGATCCGCGCAAACTTGCCTTCTTCACCGGCCGCGACCAGTCGCAGGCTCTGACCGGCTGGTGGGCGACGCAGTTCGGCACGCCCAACTACGCCGCGCATGGCGGCTTCTGCTCCGTCAACATGGCCGCCGCCGGCCTCTACACCTTCGGCGGCTCGTTCTGGGAATTCGGCGAGCCCGACTGGAAGCACACCAAATACTTCCTGCTTTTTGGTGTCGCCGAGGATCACGCCTCCAATCCGATCAAGATCGGTCTCGGCAAGCTCAAGGAGCGCGGCGCGAAATTCGTTTCCGTCAATCCGGTGCGCACCGGCTATTCGGCGATCGCCGATGAGTGGATCGGCATCACGCCCGGCACGGACGGCCTCTTTGCCGGCGCGCTGATCCATTGCCTGATCGCCGCGCACAAGATCGATCTCGAATATCTCGCGCGCTACACCAATGCGACCTGGCTTGTCCTGCGCGATCCGGAATCGACAAATCACGGTCTGTTCGTGCGCAATGCCAGCGGCAGCGCGCTCGTCTGGGACGGCCGCTCGCAAAGCGCCATGCCGGCGCTGTCGCCCGATGCCTCGCCCAAGATCATGGGCGAATACACGCTTGCCGACGGGCGGCGCGTCACGACGTCCTTCCAGCTGATCGCCGAGCGCTTCCTCTCGTCGGATTTTGCGCCCGAATCCGTCGCCGAACGCTGTGGCATTCCCGCCCCCACCATCCGGCGCATTGCCGGTGAAATCGCCGATGTCGCGTTCAATCACCAGATCGAACTCGACATTCCCTGGACCGACTATGCCGGGCGGTATCATCCGACCACTGTCGGCCGGCCCGTCTCGATGCATGCCATGCGCGGCATCTCGGCCCACTCCAACGGATTCCAGACCTGCCGCACCCTGCATCTGCTCCAGATCATCCTTGGCACCATCGATGTGCCGGGCGGCTATCGCTACAAGGCGCCGTTCCCGAAGCCGACCCCGCCGGCGGTAAGGCCTGCGGGCAAGCCGGGGCAGGTGAAGCCAAACTCGCCCTTGCCTGGACCACCGCTCGGCTTCGTCACGGCACCCGGCGACCTTCTCGTCGATGCCGACGGCAAGCCGCAGCGGATCGACAAGGCCTATAGCTGGGAAGCGCCGATCGCAGCCCATGGATTGATGCACACGGTGATCGCCAATGCCGCGAAGCGCGATCCTTACGGGATCGATGTGCTTTTCATGTATATGGCGAATATGAGCTGGAATTCGGCGATGAACGTGCCGGATACGATCCGGCACCTGACCGCCAGGGACGAGAAGACCGGCGAATATGTCATCCCGCGCATCATCTATTCCGATGCCTATTCGTCCGAGATGGTCCACTACGCCGATTTGATATTGCCCGACACGACCTATCTCGAACGCTGGGATTGTATCTCATTACTCGACCGACCGATCTCGGAAGCTGACGGCCCGGCCGATTCCATCCGCCAGCCCGTCGTGCAGCCCGACCGCGACGTGCGTCCCTTCCAGGATGTCTTGCTCGATCTCGGCGCGCGGCTTGGCTTGCCCGGCATGGTGCGCAATGACGGCACGCCGCGCTATCCCGGCGGCTATCCCGACTACATCGTCAATCACGAGCGCGCACCCGGCCTCGGGCCGCTGGTTGGCTGGCGCGGTCCGACCGGCGGGCTCAACGGCAAGGGCGCGCCCAACCCGGTTCAACTCGAGCGCTACATCGAGAATGGCTGCCACTGGTTCCAGGAACTGCCCGACCGTATGAAATATTACCGCCACGCCAATTGGGACTATCTCGACTGGGCGACCTTCTTCGGTTTTCTCGGCCGCGCCGATCCGATCGT
>JAEUMG010000045.1 GCA_016793355.1 Hyphomicrobiales bacterium
CCTTGGCACAGCCCATGACGACGGTGGCGATGCCGGCGGCTTCGAGCGCGCGGGCGGCAAGGCTGACACTTTGATGGCAGACCGGGCAATTGGCGATGAGCAGCGCGGCATCGGCCTTGTCTTGACGGCAGCGCGAAACGATCTCCGGACAGTCGGTGTCGAGCGTCACGCGATGGCTGCGATTGGTGGGGAGGCCATGGAAGCGCGGCGCCACTTCGCCGATGCGTCCCGCCTGCGCGGCGCGGCGCAGGGCGGCGAGCGGAAAGTAACTTCCCTGATCTTCCGCCGTCGTGTGCTTGCGGTCGATCGACACATGCGAAATGCGCAGATCGGGATCGCTGTCCGTCGCGGCGGAATAGACGGAGAAGAATTTCGCCGCCGCATTATAGGACGCGCCCGGCCCCTGGTCGCCCTTGCCGGGCTGGTAGGGCGCGGCGGTGGTGACGAGGGCAATGCGCGCCTGCGACAGCGGCTTCTCTAACGGCGCGAAAGGTACGTCCGCATAATGCGCCCATTCGTAAGGCGCATCATAGCCGAGCCCGCGATAATAATCGCGCGTGCGCTGCATATAGGGGATCGGCACGTCGCTTTCGGGCGCGAAGCCGAAATCCGTGGCGCGGGCGAGGTCGGTCATGCCGACAATCTAGCAGACCCTGCCGTTTCCGCGAAAATTGACAGGCGGCGCGCTGGCGACGCAGAGTTTGCCGGGTTGAGGGAGAAACCGCATGGCGATCATCAGGTATTTCATTCCGGCCGCCGCATGTGCCGCATTGTTCTCGCCCGCGGGCTTTGCCGCCGAGCCGAGTTTCGATTGCGGCAAGGCGACGCATGAGGTCGAAAAGCTGGTCTGCGGCGACGATGCGCTGGCGGGGCTCGACAAGAGGCTCGCCGCCGATTTTGCGAAGGCGATGGACCAGGTCTCGGGCGCGGATCAGGCCGAATTGCGCGCAAGCCAGGAGAAATGGATCGAAGCCCGCAATGCCTGCGCAAAGCAGGACGATCCCAGGGCCTGCGCGCTTGAAAGCTACAAGACCCGCATCGCCATAATGGGTGCGAGATACGGCTTTGCGCCGATCTCCACCGGCACCTTCCTCTTCGCCTGCGACGATGCGGCAAAGTCGAGTTTCTACGCCACCTTCTTCGAGACCGATCCCGCCACCATGAACCTCGTGAGCATGGCGCCGGGCGCGGAAAAATCCGTAACGCTGGTTCAGGGCATGTCGGGCTCGGGCGCGCGCTATGAAGGCGATGATGGCATCGTCTTCTGGAACAAGGGCGATGACGCCACGGTCGAATGGCCGGCGGGCACGGAATTGAACTGTTCGACGGACGGCAAGACGGTCGGCGACTAATCCGGCCTGAGTACATGCCCGACAAAGGGCAGTTCGCGGAACTGGTGCGCCATGTCCATGCCATAGCCGACGACGAATTTGTCGGGGCAGACGAAGCCGCGGAAATCGGCCTCGATATTGGCGGCGAGATGGCCGGGCTTCTCGAGCAGCACCGCGGTGAGCACGCGCTTCGCTCCGCGCGCGGCCAGCAGGTCCTTGGCATAGGCGAGCGTGCGGCCCGATTCGAGGATATCGTCGATGAGCAGCACGTCGCGCTCGCTCACATCGGCCTCGATGTCGCGCAGGACTTCGACGCGCCCCGACGAGCGGGTTCCCTTGCGATAGCTCGCCAGCATCATGAAATCGATCTCCGGCGACAATTGCGCGCGATGCATGGCGCGGATGAGATCGGCGGCGAAGACGAAGCTGCCCTTGAGTACCGGCACGACCAGGAGCCGATGCGGCTTGCGCGCGGCGATTTCGCCGGCGATCTCCTGGATGCGCCGGGCGATGTCGGCTTCGGAAAACAGGACGGCGATGTCGTGTCCGTCAATCGTGATTGCGCTCATGGCGCGGCATTTGAGCCGATTTCATCGAGCCGGGCAAAGCGAATCTCGACCTTGTTCGCGGCTTCCGGCGGCGAGGCGACGCGCGTCGAAAAGCTCGTGGCCTCGCCCGGCCGCAACGGCCGCATCGCCGATTCGACCGTCCAGGCATAAAGCTCGCCTTCGCCCGGGCTTCTGAGCCCGAAGCGCAGAGCCGGAACCTTGCGGTCGACATCCGACACATTGACGATCTCGCCCCTGATGGCGAGCACCCGGACGCCGTCGACGATCGCATGTTCCTGCTGCACGCGGCGCAGTTCGAGCCCGTAGATATTGACCTTGATTCCGGCCTTCTCATAAAGCCGCGCCGCCGCGGGAGCGGCACGCACCACCATGTCGGGATAGAAGGCGAGGAAGACGACCGGAAGGATGAGCCCCGCGGCAAAGCAGGCCCAGGCACGGCGTTCGGCAATCTTGCGGCGGCGATCGGCGATATACGCCTCGCGCGCCAGCTGCGCCGCCTCGATCAGCCGTTCGGCTTCGCGATCGCTTTCTGAGTACCGCACCGGCAGCGGCGCCGGCGAGACATCGATGACCTGAAGTGCCCGGCCTTCGACCCAGCGATAGCCGCAGGCGCGGCAACGGACCGCCAGCCCCTCCGGGCCGAGATGCGGGTCGGGCATGTCATAGCGGGTTGCGCAGGAGGGACAGGTCACTATCATTTTCGTGCCTTGAGCGATTCGGCGCGCGGCAAAGGCTGCGGCCGGCCACCGGTCAAGCTTAACGTCCAACAGGGTTAATGAAGTGTTAAGCGAC
>JAEUMG010000065.1 GCA_016793355.1 Hyphomicrobiales bacterium
CGACGGGCCTTGTCCTTCAATGGCGGCGTCAAAGATTCCCTGCTCTCGCCCAATCTGAGCCGCGGGCTCGAGCTCATCCTGTGCGAGTTGCCGCCCGGCGCCGAAAGCGGCAGCGAACCTTATTCACATCGCGGCGAGGAAACCGGTCTGGTGCTCGAGGGCACCCTCGAAATCTGGGTCGGCGAGCGGCATTTCGTGCTGGAAGCCGGCGACAGCTTTGCATTTTCGAGCGAGGAGGCGCACCGCTCGCGCAATCCCGGCAGTTCGACAACCCGTGTCGTTTGGGCAATCGCCCCGCCGACCTATTGAATGAATTTCTCTCCTGCCATAGCGCCTGCCGGCGCCGCCCACGAAGATACTCCGGATGTCGAATTCCGCGGCGTCTCGAAGCTCTATGGAGATGTGCGCGCCGTCGACGGTGTCGACATGGCCCTCAAGCGCGGGGCCTTCGTCTCGCTTCTTGGGCCTTCGGGCTGCGGCAAGACGACGTGCCTTCGCATGATGGCAGGCTTCGAGCAGCCGACCACAGGCCAGGTTCTCATCCGCGGCGCGGATATGACCCATGTTCCGGCCTACCGCCGTCCGGTGAACATGGTGTTCCAGCATTATGCGCTTTTTCCACATCTCAATGTCGAGGCCAATGTCTCCTATGGCCTGCGCCAGCGCTCGCCAGCCCCTCCGGCGAGCGAAGTCAAGAAGGCGGTGGCCGAAGCGCTCGCCATGGTACGGCTTGGCGGCTATGAGCGCCGGCGCACATGGGAACTCTCCGGCGGACAGCAGCAGCGCGTGGCCCTCGCCCGCGCCCTGATCAACCGACCGGCGGTGCTGCTGCTCGATGAGCCGCTTGCGGCGCTCGATCGCAAGCTACGCCGCGAAATGCAGATCGAACTCCAGAACCTGCAGCGGAATATCGGCATTACCTTCCTGCTCGTGACGCATGACCAAGAGGAAGCGCTGTCGATGAGCGATCAAGTGTGCATCATGCGCGACGGCAAAATCGTGCAGGCCGGCAGCCCGCGCGAGCTTTATGACGAGCCAGTCGATCGCTATGTCGCGGATTTCGTCGGTCGATCCAACTTCTTTGCGGGGCGCGCCGGTTCGGGCGCGAATGGCACGATCCCGGTGACACTTGCCAATGGCTTTGCAACCCAGGGCCGTTCGCCGACGACGGCCGCGGTGCCGCGGGCCGGCGAGACCATCGTTCTCAGCATCCGGCCGGAGCAAATGGTGATGGCTGGAAGAGCCGCCGACCTGCCCGGCGATGTTACATCGCGGCTCGAGGTTGTCTTGCGCAACCGCATTTTTCTCGGTGAGCACATCGAGTATCTGGTCGAGCACGCAACGCTCGGCGAATTTCTGGTTCTCATCCCGCGACAGGCCGATCAGGGTGATCGCTTTGCCACGGGTGACACGGTTTCGGTCGGATGGCGACCGAAGGCTGCGCTGGTGCTGAGAAGCACTGCCGCACAAGCTTAAGGGCGCAGGAAGCGCTCATGTTAGGGAGGTTATGATGACTGATACGATCTCGACCAAGACGTTCCTGGAGGAACTTCGCCGCTACCAGAAGGGTTCGGTGTCACGCCGGCACTTCCTGGGTGTGACCGGTCTTGGGCTTGCGACCGCCGTCATGGCGGGCGCGGTACCGGGCCTCAAACCGCGCAGGGCGCTCGCGCAAAACCTGTCGGGCACACTGAACTTCACCACCTGGCCGAATTATTTCGCCCAGGCGAATTTCGACGAGTTCACCAAGAAGACCGGCGTACCTATTAACGTCGCGGTGTTCGGCTCGAATGAGGAAATGCTGGCCAAGCTGCAGGCCGGCGGAACCGGGTGGGACGTGTTCGTTCCGACCAATTACACGATCTCGACCTACAAGGATCTGGGGCTTATCGAGCCGCTCGATCTTAAGCGGCTGCCGAACTATGACCTTTCCACGCAGGATCCGCGCTTCGTCTCGGAGGGAACCATAGACGGAGTCGTCTATGCGGTTCCGAAGGACTGGGGGACGACCGGCTATGTTATCAATACCAAGAACGTGAAGAGCAATCCGACGACCTGGAAAGAATTCTGGGATCTGACCAAGGGCGAACTCACCGGCCGCACCATGGTGCATGACTATCAGCTCACGACCATCGGCAATGCGCTCAAATATTTCGGCTACTCCTTCAATTCGAATGATGAGAAGGAACTCGCGGATGCCGAAAAGCTGCTGCTCGAGGTCAAACCGCATCTCTTCGCAATCAATTCCGACTATCAGCCCTCGATGCGCAATGGTGATGCCTGGATGTCGGTATGCTGGACGGGCGATGCCGTGCAGCTCAATCGCGACATTCCGGAAATGCAGTATGTGCTCGGTAGAGAAGGCGGCGAGATCTGGACTGACTACTACGCGATCCCCAAGGGGGCGCAGAATCCGGATGCGGCCTATGCCTTCATCGACTACATCCTGACGCCGGAGGTGAATGCCCGCGAAGTCGAAGCGCATGGCTATCCCTCGACGGATTCGCGCACCAATGCGCTGGTGCCGAAGGCGATGCTCGAAAACCCGATCCTCTATCCGGCGCAGGATCTCCTCAGCAACCTCGAATTCGGCGCGGCGGCGACGCTGACCAATCCGCTGCGTGCCGAGATCATGGCGCGCTTCAAGGCTGCTTGATCGAGAAAGGCACGTTGAGCAGGCGCGCTACAGCCTCCCTATTCCGTCATGCCAGCGAAAGCTGGCATCCCCTGAGCCATTGCGGTTGCTACACTGATTCAGGGGACCCCAGCTTTCGCCGGGGTGACGGCAAGGGGCGGAGCCATGTGGCGTGAATACAACACAGCAGAGATCGGGTCTCGTCACGACGGCACTGCTGGCTCCGGCAGGGGTGTTCTTCTTCTTCCTGCTGATCCTGCCATTGATCGTCATCATCGTTTACAGCTTTGGTGAGCGGGCGCCGGCCGGGGGCTATTCTCCCGCCTTTACCTTCGACAACTATCTCAATCTGCCGGCACGCGGCAAGGCGATCCTCAATACGTTGACACTTGCTCCGCTTGCCACGCTGCTGACTGCGGTTGCGGCCTATCCGATCGCCTATTTCCTGGCCGTCAAGGTCGACCCGCGCTGGCGGCTCGCGCTCCTCGTGCTGGTGATGGCGCCGTTCTGGACGAGCCAGCTCTTGCGCTACTACGCCTGGATCCTGATCCTTGGGTCAAAGGGTATCCCGTCATGGCTGGCGCTTATCGGGATTCCGGATTTACGCATCATCAATACGCCCTATGCCGTGCTGATCGGTGCCGTCTACGGCTTCCTGCCTTTGATGGTGCCGCCGATCTATGTCAGCCTTGAAAAGCTCGACAAGCGTTTGCTCGAAGCCTCTGCCGACCTCGGCGCGACGCCCTGGCGAAGCTTCATGCAAGTGACATTGCCGATGTCCTTGCCCGGCGTCGCCACCGGTTCGATGCTCGTTTTCATCCTGCTGATGGGCGACTACATCCTCCCGCAATTCCTCGGCGGCGGCAAAGTCTTCTTCATCGGCAATGCGCTCGTCGACCTCTTCCTCCAGTCGCGCAACTGGCCGTTCGGCGCAGCGCTGTCGCTATCGCTCTGTGCCATCATGTTCGTGGCCATCTTTCTCTACATGCGTTTCGTGCTGCGCCAGTCCAATCTGCGGCAGGAGGCGGTGGTATGAAGGCGCTTCGCCTCTATGTCGTTTTCATCTACATCTTCCTCTATTCGCCGATCGCGATCATCGTCATCTATTCCTTCAATTCCGGCCGCTATGCGATGGATTGGCAAGGCTTTTCGACGGAATGGTATGGCAAGGCGCTCAGCAATCCGTTGATTGTCGAAGCCCTTCTGACCAGCCTGACAATAGCGGGCGCAACTGCGCTCATCTCCGCCGTCATCGGCACATTGGCAGCGCTCGGACTCCAGCGCGTCAAAGGACTCTGCCGCAATGTCTTCGACGGCCTGATTTACATCGCGATCATGGTGCCGAGCGTGGTGATCGGGATCGCGACGCTTGTCGCCTTCGTCACGCTCTTCGACATCATCAATCCCTTTGTCGAGGCGGTGCTCGCCTTCCGATTCCAGATGGGCATGTGGACGGTGATCGCGGCGCATGTGCTCTTCAATATCGCGGTCGTCTGCCTGATCGTACGCGCGCGGCTCGCCGGCATGGATCGAAGCCTTGTCGAGGCCTCCGAGGACCTCTACGCCACGCCGCTCGGCACATTCCGCCAGGTTGTCCTGCCATTGCTCCTGCCCGGCATCATTGCCGGGGCGCTGCTCGCCTTCACCTTCTCGTTCGAAGACTTCGTCATCGCCTTCTTCGTCGCGGGCTCCGACATCACGCTGCCGATCTATGTCTACTCATCGATCCGGCGCGGGGTGACGCCCGAGATTAATGCCATCGGCACGATCGTCCTCATGACCTCGTTCACATTGCTCATTGCCGCACAACTCATCATGCGCGACCGGAAACAGCGTCGCGTCGGCGCGGGAGGCTGAAATGACCCGACCCCGATCCGTCGCCTATGTCGCCGGCACTTTCGATACCAAGCGCGCCGAACACGAATTCCTGCGCGACCGGATCGCGGCGCAGGGCATCGCCGTGCTCACCGTCGATCTCTCGACTTCAGGCAAGGGCGACGGCGCCAACATTTCCGCCGAAACGGTCGCGGTACATCATCCGGGCGGTCGCGCGGCCGTCTTCACCAATGATCGCGGCAGTGCGATCATCGCCATGAGCGAAGCCTTTGCACAGTTCGTCCAGACGCGGTCTGATCTGGGCGGCCTGATCTCGGCCGGGGGCTCAGGCGGCACATCGCTCGCGACGCCCGCCATGCGCGCGCTGCCGATTGGCGTGCCGAAGCTCATGGTCTCCACGCTCGCCTCCGGCAATGTCGCGCCTTATGTCGGGCCGGCCGATATCTGCATGATGTATCCGGTCACCGATGTTCAAGGCCTCAACCGGATATCGGAACAGGTCCTCGCCAATGCCGCCCATGCGCTCGCAGGGATGATGGAATTCGCGCTTCCGGCGCGGGCGACGGCGCGACCGGCCATCGGCCTCACCATGTTCGGCGTAACCACCCCTTGCGTCCAGATGGTCACCAGGCAGCTCGAAGGCCAATATGACTGCCTCGTCTTCCACGCGACCGGAACCGGCGGGCAATCCTTCGAAAAGCTGATAGAATCCGGGGCCTTCGTCGGCGTGCTCGACATCACGACGACGGAAATCGCCGATCTCCTGATGGGCGGCATTCTCTCGGCCGGTGAAGACCGCCTCGGCGCCGTCATCCGCACCAGGACACCCTATGTCGGCTCGGCGGGCGCGCTCGACATGGTGAACTTTGCCGCAAAGAGCACGGTTCCCGCGCACTACGCCGGGCGCAATCTCTATGTCCACGGCCCGCATGTGACGCTTATGCGAACCACGGCTGAAGAAAATGCGCGGATGGGCACTTGGATCGCGGAGCGGCTCAACCGGATGGAAGGGCCGGTGCGCTTCCTGTTGCCGCGCAAGGGCGTGTCGCTGATCGATGCGCCGGGCAAACCGTTTCACGACCCGCAAGCCGATGAGGCCCTCTTCGCGGCGCTTGAGGCGACATTCAAGCCCGCGGCAAACCGCAGGCTTGTCTCGCTCGACCTGGAAATCAACGACCCGAAGTTCGCCGAGGCCGTGGTTGCAGCCTTCCGGGAGATCGTCTGAGTTCGCAAGCGGAGCGTCTCGCGACGAATGTGCTATTCAAAGAATTCTTCGTCGATCCGCTTTATCGTGAGCGTCTCTTCGGGCCTACATCCAACGTCGAATCGGATCATATGCTTCGTAAGCTGTTCCCCGTCGATAAGCACAATCCTCTTGCCCAGCCGTTCCGCAGTTTCAACAGCGCTTGATGAGAATCCTGAAGTGGTGACGAATATCCCTTTCGAGGCCTTATGCATGTCCAAACTGCCAAAGAAATCACGAATTGCGCCGGGGCCGATGCTTATGTGCGGCTGATAGCGCTTGGCCTGAACATATACCCTATCCAGACCTAAGAGATCTTGATCGATCACTCCGTCGACTCCGTCATCGCCCGAGCGCCCGATTGCTCTCCCCGCTTCTCTGGCGGACCCGCCATAACCCATCGCAAGCAGGAGCGAAACGATTAGGCGCTCGAAGAAAACTGGAGGCGCTTGCAGAATTCTGTCCAGCATATCTTGGCCCAGAGCGCCATTGAGTTGTCTGTAAGCACTTCTCATCTCCTCTTCAGGAGTCCGAATCGCAGCAGAAGACGGCTCCGAGTTACTGGTGGATGACTGCGTCTGGTCCCGTTCCGGGTTTACCCGCTCGCGAAACTGGAGAAACTCGGGGAACTGCGAAAGAAAGTTTACATCCACCCGTGCCGGACTTTCTTCAAGTACTTCGCGCCCCCGATCGGTGATACGGAAGTGGGC
>JAEUMG010000158.1 GCA_016793355.1 Hyphomicrobiales bacterium
CGCGCGCCATGCCGAAATCGTCTTCGACGTGAAAGAGGCGGAGGTTCAGGGTTTCCGATCGCTTGCCTCGTCGCTCTGTCTTGCGCAGGCGCTCGCCGTCGGGCTCGCGATGCGACTCTCGAGTTAGGTCGGGAACTCGATTGGGTTAGGCCGTGCTTCGGCTATTTCAGCTCGACCGTCAGCTTGTCGATCGTTCCGGTGAACTTGAACGGCACAGTATAACGATGCTCAACGCCCGCCACCCCGGTGCGGGTATCAAGCCCGACGTCGAAGTCCTCGTCTTCGGGGAACATGATCGGCGTGCCGTGCTCGAGCGTATTGGTCGCTACCACCGCACCGTCCACCGACAGCGTTCCGGTGCCGCCCTTGCCGAGACCGGGACCGTCCGACTTGAAGTCAAAGACGATGGTGTGCTTGCCGGGCTCGAGATATGGGCCCTCCCAGATGGTGCGCTTGAGGTCGAGGAGGTTGTAGATGAACACCACTTTGCCCTTGTCGAGGCCGAACACCCCGCCCTCGGTCAAGAACAGCCCGTAGCCGCCGAACCTGCCGCCGTCGGTGACGATCATCCCCTCGGCGCCGCCTCTCGGAATCTCGACTTCGGCGGTGATGGTGGCGGACGTGTTGAGGATGTTCGGTGCGCCGCTATTTGGCGTGCCGCTGAGTTCGCCCGTTTAGGTGAACACTTTCCGCCCGGCCGTCAGGGCCGGGCGCGGCGTGATGAAGCGTGCGAGCGTCGAGTTGTCGAGCGGCAGCACCTGATACTTCGCGGCCTCGGAGTAGAACAGATCCTGCATCTCCTTGAGCTTTTCCGGCATTGCAGCGCCAAGGTCGTTGTTCTGGGTCGGGTCCTTGTCGACGTGATAGAGTTCCCACTTGTAGCCGGTAATCACGTCGGGTGGCGTCGCCGTGCCGGCCTCCCAGGGAATCGTTGCAGGAACAGTCAAGCCGACCCATCCGTCGTGATAGATCGCACGATTGCCGAGCATCTCGAAATACTGGGTGGTGTGTCGTGTCGGCGCTTCGGCATTGGCCTTGTCCCAGGTGTAGACGAGGCTGGTGCCCTCGATCGGCTTTTGCGCGATCCCGTCGATCGACTGGGGCGCCGGGATGCCGGTCGCTTCGAGGAGCGTCGGCACGATGTCAATGACGTGCCCGAACTGGCGGCGGATGCCGCCCTCGTCGGTTATTTTACCGGGCCAGGAGATGACCATGCCCTGCGCGGTTCCGCCGAAGTGCGACGCGACCTGCTTCACCCACTTGAAGGGCGTGCTCATCGCCCAGGCCCAGCCGACCGAAAAGTGGGGGAAGGTGCGGTCCGACCCCCAGAACGGATACCACAGGAGCTGGTCCTTCACCGGCACGGTGACGCCGTTGAAGAAGGTGAACTCGTTCGGGGTTCCGTTCTGCCCGCCTTCGGCGCTCGCGCCGTTGTCGCCGCCGATATAGAAGATCAGCGTATTCTCCCGCTCGCCAAGATCGTCGACCGCCTGGATGACGCGGCCGATCTCGTGATCGGCATAGGCGAGGTAGGCAGCGTAGACGTTCATCTGCCGGATGAAGAGCTTCTTCTGCACGAAGTCGAGGGTATCCCATTCCGGGATCGAGTCGGGCCAGGGCGTGAGTTCGGCGTTCTCGGGCATGATGCCGAGCCGCTTCTGGTTGGCGAAAATCGTCTCGCGGAGCTTGTTCCAGCCGTCGTCGAAGAGATGCATATCCTCGATCTTGTCGATCCATTCCGGCGTCGGATGGTGCGGCGCATGGGTGGCGCCGGGGACGTAGTAAACGAAGAACGGCTTTTCGGGCGCGGTCTCCTTCATCCGCTTCATGTACTGGATGGCGTCGTCGGCCATGGCGGTTTCGAGGTTCCAACCGGGATTGCCCTGAAAGGGATAAATGGCGGCCGTGTTGCGGAAGAGGTTCGGCTGCCACTGGCTCGTGTCGCCGCCGACGAAGCCGTAGAAATACTCAAATCCGTAGCCCGTCGGCCAATGGTCGAAGGGGCCCGCCTGGGTGGCTTCGTAGAAGGGCGTGTTGTGGTCCTTGCCGAACCACGATGTGGCGTAGCCATTCTCCGTGAGTATCTTGCCGATCGTGCCCTTGTCCTTCGGGATGATCGAGTCGTATCCGGGGAAGCCGGTCGCCGCCTCGCCGACGACGCCAAAGCCGACCGAATGATGATTGCGGCCGGTAATGATGGCGGCCCGGGTCGACGAACAGATCGCCGTCGAATGGAAGTTCGTGTAGCGTAGGCCTTGAGCTGCGAGGCGATCCATCGCCGGCGTTGGGATGACCCCGCCAAATGTGCCCGGAGCGCCGAAACCCTGATCGTCGGTCATGATCAGGAGGATGTTCGGCGCCTTCTTCGGCGGCACGATGCGGGGCGGCCACCATGGAGTCGACTGGTCGGCCCGCTCCTTGATTACCCCGCCAAAAGCCGGATCGGGCGGCGGGAGCTGCTTTCCATCGATCGTGGTCGTGGCCTCCGGTGAACCTAATACTCCGGTGACCTCCTGAGCAATCGCGCCCGGAGACGAAACTGACCAGAACAAACTCAACACCGCGATCGTTGCGAACGGCTTGACTGTGCACATTGGGCTAATACTCCATCAAACGCCGAGATTCTGATGCTGCCGAGTGTCGGACATTTGGCACAACCCTATATCAGGCTGCCAAGGCGACGTTTGACATTAGGCGCCAAAAAATGGCCTAACCCCATCCCCAACCTTCCATTAGAAAAAACCTCGTTCGGTCCGATGTCGATTACAATTCCTTTGATTCGCGGCTTTGCCCTGTTTCCCGCGCTTAGCTGGTTTGCCCGCCACGGAGTGCCGGTGGAAGATGCGCTCAGAAGGGCCGATCTTCCACAGGATCTGCCTTCATGCCCGTATCGGCCAGTGCCGCTTGTGCTTGTTGCCTCCCTGCTGCGCACCGCTGCGTACGAAGCCGGGCCAGACCTGCCATGCCGCATTGTCTTTGAAGCAGACAATCTCGAGCTGGCATTTCTCGGAAAAGTTGCCCTTGGAAGCGAGACGCCGCGCGAAGCGCTGGCGCACATCATCCCCGCCTTGCCGTTCTACTGCTCGCATGAACAGGTATCGGTGGAGAGGAAAGGGAACACCACAATTGTGAGAGAATTTTTCTCGCATAGGTTCGATGCGGCGACCAACCATTTCCTTCTGCAATATGCCGCAGCAATGGTGCACCGAATTTGTGGGCTTGATGGCAGAGCCCGTCTGCGCTTTGCGAGGATCGAGCTTCCTCCGCATCCAGAATTCGGCCTGAAGCATCTGGGCCAGTGGTTCGGCGCCGGGCTTGTCGAGACGAGGTCAAATGGCTTTTCGATCACGGTTGACAATCAGATGATGGATCGTCGGTTCAACAGTGTGGCCAGGCCTCGCACCCAGGGCCGCCCCCTTCTCGAGCAGTCCCCTTTGCGTGGCGATGGTAGCCTTTCCGGCTCAGTGCGAAACTTTCTAGTCTCGATGATTGAATGTGGCCAGACACCTTCTATCGAGAGATTGTCAGCCGTCGCAGGCATCAGTGTGCGGAGGTTCCAGCGGCAGCTGGCAAGCGAGGCTACAAGTTATTCCAGGCTCCTCGCAGAGGTTCGCCATGATGAAGCACAACGACGGCTGCATGAGACAGACTTCACGATTGCAGCAATCGCAGCCGAACTGGGATATTCAGACCAGGCTTCGCTGACCCGTGCCTTTCGAAGGTGGACGGGCAGGCCACCTACGCATCACCGAGTTCAGCAAAGCTGAAGACGCCGGGGCTGACCTCTTCGCTTCGCGCCGAACGCAGCCCGTCATCCGCTTTCGAGCTACGATCCCTTGACTTCGGTTCCGTCCTCAATCGCATCCAACTGCCGGAAAATGTCGGCGAGGAATTCCTTGAGCTGGTCGGACATGGTGCTCGGCAGGCGCGGCTCGTCGGAAAGCACGAAATTCGAGAACGAGAAACCCGGATCCTCGACCGGTTTCACGAGATTGGGGGCGAGTTTCGGCAGGACGAGCTGGCCGTCCTTCTTCAATGTATTCAGGAGCCCGGTGGCGAAGCCCTCGCGGACGCTGGGCAGGAAGGCCTCGTTCCAGACGATGATGAAGCG
>JAEUMG010000179.1 GCA_016793355.1 Hyphomicrobiales bacterium
AAGGCCGAACCCGAGGCGCGGGTCAGCGAGCCGCAATTCCCGGCACTCAGACGTTTGCGAGCCCGGCGATGACGTCGCTTCCCCAACCCGGCGGCAAGAAGCTCGGCCTCGTCATCGACCTCGACATTTGCGTCGGCTGTCAGGCTTGCGCGACCTCCTGCAAGGAATGGAACACGCAAGGCTATTCAGCGCCGCTGACGGATGAAGATCCGTACGGCGCCAATCCGCTGGGAACCTGGCTCAATCGTGTCCACGGATACGAGGTAAAATCGGACAATGATGCCGCCTCGCGCATCGTCCACTTCCCGCGCTCGTGCCTGCATTGCGAAGAGCCGGCCTGTGTCACCGTCTGCCCGACGGGCGCGTCCTACAAGCGGGCGGAGGACGGCATCGTTCTCGTCAATCCGGAAACCTGCATCGGCTGCAAGCTTTGTTCATGGGCGTGTCCTTACGGTGCGCGCGAATACGATTACGACGACGGCGTGATGAAGAAATGCACGCTCTGCGTCGATCGCATCTACAACGACAATCTGGCGGCCGATGACCGCAAGCCCGCTTGCGTGAAGGCTTGCCCGACGGGCGCCCGCCATTTCGGCGATCTCGGCGATCCGCATTCTGCCGTGTCGGAACTCGTTGCTTCGCGCGACGGCTATGATCTCATGCCGGACATGGGCTACAAGCCGGTCAACAAATATCTTCCGCCGCGCGCCCGGCGCGAGACGGGTCCGCAGATGGAGACGCCAAAGGAAACCGGCTCGGCAATCGAGTCGCTTTTCCGCTGGGCCGACAAGGTTCTGGGCGGCTGACGCAACGCATGCATCCCGCCTATTCGGTCATAATCTTCACCACCGCTTCGGGCGCCGGCTATGGCTTGCTCGCGCTGTTGGGGCTTGTCGGGTTCAACCACGGCCCGGCATCGAATTTCTGGTTCGGACTTGCCAGCCTTCTCATTGGTCTCGGCCTCGTGACCATCGGCTTGCTCTCCTCGACCTTGCATCTTGGCCATCCGGAGCGCGCGTGGCGCGCCTTCAGCCAATGGCGCTCCTCCTGGCTGTCACGCGAAGGCGTCGCCGCGGTCATCACTTACGTTCCGATCCTCGCTTTCGGTCTGGTCTGGCTCAATCTGGTCGAAAGGCCCGATCTGATTGGCCCCCTCGGTATCGCCAGTCTCGCTGGTGCTGCGATCACCGTCTTTTGCACGGCCAAGATCTATTCTAGCCTGAAAACCATTCGCGCCTGGGCCAACCCCTTCACCGTTCCGGTCTATCTCGTCTATGCGCTGGCGACCGGCGCCACTTTGCTGATGGCCATCGCATCGGTGTTCGATCGCTGGCAGCCATTCCAGGCCTATCTCGCGGCCTTCATGCTGGTCGGTACGATCGTGCTGAAGTTTCTCTACTGGCGTTCGATTGATGGTGCCGAACGCACACACACAATCGGCGATGCGACCGGACTGGGACGCATCGGCGCGGTGCGCCAGTGGGAGGTCCCGCATACGGCACAGAACTTCGTCATGAAGGAAATGGGCTACAGCGTCGCCCGCCGGCATGCCCAGCGCTTACGACTGATGGTCTACGCGTTGCTCGCGGCATCGCTTCTCCTGACACTTCTCACGCTTGTGGCATTGCCGATAGTCTTCTCGGTTCTCGCCGCTTTGGCGGCGTTCGTGAGCGCCGTCATCCAGCGCTGGCTGTTCTTCGCGGAAGCGCAGCATGTCGTCTCGCTCTATTACGGTGCCCAGAAGGCATGACACCGGAGGGCCGTTGGTTCGACGACTGGTATGCGATCGAGACGATTGCGCCTGGACTATACGCGATCGGTGAGCCCAAATATCACCAGATCAACTGGAATTACCTTATCGAGGGCAGGGACGCGGCGCTTCTCTTCGATACCGGCCCGGGCGTGCGCGATATCGCGCCCGTCGTCGCGAGTCTCACCGATCGCCCATTGATCGCGATGCCATCGCATCTCCACTACGACCACACAGGAAACCTCCATCGCTTTTCCGACCTCGCGATGGCCGACCTGCCGGTCCTGCGATCATGCGTTCGGGATAGTCAGTTCCACGCACCCGACGATCTCTATCTCGGTCACTACGAGGACATGACCTGGAAGCCGGTAACCATCAATCACTGGTGGTCGATCGGACATGAAATCGACCTCGGCGGAATCAAGCTCGAGATTCTCCACACGCCCGGCCATTCGCCGGATTCGGTGTCGCTCCTCGACCGGCGCCGCAATATTCTGCTCGCGGCTGATTTCCTCTATCTCGGCGATCTCTACGCCCAGGTGCCGGGTTCATCCTTGCCGGATTATCTCATTGCGGCAGAGGCGCTGCAGTCGGACCCTGGCGTCACGATCCTTGGCGCCCATGGCCAGCCCGACGGGGTGGCGCCGCGACTCGGGAAAGCCGATCTCGAGGACCTGTTGAAAGCCTTGCGCGAGATCAGGAACGGGACACGAAAACCCGCCAAAACAGGCCCGGATTGCTACGAAATCAGCGGCAGAATGCAGCTTCTGGTAAGTCCGGAGGCTTACGGGAACTGGCGTTAGATTTTCCTTCATATAAAGATATCTTTATGTCATAATGCGCGGCCAGAGGAATTCCGATGACCCGACCCAGTTTCACCGAAGCGCTCTCGACGCGGCCTTGGCTCCTTGCCGATGGCGCGACAGGTACGAATTATTTCCAGGTGGGGCTTGTTTCCGGCGACGCTCCGGAAATGTGGAACGAAGAGCATCCCGAGCGGGTGCGCGATCTGCATCGCCGCTTCATCGAAGCAGGCGCGGACATCATCCTGACCAATTCCTTCGGCGGCAACCGCTACCGCTTGAAGCTCCACAATGCCGAAGACCGGGTGCGCGAGATCAACATCGCCGCGGCTAAGAATGCCCGCGCTGAAGCCGACGCCGCCGGCCGGCCGGTCTATGTCGGGGGATCCATGGGACCCACCGGCGAAATCTTCGAGCCGATCGGCACGCTCTCGCATGATGCCGGCGTCGAGGCCTTCGCCGAACAGGCGCTCGCCCTGAAGGAGGGCGGCGTCGACGTCTTGTGGATCGAGACCATGTCGTCGGAAGAGGAATTGCGCGCCGCCGTCGAAGGCGCATCGCGCGCCGGCTTGCCGATCGTGACGACGATGAGCTTCGACACCAATGGCCGCACCATGATGGGCATTACGCCCAAGGCTTTCGGCGCGCTGGCCGGCTCGCTCGACACGCAACCCGTGGCGATCGGCGCCAATTGCGGTGTCGGCGCGTCCGAACTGATTGCAACCGTGCTCGGCATCACTGCGGCGCGACCCGACGCCAATGTCGTTGCCAAGGGCAATTGCGGCGTGCCGCAATATGTCGACGGCCATATCCACTACAGCGGCACGCCTGAGCTGATGGCGGATTACGCGCGCATCGCTTTGGACGCCGGCGCGAAAATCATCGGCGGCTGCTGCGGCACAAGCCCCGAGCATCTGGCGGCAATGCGCAAAGCGCTTGAAACGCATGTGAAGGGTTCGCGGCCGCCGATCGAACTCGTCGAGGAACGCCTGGGCAGCGTCTCCGAACTGGCCAAGGGCCATGATGCGGCAGCCGCCGGTGCAGCGCGCCGCGAACGCCGCCGCGGCCACGGTTAAAACGCTTCAAGCGTGAAAACCGCAATCTGCCTGACGCCGGACCGGAAATTTTTTGGTCCGGCGGTTTGCGTTGCCGCACAAGCAATAGCGGCAGGTATTCCCGATGATGCCGACATCGTCATTCTCTGCGAGAAAGGCGATATCTGGCCCGGCTATGAGCGTCTCGACGCGTCACTGCGCGCAAAAATCAAGCTCATCACCTTCGATTTCTCGCCGCTGATCGATCACGCGCCGGCGACGCCCAACGGCTCGCGCGCGATCTACCGCCGCCTCGTCCTCGACCGGGTGCTGCCGCAGGAGTATCGCCGCTTCATCGCGATCGATTCCGATATCGCGATCGGCCGCGAAGGTTTGTCGCCACTTGTCTCGCTCGATCTGAAGGGCGCGCCAATGGCCGCGGCGATCGACATGATTTTCTACATGGATTTCGGAGGGCATCTGGCGGCGCAGTTCAAGGCGCATCGCGCGTCACTCGGGCTCGCCCCGGACGCGCCCTATTTCAACAACGGCGTGACCGTGATCCACCGGGCGAAATGGGAGGCAGAAGAGCTGGGCAGCCGCGCTCTCGCCCTGATTGCAGGCGATCCGGACCGCTACC
Source organism: Hyphomicrobiales bacterium (assembly GCA_016793355.1). Classification (GTDB taxonomy): domain Bacteria; phylum Pseudomonadota; class Alphaproteobacteria; order Rhizobiales; family Aestuariivirgaceae; genus JAEUMG01. Next base: position 4,228 of record JAEUMG010000179.1, read on the forward strand.
GATGGTTCGACCAGGACGCGCTCAATGTCCTACTGCAAGGGCGGTTCACGCCCTTGTCGCCGCGCTTCAATTTCATGGGCGATTTCTTGCTGCTTGATCTCGAGAACGAGGTCAGGCCGGCCATCCGGCATTTCGTGCTGCGCCCCAAGCCGTGGGAGCAGGGCTATGCCGGCGATCCGCGCCACTGCGAAATTTTCTATCGCTGGTTCCGCTCGTCGCCCTGGCCGGAATTCGCGACCGCTCCCGCCGTGGCCTGGAACCTGCCGCCGCTCAACGGCTTGTTCCGGCGGAACCTGCTCGAGTTTCTGTGCGGGCAGCATTTTGCCGATCGGTTCTCGCTCGCGATTTCGTGATCATAAAGTCTTTCTCCGCCATATTTAGGCCTATATTTAGCGTTTTAATCCTCATTGTAGGAGGAGGAATCCAGTGAACGTCGTCAAATGCCTGTTAGCCCTTTTTCTCTCGATCCTGGCGGGGGCCGGAATCGCCTGGTCGCACAACCGGGTGGAAACCGAAAAGACCCCGATCAGTGTGACGGAAATCGCGGCCGGGCTGCGCCATCCCTGGGCGATCGCCTTCCTCCCGGACGGACGCATGCTGGTGACCGAGCGCATCGGCAAGATGCGGATCATCGCCGACGACGGCACGATCGGCTCGGCCCTGGACGGATTGCCCAAGGTCGACGCCCGCGGCCAGGGCGGACTGCTCGACGTGGCGGTGCATCCCCGCTTTGCCGATAACCGTCTGGTCTATTGGAGCTTTGCGGAGCCGGGTGAAGGCGGCAACTCGACTGCGGTCGCCCGCGGCAGGCTGAGCCAGGACGAATCCGCACTCACCGATGTTGAAGTCATCTTCTCGCAAAGGCCCAAGGTGAGGAGCACCGGCCATTTTGGCTCGCGGCTCGTCTTCGACGGCGAAGGGCGTCTCTTCGTCACCCTTGGGGAGCGGTCAAGTGCGCAGTTTCGCGTCCAGGCCCAGGATCTGACCTCGCATCTCGGCAAGATCGTGCGTCTCAACGAGGACGGATCCGTGCCGAAAGACAACCCCTTTGCCGGCAAGGACGGCGCGCGACCTGAAATCTGGTCTTACGGCCATCGCAATGTGCAAGCCGCCGCGCTCAATCCGACGACCGGTGAATTGTGGGAGATCGAGCACGGGCCGATGGGAGGAGATGAACTGAACGTCGCGGAGGCGGGAAGGAATTACGGCTGGCCGGTCATCAGCTACGGCGTGAATTACGATGGATCACCGGTCGGCTCGGGCAAGGCGAAGGCCGAGGGCATGGAAGATCCGCTTTATCAATGGACGCCGGTCATCGCGCCGTCGGGCATGATCTTCTATTCCGGCAGGCTCGCGCCGCAATGGGAGCGCAATATTTTCGTCGGCGGTCTTGGCTCGCAGGCGCTCGTGCGGCTGGAAGTCGAGGGCCGGAAGGTCGTCCACGAAGAACGCCTGCTTCGCAATCTGGGAGAACGCATCCGCGATGTCGCCGAAGGGCCGGACGGCGCGATCTATGTGGCGACCGACGCCGATAATGGAAAGATTCTGAGAATCGTGCCGGGCTCGTGAGTGAGAAGCCGCGGCCGCTGGGCATCGTCGTGCTTCGAGGCATCGCTCCGCGATGCACCTCAGCACGAGGGTAGTACAACCCTCATGGTTCGAGACCCGCTTCGCGGGCAACTCACCATGAGGTTCGTTTGGGGAAACGAGTCACTCTATAGCGCTTTCGCGCTCGTTCTTCCTCGCAATCATCACGCCCCAGACGTGAATGAAGTACAATTCCCCGCCTTCGACGAAGGGCTGCATGCCCGTTTTTCTGCCGCCGGAAAGCTCGGCCTCGAGCGCGCGGCGCGAAGAGCGGTAAGCCTCGCTCTGTTGTGAGACGTGCGGCTGCCATTCATCGAACTTCACGCGCACCTCCCGCGACAGATAGCTACGCATGGTAAGTCCGGCTTGCGTGGTGCTCCGGGCCAACTGACTGGGCGACAGCATCATGGTGTGGGTGCTATCGATCATGCGTTCGACCGCGTTCTGATGAGCCGCAACGGCCGAATTCTCGTCGGACACCATGTCGACATTCACGACAAGACCGCCGGTCTTGCACACCCGGCACATTTCTCGAAGGACCGCGTGCGGATCGGCGAAGTGATGGATGGCGTAGCGGCTCATCACCAGATCGAAGCTTTCATCGGTAAAAGGCAGGGCTTCCGCCGATCCGAGCTCCCAGCGCATGTTGCGAATACCGTCTTTCGCTGCCCGCTTGCGGCCCTGCTCGATCATCTCGGGCGTAATATCAACCGCGGTGATGCTTGAGACTGCGTGCGCCAGGGCGCGTCCGAACAATCCCGTGCCCGCGGCGACATCCAGAACGCTATGGGACGGCAGAAGCGGAATCTGCTCGACGACCCAGCGCAGATCGTCATCAACATCGTAGTCCCCCCAGGATGGGGCCTGTATCCGGTATTCTTCGCGGATCGCCTGCTGTTGCTCCGAAACCGAATTCGACTGGGTCACGATCCATCCCTCCTCAGGCGTTGCTGGCTGGGTGCTCAGGCCGGGGAAATAGCACGATCCCGCCAAGATCCTGACAGCAACATATTTGGCAGACCTGCCGCGGCTGGTTTAGCGTAAGGTCATGGACAT
>JAEUMG010000343.1 GCA_016793355.1 Hyphomicrobiales bacterium
CGGAAATGTCGCTGGTGCGGTGCCGGAGCATGCCGGCATCGGTCCAGGTCACATTGGCCTCGGGAATATCCCGCAGGGCAAGCGCCAATGCCTTGATGACGAAATCATTGACCGACAGTTTCCAGAGAGGTGTTCCGTCGACCTTCGGCGCGCGGTCGTTCAAGATAGCGCGGGCCCCGTCGAGCTGCGTGACCTCGCAGGCGACGCTCAGATAGAAATGCGGTACCGTCTTCTTCGATTGCGTCAGGCGCTGCGCAATCGTCCTCCGCATATTGCCATGAGGGACGAAGTCATGGGCGTCAGCCGAATAGAGCGCGCGAACCGCGTCGTCGGATTCCGCCGGAACAGGTTTCTCCGCGGCCCGCGGGCGTTTCGAGGCTTCGATCGCGGCGGTGACGTCGGCTGCGACGATCCGGCCATGCGGCCCGCTGCCGGTAATAGTCGCGATATCGATCCCGCCATTGCGGGCCAGTGAACGCGCCAGGGGCGTCGCGCGACGCTTTCCGGCAACATCGGTGGCGGCAGGCATCTCCCGGGCTATGACGGGCGGCAACCAGGTATCCGTTGATGGTTCTTCGATCCGCGCCGCCTTCGACGCGACCGGCGACGTCTGTACCTCCCCGGCCGCGTAGATGAAGGCAACCGGTTCACCGACCGGAACGACGACGCCTTCGCCCACGGAGATGTGGCGGATCACGCCGTCGCCCGGCGCTTCGATTTCCATCGCCGCCTTGTCGGTTTCGATCTCGAAGATCGGCGCGCCCTTTTTGACGGTGTCGCCATCCTTCACGTACCACCGGTTGATCTTTCCGGTGGTCATGTCCATGTCGACACGCGGCAGGATTACCTCGACGGGCATGGAATCAGGTTCGGCCCTTCACGAGATTGCGCACGTCGGCAATAATATCAGGCGTCTGTGGCACTGCCGCCTTCTCGAGCACGGGATTGTAGGGGATCGGCGATTCGACGCCGCCCAGGCGGACGATCGGCGCGTCGAGATAGTCAAAGGCCTCGCTCTCGGCGATCATGGCGCTGATCTCGGCGCCTATGCCCAATGTCTTCACGCCCTCATAGACGCAAACAAGGCGGCTCGTCTTCTTCACGCTCTCGATGACGGTGCCTTTGTCGAGCGGCCGGAGCGTGCGAAGGTCGATGACCTCGGCTGCGATGCCTTCGCCCGCCAGCGTCTCAGCGGCTTCAAGCGCGCGATGCACCATGATCGCGGTGGCGACGATCGTCACGTCATTGCCTTCGCGGCGGACGATCGCCTTGCCGATCGGCACACGATAGGGCTCCGCCGGTACTTCGCCCTTGGTCTTGTAGAGAAGCTTGTGCTCGAAAACCATGACCGGATCGGGATCGTCGATCGCCGCAAGCAGCAGGCCCTTGGCATCATGCGGCGTCGCCGGCTGCACGACTTTCAGTCCCGGCACGTGTGCCAGCCAGGCTTCGAGCGACTGGCTGTGCTGGGCCGCAGCGCCGGTACCCGAGCCTGCCGGAAAGCGCATGACGAGCGGCACCGAAACCTTGCCGCCAAGCATGAAGCGGATTTTCGCCGCCTGGTTGACGATCTGCTCCATGGCGAGCGTGGCGAAATCCGAAAACTGGAACTCGAAAACCGGGCGGCTGCCGGCGAGTGCCGCGCCGACGGCAACGCCCGCGGCGCCCAGTTCGGCGATGGGCGTATCCATGACACGGTCCTCGCCGAAACGGTGCACCAGATCGCCCGTCACCTGAAAGGCGCCGCCATAGACGCCGATATCCTCGCCCATGAGAAAGACGCGCTCGTCGGCTTCCATCGCCTGCGCCAGTGCTTCCTGAACGGCCTGCGCATAGGTCAGTTCACGCACCATTTCGTTCATGCGGCACCCAGGGTCGTGTAAACATCGCGCGTGCCCTCACGCGGATCGGGATCGGTGCCGTTGCGGGCGAATTCGATTGCCTCGGCGATCTCGCCTTCGGCAGCGGCGCGGATGGCGGCAATCTCGCCATCCCTCAGAAGCCCGTGAGCCACGAGTTCCGTCTCAAAATGGCCGATCGGGTCCCTGGCCTGCCATTCCTCGATCTCTTCCCGGGTGCGATAGCGATTGCGGTCGCTCTTGGAATGCCCGCGAATGCGATAGGTCTTGCATTCGATGAGGCTCGGGCCTTCGCCGCGCCTGGCGCGCGCCGTGGCGGCCATCACCGCTTCCGACACGTCCTCGATGCGATTGCCGTCAACGACCTGGCCCGGCATATTGTAAGAAGCGGCGCGATCGGCGACGTGAGCGACCGCCATCGAGCGTTCGGTCGAAACCGACATGCCGTATTTGTTGTTCTCGCAAACGAAGATCACCGGCAGTTTCCAGATCGCCGCCATGTTGAGCGCTTCGTGGAAGGCGCCTTCGTTGGATGCGCCATCACCGAAGAAGCACAGGGCGACGTCATCGCGCTTCTGCTGCTTTATGGCGAGCGCGGCCCCTACCGCGATCGGAATGCCGCCCGCGACAATGCCGTTCGCACCAAGATTGCCGCCCTCAACATCGGCGATGTGCATCGAGCCACCGCGGCCGCGGCAATAGCCTTCTTCCTTGCCGAAAAATTCCGCAAACATCAGCTTCGGATCGGCGCCCTTGGCGATGCAGTGACCATGGCCGCGATGCGTGGAGGTGATGTAGTCGCTCTTGCGCAGATCCATGCAGGAACCGACGGCGCTCGCCTCCTGTCCGATCGAAAGATGCATCGTGCCGTGGATGAGGCCGCGCGTGTAGGCGTCTTCCGCGCCCTCCTCGAATCGGCGAATGAGATACATGCGGCGCAGTGCTTCCTTCAGCTCTGCGGCCGAGAAGCGCTGGTAAAAGGGGCGCAAATTCGCGGCAGGCGCCGCGGAACGGTCGAGCGTATCGGCCATACTCTACCTAGCTCCGTGCAAAAGAACGTCCTGGCGCTTCCTCAGCGCGACGATGCGAGATGCGGCATCAACCTCGACATTGTCGCCGGTCAGAAGTTCGCCGCGCTTGATGGGCTTCTTGACCGAGCCGCCTTCGAGGAGCCCGCAGGGCACGCCGCTGGCGTCGCGCGCCGCGTCATAAGTCATGATCCAGGCGCGATAGGTGTATTCCCCGATCGCGTCGAGCCTGTCGCCCGGCTTCAGGTCCTTCTTGGCGACGGCGCAGACTTCTGCCGAAGGCCGATCCAGAGGCTGCATGTCGGCCGTTCCATAGAGGACTGCGCGTGCGCAGGAGAGCGGCACTTCGAGGCTGGTCAGATGATAGGGCCGGTAGAATTTGTAGTAGGGCCCCTCCCCGAGTTTGAGGTCATGCATGCGTTCGCGCAGGCGCGGATGCGCCATCTCCGCGATGACGAAAACGCCGGGCGCCACGCCCTTGCCGATCGAGTAGTCGACGACGCCCTTGCGCGACAGCACGCCGCCATCGGCTTTGGGACACAGAACTTTCTCGAGTTCCGCCAGGCCCGCGGCAGGTCCATGCATGCCGGGGCAATCCGGCACGAGGCCCGTGGCATTGGCGATCGCCGCCATCTCTACCATTGTCTTCGAGCCGTCGACGAATTCGACCAGCATGCGCGGGTTCATGTTCCGGCGCCTGGCCTCTTCCATATAGGCATCGGGCGTGGCGTCGATATTGAGCGGATTGTTCTTGCCCTTGCCGGCGGCAACGATGGGATAGCCCAGGCCGGTGACGAAATTGATGAGTTCCATGCAGGAGCTCGGCTCATCGCCGGCGCCGAGCGTGTAGACGACGCCGAGTTTGCCGGCCTCGTGCCGGAGATAGGCCCCGATCGTGACATCGGCCTCGACATTCATCATGACGAGATGCTTGCCGTGCTCCATGGCGAGAAGGCCGATCTCGGCGCCGACGGCGGGCCTGCCGGTCGCGTCGATCACGACATCGATTTCGCCACTGGTGCAGACAGCCTGGGCGTCGTCGGTAATGGCGATCCTGCCGGCCTGCATGGCCGTGTCGAAGGCGCGCTTGCTGTCGGCGATGGCGATTCTGTCCTCGAGACCGCCGGCGATCGCCACCGCCCGCTTGGCCGCCTCGATGTTTATGTCGGCAATCGCGGCAACCGCGATCCCGGTCATCTGGGCGCACTGGGTGACGATATCGGTCCCCATCTCGCCCGAGCCGATCAGGCCGATGCGGATCGGAGGCTTGCCCGCTTCCATGCGGTGCCTTAGATCGGCGGCCAATCCCGAGCGGGGCCGAGCTTTGGCCTCGTCCCGGTGGGCTGAAACGGTCATAGTACCTCCCTGATCCACGCTGGCGAAGCAGGCCGTGCAATATAGATACTTTTATGTCTTTGCCTATTCATATGTAATAGTCTTGAATTGGCCGGTTTGAAAGGGCAAATTGCGAGCCGAGCGGTCCAAATGCCCGAGAATAAGGGCCACGACTGCCACATCCGGGCAATATGGACGAAACAATTGTCTTCGACCGCATAAAGTGTTGCTTTTTTGATATGCGGGCGCGGAAAGGGGAGGCAGAATGGCGGAAATCAGCCTGCGGGGCGTGACCAAATCCTGGGGTTCCTTTGTCGGGGTCGACGGGATCGATCTCGACATCGAGGACAAGGAGTTCATGGTGTTTCTCGGGCCCTCCGGTTGCGGAAAAACCACCACCATGCGGATGATCGCCGGGCTGGAAGAGCCGACCGAGGGCGAAATCCGCATTGGCGGGGAGGTGGTGAACGATATCGATGCGCGCGACCGGGACGTCGCCATGGTGTTCCAGAGCTATGCGCTCTATCCGAATATGACGATCTACGAGAATATCCGCTTTCCCCTGCGGATGCGCGGTATTCCCGCAGCCGACCATGACCGCCTGGTTCGCAGGGCGGCCGAAATGGTGGAATTGGGCGACTATCTCGAACGGAAGCCGCGAGCGCTTTCCGGCGGCCAGCGGCAGCGTGCGGCGCTCGCCCGCGCGGTGGTGCGCGAGCCGCAGGTCTTCCTGATGGACGAGCCGCTTTCCAATCTCGACGCGAAACTGCGGCTGTCGATGCGCGGCCAGCTCAAGCATATCCAGCGGGCGCTCGAGACGACGACGATCTATGTCACGCATGACCAGATCGAGGCGATGACGCTGGCCGATCGCATCGCTGTCATGAACAAGGGCAAGATCCAGCAGCTCGGCACCCCGGACGACGTCTATAACAATCCCAACCACATTTTCGTCGCGGGCTTCATCGGCTCGCCGCCGATGAATCTCATCAAGGGCAGTCTCAAGAACGGCGTCTTCACCGGACCGGACACGCGCGTTGCCGGCATCGACAAGCCCGACCATGCCGACATCGTCCTCGGCATTCGTCCGGAAGACATGGAAGTCGTGTCAGCGGGCGATGGCGACCTCGTTTCGAAGCTCTATTCGCTCGAGCCGACCGGCGACCTCACCCTTGTCACCGCATGGGCGGGCGAGCAGCTCGTGGTCGCCAAGGGTGCCCGCAATTTCAGGCAGGAAGTCGATTCGCCAATTGCGTTCCGCTTCCCGCGCGATCGCATCTATCTCTTCGATGGCGTGACGGGCCTGCGGGTTTAGCTCAATACATTTCCTTGATCTCTGCAAGTTCGCGGGCAAGGCCGGCGGCATCGCGTCGTGAGATCATTTCCGCCATAGCATCAAGCCGCGGGCCGATAAGAGCGCCGACAACTGCGAAGAACTGATCTTCGTCGAGTTCCTCCGACGGCTTGCCCTCCTCGGCAAAGAGAAGCGCCACGCAGGCAATTGCGAAAATGGAGACATTGGCATCGACGCCCGCAGCCGGCGACCCCGGCGATTTCAACTCGCCCGCGCGCGCGACCGGTGCCGCTTCAACAAGGTCGATCAGCGCCAGCGCGAGAAAGTCCGTCTTGCTCACGGTCTCGCCGATCGTCGGCTCGGCCAGCCTGCGCCGCGCCGCATCGACACGATGCTCGAGCACCAGGAAGGGCGGCAAGCGGTACCGGTGCAGGATGTGAATGGCGGCGCGGTAGAAATATGTGTTGAACAGCGGATTGGCGACGAAACTGTCGGCTCGGATGGCTTGCGACACCTCATTCAGCATGCCGTGGTTGAAGGGCGACGGCAATTTGCGCCATTCGGGAATGACGAGAGCAATCCAGCAATCGACCGTCCAGGTCATGAAGCGGTCGGCCATCGATGCCAGCCGCGAGACGAGCGGGCTGAAGAAATAGGTCCGTGCCGGCGGCCCGACGGAGGCGGCGGCGGCCGGGCTGCGGCCCCAGTCTTCAGCGCCCGAAAGGAGGCGCACAAAGAATTGCGCAGTGCGCAGTCCGTCGCGCGCGCCCGCGGCAATGCACACGGCGCGCGACGCCCAGGTGTCGTAACTCCTCGAAGCCATGCTCATGCGGGCATTTCACCCTTTCACGGCACCCATCGTCAAGCCGCGCGACAGGTGCTTCTGGATCGCAATGACCAATATAAGTACCGGAAAGAACGCCAAAAAGGCCACCATCGAGATGGCATTGTAAATGACGCCATCCGAACCGCCGGTAAAGTTGGCAAGGGCGACCGAAAGCGTATAGGCGCTCTGGGTCGAGGCGATCAGCAGGGTAAACAGGAACTCGTTGATCGCGAAAATGACGGCAATGACTGCCGCCGTAATGATCCCCGGCAGGCACATCGGGATCACGATCAGAATGAGAATCTTCAGGTCTGACGCTCCGTCAGTGCGGGCGGCGTCTTCAATCTCGGGAGGTATGTCGAGCATATAGGAGCGCACGACCCAGGTGACGAGCGACAGGTTCATGGCCGCATAGATCAGCATCAAGGCCCAGACCGTATCGAGCAGGCCCAGATTCCTGAACAGGAAGAAGATCGGGATCGCAACAATGGCTGGCGCCATCATGCGGGTCGACAGGATGTAAAAGCCGATATCCTCACGGAAGCGATAGCGGTACCGCGCCAGGGAATAGGCGGCGGGGATGGCGAGCAGCAGATCGATGATGACGCTGCCGAAGATCGAGACCAGAGAATTGCGCAGGTAAGCTCCCATCGGCCAGGCGGTCCAGATCATGTGCCAGGCGTCGAGCGTGAAAGTCGGGAGATAGAGCGGCCGTGGCAGGATGATCTCCGTGCGCGGCCGCAAGCCGATCGACAGGAACCAGACGATCGGGACGATGCAGAACAGCGCCCAGGCAATCAGGATCGCGTAGCGGAGCGTGAGCGAGGCAACCCTGTTTCTGCTGCGGCGACGGGCCATGGACTATTCCCTGGCCGAGCGGAAGAACCGCTTCACGAAGGTTTGCGCGATGATGACGGTGAGGACCAGCATGCAGACGGAGGCGGCCGAGGCATAGCCGAAATCGAAGCGCTTGAAGCCGGTGCGATAAATGAAATAGCTCATCGTCTCGGTGGCACCGCCCGGTGTGCCGCCGGTGATGATGAAGACGGACGTGAACATCGTCACGATGTCGATACCGCGCAGAACCAGTGCGACGGCGATGATCGGCTTCAGCATCGGCAGCGAGACGTTCCAGAAAATCTGCGGCCAGCGCGCGCCGTCGAGTTGGGCCGCCTCTTCGAGTTCGGCGTCCTGACTCTGCAGCGCCGCCACAAAAATGATGAAGAGGAAGGGCGTCCATTGCCAGACGTCGGTGACCACCAGCGACAGACGCGCGAGGAAGACATTGCCGAGAAAATCAAGCGGACGCTCGATCAATCCGATCCGCATCAGGATGTCGCTGACCACGCGGCCGTCATTGAAGGCGAGCTTCCAGATGAACGAGACCGCCGAAGGCATGAACAGCATCGGCAGCAGGAAAACGATGCGCCAGTGGCGGATCCAGGGATCGCGATAGGCCAGCGCGGCAAGGCCAAGCGCTACGACGAATTCGATCGCCAGGGCCGATGAGCCCATGAGGAAGGTGTTCCACAGGCTTCCCCAGAACTCCCGGTCGGCGAAGAGTTTCTGGTAATTCTCAAGCCCGATGAATGTCCAGCTGTTGAACTTGACCCTGAACAGGCTCTGATAGATCGCATAGAGGCCGGGGTAGAGCGTGATCCCGAGGAGATAGATGACGGCAGGGGCGACGAGAAGATAGGGCAGCGCCTTGCGCGCCAAGGGGCTGCGCCGCCGCAAGTGAGAACGGGCGACTCGCGTCGCCCGTCCTGTATTCACTGCCATGGCATCGGCCATATCAAACCCTTTGCCGGTCAGACGGGCGGAGTCTTGCCCTTGCCGACCCACATCGCATCGGCGACGGCTGCGAAATCAATGGGCGGCTTGTCGCTATAGAAGCCGTTCTTGTCCATGATCTCGCGCCAGGCCTTCGCACCGGCATCGAGCGCTTCCTTCGGGGTTGTCTGGCCGACGGCCGCCTTGTTGATTTCGTTGCCGAGCACCTGTTCCATTTCGAACATGCCGGGAAGGCGCGGCGCACACCAGCAGAAATCAAGTTCCGTTGCCCAGACTTCGGCCGGCTGCGAGACCTTGCGCAGATTGGGATTGGTGAGAACGGAGCGGTAGCCGGGCGCCACGCCATTGGCGTTGGCTTCGTTCATCGCCATGATCGAAGCGGTGGTGAGGAATCCGAGCATCAGGAAGGCGCCTTCCGGATTCTTGGAGCTCGCGGTGACGACGGAGGTCGATCCGGCGATGTTGGGCGGCGCAAAGCGGCCGCCTTCGACGCGCGGTTCATAGATCGTCAGCACGTCGCCGACGATCTTGCTCTGGTCGGGCCGCGTCGCCTGGGTACCCGAATCCTGCCAGGAGATATTGGAGGCAAGCTGGCCGCCAAGCCAGGCGGCGCGATTCTCCGCCCAGCCCCATCCGGCAACGCCTTCGGCGGCATTCTTCTGGAGCGCGAGGATCGTTTCGAGTGCCTTGATGCCGGCATCGGAGTTGAATGCCGGTTCCCATTTCTCGTTGAAGAGGTCCATGCCGTACTGGGCGGCAATGTGCTCCCAGGTGTAAGTCGACCAGAAGCCGCGACCCAGCATCAGGCCGACGCCCGATACGCCGCCACCCACCTTGTTCAGCTCGCCGGTGAGCCGGACGAGATCTTCGTATGTCTTGACGGAATTCTTCGTGTCGAGATCGCCGCCGGTCACCTGCTTGTACAGCGACGGGCGGAGGTGAACCATCTGGATGTCGCAGTCGAAGGGGATGCCATAGAGTCCGCGCCCGCCCCAATAGCCGTAATTCAGCTTGTAGGTGTCGTAGAAGTCATCGAGCGGGAGGTTCCACTTGGCGGCGAAATCATCGAGCTTGTACAGGAATCCCGGTTCGGCGAAATCACCGAGCCAGGGCGAGAAGAATTGCAGGGCGTCGAAGCTCGCATTGCCCGAGATAAATTCGGCGACGACCTTGTCGTAGAGCGAATCGTCCGGAATCGGAACCAGTTCGACGGTTATGCCGGAGAGTTGATGGAAAGGCTCGAGGCCATCGGCGGCGGATTCGGCGTCGGCGGCGCCGATTGCGAATTTCACCGTGGTGCCGGCGAATTCCTTGCGAACGGCTTCCCAATCCACGGTGCGAATCCAGTCCTTGGCGGGATCCCACAATTCTTCGTTGTCGCCGAGGTTGTAGAGCTCGCGATAGTCCTTCTTCACGTAATTGCCGACATTGATCTTGGCGAGAACGCTGGCCGGATCCGGCAGACTGGCGGCGAGACTGCGGCGGACGTTGAACATATTGACGCCGCCGGCGCCGACGATCGTCGCCGCACCTGCTGCGGCGGTCGACTTCAACAAGGATCTGCGCGTCAGACGCCCAGAATTACTCTTCAGCATCACTTGGTTCCTCCCTGGGATCGGCCTGCGGCGAGGTCTTTGTGCACTGTCAGGCCAGTCAATGCACAAGATGTGGCGGGTTTATCGCTCGGTGTTCCATGCTTCGCGGCAAGACGCGGGGTTCCCGAAACCGGGATTGCATCCCACGCGAAGACGTTATGGGCTATGGATATCAGCTATAGCCTCCCTATTCCGGCTCTTCGATGGCGTCTTGGCGCGCCGTCCGGCATTCCACTAGCCGAAACTGTACTTAATCTCTTTTCGGAATGCAAATGTTTCGTATTGGGTGGTGTTAGCAACTGCAATAAATGCTGGCCTTTTGCCCCGTGCCCTCTCCAGTGAGGCGGCTTCGCGGCCAGGACCGGCCCTTCGGTGTGTTACAAATGCCCGGTGCGTGGTATACTTGTAACTTGTTATCAAGGGGATTCTGATGCTCGACAAGGCGCCACCGCGCAGAACCCAGGCCGACACCATTGAGCGCGGCGCCGGCCGGATTGCGCGCAACCGCATCCGAATCGCCTGGATGTATTATGTCGAGGGGCTGACCCAGAGCGAGATTGCCGACCGGCTCGGCATTGGCCGCGTGACCGTGGTCCGCAACATAAACGAGGCGTTGCGGCAGCGAGAGGTCAAGATCTGGATCGAGGGCGAGGTTGCGGAATGTCTCGAGCTCGAAGCGCAACTGAAATCGGCTTTCAACCTGCGGGATGCGGTCGTCATCCCCGAGCCTTCGATCGCCGCCAATACGACCAAGGCGATCGGCGTCGCGGCAGGCATGTATGTGACCGATACGTTAACCGACGATATGACGATCGGTGTCGGCTGGGGTGCGACGCTTTACGAGTCGCTGCAGACGCTCGCACCGCGCGAGCTTGAAAATGTCCAGGTCATCTCGCTGCTCGGCGGGATTGTCCAGGCACGCCGCTACAATCCTTCGGAATTTGCCTGGCAGTTTGCCCGCATGGTGGGGGCGGATTGCTATCTGCTCACCGCGCCGGCGGTCGTCGACTCGCCCGAGACCAAGGAAACACTCGTCGAGAAATGCGGCCTGCGCGATGTGTTCCGGCGCGCCGAACGCCTCGATGCGGCCGTGCTGAGCGTCGGCACGCTGGCGCCCGATTCCACCGCCTTCCGGTTCAATCTCCTCTCGGACGAGGATCGCACGGCGCTGATCCGGCTCGGCGCGGTCGGCGATCTCCTGTTCAATTTCTACGACCGCAACGGAAAGCTCGTCGATCATCCGATCAACAGCCGCGTGATCTCCATTCCGCTGGAGCAGTTGCGCGGCGTGCCGAAACGGATCATCGCCTCGGGCGGCAATGAGAAGGTCGATACGATTCTCGGCGCCATCAAATTGATCGATTGCAATGTCCTCATCACCAACGAGGCCACGGCCCGCGAATTGCTGATCAGGCGCGGCTAGAGGCCGACGGAGACGGACAAGGAATGTTGACGCCGCTCAAGACCGAGGTGCTGCAGGTCGAGGACCTGAGCCATGAGGCGCGCCGTTTCCGCACCATCGTCTGGTCGTTCCAGCGCAACCTGGAACTATTGTTCAAGGATACGGGGCTTTCGGCCCATGTCGATCCGGCGGCGCTGGCGGCCGCCTTCTCGAACTGGCGGCTGGCCTTCGACAAGTCGAAATACCTGGCGGATGTCAACCGGCATGATTTTGTCATCTTCGCCGCCGGCCTCATGCTGCGCGAATTGATTGCCGCCAAGCCATTGAAGGCCGAGGCCGAAGGACTGCCGAGCCTGCCTGCCCAGATCGATCATCGCCTGGCGCGCTGGCCTGAGGGCTATGCCTATACGAGCTTCTGCCTTTCAGTCGCCGCAGCCATCCTCAAGGAGCTTGGCGATGTGGAGCCGGAAGCATCGCGGATCGCCGATGATCCGAAATTCTGGGATTCGTTCCGCGAGAATGCGCTTGAGGACCCCAACACGGCGATCGGTTTCTTCGATCTCGTCTGCGGCCAGGAGCCGAACTGGATGGCGCCTTCCGTGCCGTGGCTGCGCAAGGCGCTCGGGCACAAGGACGGCGAGCGGATTGCGGGCAAGGACGATCGCGAGAGGATCACCTGATACTTTCCCTCTCCCCTTGTGGGAGAGGGCGACGAGGGCCGCGAGGCCCGAGGCGGGTGAGGGCTAACTGCCCGACGTATGGATGATCGTGAGGTGGATACGCCCCCTCACCCGGCCGCCGCTATCGCGGCGCCCGCCCTCTCCCACGAGGGGAGAGGGAAATCAGGCAATATTGCCCGCGATGCGAGACCAACCTGGTGTGAACCAATGTCTCAATCGCCCAAAAACTCGACCCGCTCTCGCCGTTTCGAACGCCGGGCCGAGCGGCCGGTCAACACGGACAGTTTCGTCCAGGAGGATCCCGAGTTCGGGCTTGTGGTGATGAATTCGCCGCACGATCCGAAGCCCTCGATCCGCATCGCCCGCGGCAGGATCGTCGAGCTTGACGGTCGCAGTGAGGAGCAGTTCGACCTCATTGGCAAGTATATCGCGCGCATGCTCCTCGACATCAACCTGCCGTGCGACCGCCTGGTCGCCGGCCCCTCGGGCAGCGCGCCGGCCAGCTCATCCTCGTCGAAATGGTGATGGCGTTGCAGAAGATGAGGGCGCGGCGGAACTCACCGCCATCCCCAATGCGGTGCGGATCGAAACCTACGAGAAGCTGAGGCCCTATCGCTCGACCTATTGCCAGCTCCTCGCGCTCAGCCGGGAGATCGCCGCGCGCTATGACGCGCCGGAGACCGGCGACTATATCCGCCAGGCGGCCGAGGCCTACAAGGCGAAGGGGCTCGTCAAGGCCGAGTGAGGTCCTCACCCGGCGCGGGCGCAGACTTCGGCAACGGCAATGGCGGAAACATTGACGACGCCACGCGATGTGACGGAGCCTGTGAGGATATGAGCAGGTTTCGCCGCGCCGAGCAGAATCGGACCGACGGGAAGCGCATCGCCGAAGACCTTGACCGTTTGGTAGGCGACGTTGGCGGCGCTCAGATCCGGCATGATCAGCAGGTTGGCGACACCCTTCAGACGCGAATTCGGCAGTTTGCGATCGCGCACGCCTGGAATGAGCGCGGTATCGGCCTGCATTTCACCATCGATCTCGAGTTCCGGCGCGCGCGCAAGCACGATCGA
>JAEUMG010000269.1 GCA_016793355.1 Hyphomicrobiales bacterium
TCGACGACACCATGCCGCCGATCATGGGCACCGCAATGCGCTGCATGACCTCAGAGCCCGTCCCGGTGCTCCAGAGGATCGGCAGCAGGCCCGCCATGATCGCCGCCACGGTCATCATCTTGGGTCGCACACGTTCGACCGCGCCCTCCATGATCGCGCCGCGCAGGTCCGCGGCCGTGAAGGCCCGTCCCTCGGCTTCGGCCTTCGCGCGCCACTCCTTCAGCGCATTCTGAAGGTAGATGATCATCACCACGCCTGTTTCTGCGGCAACGCCGGCAAGCGCGATGAAGCCCACGGCGACCGCCACCGAGAAATTGAAGTTCAGCCACCACATCAGCCACAGGCCGCCGACGAGCGAGAAGGGCAGGGAGAGCATAACGATGAAGGTTTCGGTCAGGCGCCCGAAATTCATGTAGAGCAGCAGGAAGATGATGCCGAGCGTCAGCGGTATCACGATCTGGAGGCGGGCCTTGGCGCGCTCCAGATACTCGAATTGCCCGCTCCAGACGGCGTAATAGCCGGCCGGGAATTCGACCTTGTCTTCGACTACCTTGCGCGCCTTTTCCACATAGCCGCCGATATCGCTGTCGCGCGTATCGACATAGAGATAAGCCGCGAGCTGCGCGTTCTCGGTTCTGATTGTGGAGGGCCCGGTTGTCAGCTTTATCTCGGCGACATCGCCGAGAGGCACCGAGGCGCCGCCCGGCATATCGATGCGGACATGACGGGCAATAGCCTGGGGATCGCCCCGCAGCTCGCGCGGCAGGCGCAGGTTCACCGTATAGCGTTCGCGGCCCTCCAGGATCGTCGTGATTGGGTCGGCGCCGAGTGCGGTGGCGATCGTATTCTGGACGTCTTCGACCATCAGCCCGTAGCGGGCCAGGCGCACCCGGTCGGGGATGATTTCGAGGTAATAACCGCCGATCACGCGCTCGGAGAAGGCGCTTGAGGTTTCGGGGAGGCTGCGCAGCGCGCTTTCAACGGCGCGGCCGAGCCGTTCGATTTCAAGAAGATCGGGGCCGAAGATCTTGACGCCGACCGGTGTGCGGATGCCTGTGGCCAGCATATCGATGCGCGCCTTGATCGGCATGGTCCAGGCATTCGAGACGCCCGGGAACTGAAGCGCCTGATCCATCTCGGCAATCAGCTGATCCATCGTCAAGCCGGGACGCCACTCTTCCAGGGGTTTCAGGTTGATGATGGTTTCGAACATTTCAGTGGGCGCAGGGTCGGTCGCCGTGCCGGCGCGGCCGGCCTTGCCGAACACGGATTCCACCTCCTGAAAACTCCGGATGATTTTGTTCTGCGTCTGCAAAAGCTCCGCCGCCTTGGTCACGGACAGGCCGGGCAGGGTCGTCGGCATGTAGAGAAGCGTCCCTTCATTGAGATTGGGCATGAACTCGGAACCGAGCTTGCCGGCAGGCCAGAGGCTTGCGATCAGGATCGCAAAGGCTATGACGATCGTCAGTGTTTTTGCCCGCAGAACGCCGGCGATCACAGGGCGGTAGAGCCAGATCAACGCGCGGTTCACGGGGTTGCGGCGCTCGGGGATGATCCGCCCCCTTATGAAGATCAGCATCAGGGCGGGGACGAGTGTAATCGATAGGAACGCCGCGGCGGCCATCGCAAAGGTCTTCGTGTAGGCGAGCGGCTTGAAAAGCCGCCCCTCCTGCGCCTCGAGCGCGAAAATCGGCAGGAAGGAAACGGTGATCACCAGAAGCCCGAAGAACAGCGCGGGCCCTACTTCGCGCACGGCGGCAATGATGATCTCAAGGCGGGGCGCCTCGGCGCCGGCGCGCTCCCTGTGCTTGTGGGCGTTTTCGATCATGACGATCGCCGCATCCACCATCGCGCCGATGGCGACCGCTATG
>JAEUMG010000272.1 GCA_016793355.1 Hyphomicrobiales bacterium
CCCATGCCCAAGGCCTACTGGATCGCCCGCGTCACCGTCAGCGATCCCGACCGGTACAAGCACTATGCCGAGGCGGCGCCCGAGGCCTTCAGGAAATACGGGGCCCAGATTCTCGCCCGCGGCGGCCGCTGCAATCAGCTCGAAGGCGAAGGCCGGCCGCGCAATGTGGTGATCGAATTTCCCTCCTATGACGATGCGGTGGCCTGCTACAATTCGCCCGAATACCAGGCCGCCAAGGCGAAGCGCAAAGGCGCAGGCATCGCCGAGATCGTCATCGTGGAGGGCGTGTGATGCCGAAGGGCTATTGGATCGCCACCGTCACCATCAGGGATCCGCAGCGCTATCCCGACTATATCGCCGCCAACAAGCAGGCCTTCGACAAATACGGCGCGCGATTCCTGGTGCGCGGCGGTGCCTATGAAACCGTCAAGGGAACCTCCGGCCAGCGCCAGGTGGTGATCGAATTCGACAGCTTCGAAACAGCCAAGGCCTGCTTCCGCTCGCCTGAATACCAGGCGGCGTTGCGGATTTTCGAAACCTGCGCCGACAGCAATGTGGTGATCGCCGAGGGCGTCTGAAGCTTTTCAGGGGCATCGTGCATTGCTAAGAGGGGCGCTTCGCGGGGAGACCTCATCATGAAGCTCGCCATCGCGGGAGCGGCCGGCCGAATGGGCCGTGTGCTCACCCGCATCATCCATGAAACGCCCGGCTGCGAAATTGCCGGCGGTCTCGAATCCAGGGGCTCGGCGCATATTGGGGCCGACATGGGCGCGCTCTCCGGCATCGGCCCGCTCGGTGTCGCGGTGAGCGACGATCCGCTCACGCTGTTCACGCGCGTCGATGGCGTTGTCGATTTCACCGTGCCGCAGGCGACGCTGGAGCTTTGCGATCTCGCCGCCCAGGCGAGGATCGTGCATGTGATCGGCACCACCGGCATAGATGAGACCGGCAACGCGCGTATAAAGGCGGCCTCCCGCCACGCGCGCATTGTCAAATCCGGCAATATGAGCCTGGGCGTGAACCTTCTCGCGTCACTGGTGAAGCGCGTCGCGGCGGCCCTGGGCGAGGATTTCGATATTGAGATTCTCGAAATGCATCATCGCGCCAAGATCGATGCGCCCTCGGGTACGGCACTTCTGCTGGGCGAGGCGGCGGCGGCCGGCCGCCAGATCAATCTCAAGGAGCGCTCGGTGAGGAGCCGCGACGGCCACACCGGTGCGAGGCCGTCCGGCGCCATCGGCTTTGCGACGTTGCGCGGCGGCAGCGTCGTCGGCGAGCACACGGTCATGTTTGCAGGGCCGGCCGAGCGCCTCGAACTCACCCACAAGGCGGAGAGCCGCGATATCTTTGCCCGCGGCGCGGTGAGGGCAGCGCTCTGGGCCTTCGACAAGAAGCCCGGGCTTTACACAATGTCCGATGTTCTGGGAGTGGAGTGAGTTTGATGGACCGTATTCTCGTGCTCGTGCGTCACGGCCAGAGCGAATGGAATCTGAAAAATCTCTTTACCGGCTGGCGCGATGTCGGCCTGACCGAGAAGGGCATCGAGGAAGCAAGGGCCGCGGGCCGCAAATTGCGCGAGCAGGGTCTCGATTTCGACATCGCCTATACCAGCGCGCTCAAACGCGCCCAGGACACGCTGACGATCATCCTCGACGAACTGGGCCAGCCGGGCCTCGAGACGGTCAGGGACCAGGCCTTGAACGAGCGCGACTATGGCGATCTGACCGGACTCAACAAGGATGACGCGCGCAAGAAATGGGGCGAAGAGCAGGTCCATGTCTGGCGGCGCTCCTATGATGTTGCGCCGCCCGGCGGCGAAAGCCTGAAAGATACTCTGGCGCGCGCGCTTCCCTATTACATGCGCCGTATCCAGCCCGACGTGCTGTCCGGCAAGACCGTGCTGGTCTCGGCGCATGGCAACAGCCTGCGCGCCCTCATCATGGCGATCGAGGGATTGACGCCGGATGAGATCCTCAAGCGCGAGCTCGAAACCGGCGTGCCGATTATCTATGAACTCGGCGCCGACTCGCGGCCCGTATCGGTCCGCGTGCTGAAGGATTGAGAGAGCGAGTGACTGCCCTCTCCCCTCGTGGGAGAGGGCGGGTTGAGCGAAGCGAGACCCGGGTGAGGGGGCGTATCGGCTCCACAATCATCCGCCAAACGGCACATTACCCCTCACCCGCCTCGGGCCTTCGGCCCATCGTCGCCCTCTCCCACAAGGGGAGAGGGTAAAGTTACTTATACGGATCCGCTGCGTCGCGCAGGCCGTCGCCGAGGAAGTTGAAGGCGAGGATGACGAGGATCACCGGGATGACCGGCAGCATCAGCCAGGGATAGAGCGCCACCACATTGACATTCTGCGCTTCGGTCAAAAGCACGCCCCAGCTGGTGATCGGCGGACGCAGGCCTAACCCCAGGAAGCTCAAGGCGGTCTCGCCGAGGATCATCGCCGGGATGGAAATCGTCGCGGATGCGATTAGATGCGACATGAATCCCGGAACAAGATGCCGCCCGATGATGCGGCTGCTCGACGCGCCCATCAATTGCGCGGCGAGCACATAATCTTCCTCGCGCAGGGCCAGCAGCTTCGATCTGACCGCGCGCGCCAGTCCCGTCCAGTCGAGAAGTCCGAGGATCATGGTGATGCCGAAATAGACGAGCAACGGACTCCAGGTGACCGGCATGATGGCGGCAAGCGCCAGCCATAACGGGATTGAGGGGATCGACTGCAGGACTTCGATGATGCGCTGCACGATGAGGTCGAACGTGCCGCCATGAAATCCGGCAAAGCCGCCGATGACAATGCCGAGGACGAAACTGAAGGCGACGCCGAGAAGGCCGATGGTCAGCGAGATGCGGGCACCGTAAATGATGCGCGAGAGCACGTCGCGCCCGCGCCGGTCGGTGCCGAGCAGGAAGGCCTCGCCATCGACCGCCGGGCAGAAGAGGTGGAGATCACCCTCCCACACGCCCCAGAACTTGTACTTGTCGCCCCGGCAGATGAAGCGCAGCGGCTGCACGGCGTCGGGATTGACGGTGTATTCCCGCTTCAGCGTGTCCATGTTGAGGCTCATGTTGAGCCCGTACACGAACGGTCCCACGAACTTCCCGTCATGGAAGAGATGCACCGGCTGCGGCGGCGCATAAATATAGTCCATGTTGCGGGTATGGAGATTGTAGGGCGCGAGGAATTCGCAGATGACGATCGCGCCGTAAAGCAGGAGCAGGAAGAACAGCGAAAACAGCGCGATCTTGTGGCGCTTGAACTTCCACCAGCTCAGGCGCCATTGCGAGGCGAGATAGACGCGCTCCTGGGCCGGCGTCATCGCCTCGACGGAGTGAATGTCGAAGGGTTTCGTGGACACGTAATGCGGCAAGGGCGCGCCTGGCGCCGGCAATGGCGATGCTGCCGCAGGCGGCGAAGCGTCGTTCATTTCGTGCTTCCCCCTTGCAGCCGGATGCGCGGGTCGAGCGCGGCGAGCGCAAGGTCCGAGATGAGCACGCCGATCACGGTCAGGAAGGCAAGGAACATCAGGAACGATCCGGCCAGATACATGTCCTGGCTCTTCAGCGCCTTGATGAGCATGGGCCCGGTGGTCTCGAGCGACAGCACGATGGCCGTCACTTCGGCGCCGGAAATGATCGCCGGCAGGATCGAGCCGATGTCGGAGATGAAGAAATTGAGCGACATGCGCAAGGGATACTTGACCAGCGCCCGGAACGGCTGCATGCCCTTGGCGCGCGCCGTGATCACATACTGCTTCTGCAATTCGTCGAGCAGATTGGCGCGCAACCGCCGGATCATCCCGGCCGTGCCGCCGGTGCCGATGATGATCACCGGTATCCACAAATGCGACAGGATCGACCGGAACTTGGCCCAGCTCATCGGCTCGTTGAAATATTGCGGATCCATCAAATGGCCGATCGACAGCCCGAACCAGATATTGGCGAGATACATGAACACCAGCGCCAGGAGGAAGTTCGGTATGGCAAGCCCGAGCAGGCCGAGAAAAGTCAGCCCGTAGTCGCCCCAGCTATACTGATGGGTGGCCGAATAGATGCCGATCGGAAACGCCACCACCCAGGTGAAGATGATGGTGACGAATGAGACCATCATGGTGAGCCACAATCGATCGCCCACCACGTCGGAGACCGGCAATTGATACTCGAAGGAATAGCCGAAATCGCCGACGAACATGCCTCCGAGCCAGTAGAAATAGCGGATCACGATCGGCTTGTCGAAGCCGTATTCCTGGCGCAGCGCTTCGATCTGTTCGGTATTGACGTTTTCGCCCTGCGCCTGAAGCTCGGCGATATAGCTTTCGAAATAGTCGCCCGGCGGCAGTTCGATGATCGTGAAAACCAATGCCGAGATGATCAATAAGGTCGGAACCATCACCACGATGCGCCAAAGGATGTATCGCAGCATGGTCAGGCCGCCCCCTCTTCATAGAAAAACGTATCGGCGCGATAGACGCCGAAGTAACAGGTGGGATCGAATCCGTAAAAGGCCGATGCCGGGATGTTTCTGATCCGCGCATTGGCGACGATCGGCTGCAGTGTGCCGTTGAGAATGCCGATCGAGAACACCTCGTCGGTATAGAGCTTGAGCATCTTGTGCCAGACGAGCGAGCGCACTTCGCGGTCCGGCGCGCGCCGCCATTCGGCGAGCAGTTTCATCATTTCCTGCACCGACGGGATGTCGGGCGCGGTGCCCTTTTCGCCGCGCGTCACGTAGTTCATGCCCCAGATCGGCCATTGCAGTTTTTCATCGCCGGTCGGCGCGAGCGCATTCGGGCTCATGTCGGCGGTGGCGATGCCGTTGTCGATGCCGGATGAAATCGACATCATGACCTGGCCTGCCAATGCGCGGCTGCGCAGGACGTCGATCTGCGATGTCCGGATGTAGAGCGGTATGCCGATCTCGCTCCAGTAATCGGCGATGAGTTCCAGGATGTCGGTGTCGAGCGTGCTCTCCCCCGCCGATTCGACGATCACCTGCGCCACGCGGCCATCGGGGAGGAGGCGGGAGCCGTTGCCGTCGCGCTTCTCGAGTCCCATTTCGTCGAGAAGGGCGTTGGCCTGTGCGACGTCGCGCGTGATCCAGGCCTCGGCATATTCGCGCCTGAACAGCGGGCTTTCCGGCAGCATCGTGTCGGCGCTGGGATGGCCGAGGCCGAAAAATGCCGCCATGTTGATTTCGCGCCGGTCGATGGCCAGTGACAGCGCCCGCCGGAACCGGGCATCCTGCAGGACCTTGCGCCATTCATCGTCGACATAATTGAGATTCGGGAAGAGTGCCACCCGCGAGCCCTGGGTGCGCTCCCACAGATAGACCTTGATGGCGTGGCGCTTTTCCGATTCCTTCAGGAAAGTGTAGTCCTCGAACTGGATATTGGTCGCCTGCAGATCGGTTTCGCCGGCCCCGGTCTTGGCCGGAATGAGTGACGAGGAGCTGATCGTGAACAGGAAGCGGTCGAAATAGGGCAATTGCCGTCCGTCGCGATCGACGCGATGGAAGTAGGGATTGCGCACCATGACGAACTGTTCCGCCGGCGGCTTGGTCGAGTTGATCCAGGGATCGAGCATCGGCAGATCGGGATTCTCCGGCCGGTACTGCCGCGACATGTTGATATGGAGGCGCATCCAGTTCTTGACCTTGTTCGCCTTCACCAGCTCGTCGAGCTTCTCCTCCGTTTGGTACTTGGCGTGAAACTGCTTCAGATAATGCGCCGGCATCACCATCGCCAAAGCCTGTGCGGAGGCGATGCCCAGCATGAAATCGGGATTGGGCGCATCCCAGCTGTAACGCACGGTATATTGATCGATGATCTCGAAGACCGGCGGCTTGCCGTCGACGATGAGCGCCGGCGAGACCCCGCCGGGCGACAGCTTTTCGTTGAGCATCACGTCTTCCCAGGCATAGCGGAAATCTTCCGCGGTCAGCGGATGCCCGTCCGACCATTTGTGCCCGGGGCGCAGTTTGAAGGTGAAAATGCGCTCTTCCTCGATTGAGAAATCCTGCAGGATGTCGGGTTCGAGCCCGAGCTTTTCGTTGTAGCCGGCCAGCCGCGCATAGCCGAATATCGTAATGTAGCGGACGTCGCGCTGACCGCCGACCAGCATTCTCACCGTGCCGCCATGCCTGCCGGGCACCCGGCCCATGGCGGCGAGATCGGTGACGCGCGGAATTTCCGGCAGGCGCTGGTCGAGCGGCGGCAATTTTCCCGCCTCGACTTCGGCAAGCAGCGGGTCTCGGACGATCTCTTCGGCATGGCCCGGACGGATCACGGCCGCGCTGGCAAGCAATCCGAGGACTTCGCGCCGCGTCGTCATGGCTGCAACTCCCGCGTATCCGCATCGGCACGTGCCAGGACCAGATGATCCGTGCCAACGGGCCGATGCTCGAGAATGTCATCATCCGTGCCGCCGCGAAACTGCGCCGGCCAGAGCGATGTGTCCGAGGCGCCGCCGAACTGCAGCGTCGCGAAGTCGAGCGGCCGGTCGAGATCGGGAAAGGGCACCGCCGCCAGCAGCGATTTCGTGTAGGGATGGACCGGCGAGCGGAACAGGACTTCGCGCGGCGCGATTTCCACAATGCGGCCGCGGCACATGACGGCGATGCGATCGGCCATGTAGTCGACGACCGCCAGATTGTGCGAAATGAAAAGATAGGTGAGGCCCAGTTCCCGGCGCAGATCGTTCAGGAGATTGAGGATCTGCGCCTGCACCGAGACATCGAGCGCCGAGACCGGCTCGTCGCAGATGAGCAGCTGCGGCCCGAGTGCCAGCGCCCGCGCAATGCCGATGCGCTGGCGCTGGCCGCCCGAGAAGCTGTGCGGATAGCGGCTCAGGAAGCGCGGATCGAGACCGGTTGCCTGCATCAGCGCCTTGACGGCCTCGACGCGTGAGCGCGGATCGCCGCGTTCGTGGATTTCAAGCGGCTCGGCGAGAATATTCTGGACCGTCATGCGCGGCGACAGCGAACTGACCGGATCCTGGAACACCATCTGGATGCGCGAGCGCAGATTGTCGAGCTGGGCGCCCTCGGCCTTGGCGACCTCGATCGGCCCGTCGCCGCCGTCGAAGATGATGGAACCCGAATCGGGTGTGATCGCCCGCATGATGAGCTTGGACACCGTGGTCTTGCCGCAGCCGCTTTCCCCAACGAGTCCCAGGCATTCGCCGCGCCTGATGTCGAAGCTCACATCGTCCACGGCGCGGGTCACGCTCTTCTCGCCGGCGCCGAACCAGCCGGATTTGCGCGTCGAGAAGGACTTGGAGAGATTGCGCACCGAAAGCAGTATGTCCGCCCCGGGTTTCCGTTTCGGCACCGCTGCAAGGAGCGAGCCGGCATCGATCTTGATGTCGCGAAGCGCCTTCAGCCTTTCGCCCGCCTGCATGTCGAAATGCGGCACTGCGGCAAGCAGGCCCTTGAGATAGGGATGGCCGGGCCGGCGGAAGATATCCTCCACATTTCCGGCCTCCATGATCTCGCCGTGATAGATCACCGCCACCTCGTCGGCCACATTGGCGACGACGCCGAGGTCATGGGTGATGAGCAGCATCGCCATGCCCAGCTTTTCCTGGAGGTCCTTCAGCAGCTTGAGGATCTGCGCCTGGATCGTGACGTCGAGGGCGGTCGTCGGTTCATCGGCAATCAGCAGTGCGGGATCGCACATCAGGGCCATGGCGATCATCGCGCGCTGGCGTAAACCGCCCGACAATTCGAAGGGATACATGGTCGCGGCGCGCAACGGGTCGGGAAATCCGACCAGACCCAGCATTTCCTCGGTGCGCTCGCGTTCCTCGGCGCGCGACACCTGCTTGTGGATGCGCAGCACCTCGCCGATTTGATCGCCGATCGTGTGCAGCGGCGACAGGGAGGTCATCGGCTCCTGGAAGATCATGGCGAGGCGGCTGCCGCGCAACTTGCGCATCTCGTCGCTGTCGCGCGGCAGTTGCGCGATATCGACCGCCTGGCCGGGGCTGCGCGGGTCGTTGAACAGGATTTTCCCGCGCGAAATACTGCCCGAGCGCGGCAGGATGCCCATGATTGTCTGGGCGATCACCGATTTGCCCGAGCCCGATTCGCCGACCAATGCGGTGACCTTGCCGGGGCTGATCCGGAAGCTGGCGGATTTGACAGCCTCGATTCGGCCGCCGAGGAGTGCGAAAGAGACGCCCAAATCCTCGATCCGCAGAAGATCGGTCATTGAATTCGTGGCCGACAATCCTACCGTCCTCGCGGGCCTGTTGCGCCCAGCTTCCCCAAAAAGCGACCGGAACACTAGCCGACGCCTCGGCGCCTGCCTAGCCCGACAAATGCCGGGTCAAGCTGAATGTTTTGCGACGCGGGAATCGACGAAGCGGATGGCTGCGGCAACCGCGGCGCTTATGTCAAGATCGGTGGTGTCGAGAACATGGGCATCGCCGGCCGGCACCAGCGGCGCAAAGCTGCGGGTTCTGTCGCGCGCATCGCGTTCATGAATATCGGCGAGGACGTCTTCATAGGCGACCGTCTCGCCGCGTTCGGCCAGTTCGGCGCTGCGCCGTCTGGCACGCACCTCCGGCGAAGCCGTGACGAAAATCTTGGCTTCCGCCTCCGGGCACACGACGGTTCCGATATCGCGCCCGTCGAGGACCGCGCCCGGCTTTTGTGCCGCGAAATTGCGCTGCAGGGCGAGCAGCGCTGTGCGAACCGGCGGGAAGGCCGCGACGATCGATGCCGCCTGCCCGACGCTTTCGTCGCGCAGGGCCTCTGCCGTCCAGGACCTGGGATCGAGGGTCTCGGCCGCCCGCGTGGCGGCCTGCGGATCGCGCGGATCCTGGCCGAGACTCAGCACCGCCAGGGCCACCATGCGGTAAAGCGAGCCGGTATCGAGGAAATGGTAGCCGTAATGCGCCGCCAGAGCCCGTGCCAGCGTGCCTTTGCCCGCTGCCGCCGGCCCGTCGACGGCTATGATCATTTGCCCTCGGCGGGAGCGATGCGGGCGCCCAGGCCGTTCATGAGTCCGGTGAAATCGGGAAAGCTGGTGGCGATCATGCGCCCGTCATCGACGGTGGTATAGATGCGGGCACCGAGTCCCATGACCAGGAACGACATGGCGATCCGGTGATCGAGATGGGTGGTGACCTTGCCGCCGCCGGGCGCGCCGCCGCCCATGACTTCGAGCCAGTCGGGCCCTGCCTGCGACAATACGCCGTTGGCGGTGAGCCCCGCCTGGATCGCCGCCAGCCGGTCGCTCTCCTTCACCCGCAATTCGGCCAGGCCCTCCATGCGCGTCGAGCCCTCGGCAAAAGCCGCGGCAACGGCAAGAATGGGGAACTCGTCAATCATCGACGGCGCCCGATGCGCCGGCACGCGCACCGCCTTGAGCCGCGACGTCTTGACCGCCAGGTCGCCGACCTCTTCGCCGCCCGAAACGCGGCGATCCTGAATTTCGATATTCGCTCCCATTTCGAGCAATGTCTCGACGAGGCCGAGCCGGGTCGGATTGAGCATCACATTCTCGATGGTGAGCGCCGATCCGGGGGTGATCAGGGCTGCCACCAGAGGGAAGGCGGCAGAGGATGGATCGCCCGGGATGGTCAGCTCCTGGCCCTTGAGCTCATGCTGGCCCTCGACCGAAATATGCCGGCCATCGGCCCGATCCTCGCTCGAAATCCTGGCGCCGAAGGCTTTCAGCATGCGCTCGGTGTGGTCGCGGGTCGGAACCGGTTCGATGACGGTAGTGTGGCCGGGCGTGTTGAGGCCGGCCAGCAGCACCGCCGATTTGACCTGGGCGGACGGGACCGGGAGCGTATAGGTGATCGGCACCGCATCCTTGGCGCCATGGATGGTGAGCGGCAGGCGATTGCCTTCCGAGGCCTCGAAACGCGCCCCGATTTTCTCCAACGGCTCGATCACCCGGCCCATCGGGCGGCGCGACAGGGATGCATCGCCGATGCAGCGCGCGGTCAGCGGTGTCGATGCCATGAGGCCGAGGCAGAGCCTGACCCCGGTTCCGGCATTGCCGAAATCGAGCGGCGCCTCGGGGCTGGTCAGTCCCGCGACCCCCACACCTCTGACATGCCAGGCGCCGTCGGCCCCGGTCGTCACCTTGGCGCCGAGCGCATCCATGGCCCGTGCCGTGGCCAGCACGTCGTCCGATTCGAGCAGGCCCCGGATGCGCGTTTCGCCGATCGAAATCGCCCCCAGCATCAAGGCGCGGTGCGACATCGACTTGTCGCCGGGCACGCGGATTCGCCCTTTCAGGCCTTGGGTCTTGCGCGAAATCAGGGGCTGGAGGTCGCCGGACAAGGGGGTGACTTTCTCTGGCTCGGGAGGTTTGGCGCCTCCTAACACGGCCGCAATCTTCCTGTCACCTTTGGTTTTGACAAGGCCGCCGCCGCATGGCATGGGAGCCACAAATTCCGAACATCAAACCGGTCCCAGAGGATTAACCGTGGTCAAAGCTGAACTCGGAACCAAGCGCACGTGCCCGTCCTGCGCCACCAGGTTCTATGATTTGTTGAAGAACCCGATCGTCTGCCCCAAATGCGGGGTCAGTTTCATTGCCGCGACGCTGCTTCCCTCCAAGAGCGACATGCCGGCCGTGGCGCCCAAGCCGCGCGAGGTGGTCAAGGAAGCGGAAGACAGTCCGGATGTCGAGCTGGTGAGCCTCGAGGAAGTCGAAGAGCCCGGCCAGGATGACGAGACGGCGGGGATCGAGGATGTCGATCTCGGCGAGGAAGCCGAGGATGCCGAGGCTGATGAGAACGACGCCTTTCTCGAGGAAGAGGAAGAGGATGGCGGCGACGTCTCAGGCCTCCTCGACAGCGGCCCGACCCCCGGCGGCAAGGAAGACGAAGAAGAGGTCTAAAGGCTCGAAGCCCGCCCATGGG
This sequence comes from Hyphomicrobiales bacterium, assembly GCA_016793355.1. Taxonomy (GTDB): domain Bacteria; phylum Pseudomonadota; class Alphaproteobacteria; order Rhizobiales; family Aestuariivirgaceae; genus JAEUMG01. Next base: position 10,888 of record JAEUMG010000272.1, read on the forward strand.
CTTTGGAAGTTTTGCTTGATTGTTGGCGGTTGCGGAACTAGGTTCCGCGCCGCCCGACGGGGCCCGCAGGGCCTGTCGCAATGGGGTCATAGCTCAGTTGGGAGAGCGCTTGAATGGCATTCAAGAGGTCGGCGGTTCGATTCCGCCTGGCTCCACCATTTCCGCCAACAAGAGCAAGAACTTAGAGGGTTTGGCGGTTTTCCCCCTGATTGATATGCTTGTAATTCGGCGCACGGCTTGGGCGCCGATCGGCGTCACAATCCATTGAATTTGCACGATCGGACGCGGTCAGCGGACGGCGCCGATTCACAAGCAGGGAAAGCGTTGGCGAGTTTCTGAGCCCTCGACCGCCATTCTTCATTGCTGTTCAAGCCGTCGCGTGCCTCTGCTATGGTGCTGGCGAAAGGGCTGCGCGGAAATCCCGCGGAGAGAGGCGAGGCGATGAACCTCCCGGTTCCCCGGACAATCGCCGTTAACGGCGTCATAGTCGATTTCGCCGGCGGTTTCGTACGCGACCGGGCCGGCCGCGAGATTCCGCTTCGACCGCAGGCGTTCAGCCTTCTGAAGTATCTGCTGCAGAACGCCGATCGGCTGGTCACCAAGGACGAACTGATGAAGGCGGTATGGCCCGGCGTCTTCGTCACCGACGACAGCCTCGTGCAGTGCGTGCGCGACGTCCGCCGGGCCATCGGAGACGCAGACCAGTCGGTACTCAAGGCTGTTCCGAAGCGCGGTTACAGATTCACAATTCCCGCCGTCGTCACACCCTCCGCCAGGGCCGCAAAGACCGGGTGGAAGATGGGGGCCGTCGCCGCGAGCGTGCTGGCATTGATTGCGTTCGGCCTGGCCTGGAGCTTCGCCCGCCCTCCCGCCGCGTTGCGCTCCCTCGACGGGCCGCCAGTCGTCGCCGTCGTACCCTTCACCAGTGTCGGCGGCGACGAAGCCGCACAGAAATTGGCTCTGAAAATGAACCACGGTTTTCCGACCAAACTCGCGGAGCTTCGCGAATTCCAGATCGCCCTTCGCGGGTCGGCATTTGCCTTTGGGGCCAATCCGGGCGAGATGCTCGATGTCGATCTCGTGTTGGGAGGTTCGATCGACCGTGAAGGCGACAATCTCCGGATCACGGCACACCTCATCGATCCGCGAACGGGCGGCGTTCTGTGGTCGGAGCAGTGGGATCGCCGCGACGATGACATATCCGCCATCAAGCACGAAGTCTCCGAACGGATCTCCAACCGGCTGGGCGGCAGCGGCGGATTGATCCTGGAGACAGCGCGCACAGCCGCGCGCCTGAAAGCGCCCGACCGGCTCACGGCCTATGAGCTTTACCTGCTCGGGACGGCAAAGCTCGCGCGAATCAACCGCGCCGATGCCGAGGAAGCCATCGACCTCCTCGGCCGCTCGGCCGAGCGCGATCCCGGACTCGTACGAACCTGGGTCGAACTGAGCCTCGCCCACGGTCTCATGGCCGATTTGGGCGTCGAACCGGAGCGCAACAGGATGGCGGCGGCCGATGCCGCCGAGCGTGCGGTCAGTCTCGAGCCCACCGATCCCAAGGCGCATGCGGTTCTCGGCATCAGCTTGCGGTACCGGGGTGAGATCGCGCGTACCCGCTCGGAGCTCGACACCGCCCTGGCGATGACTCCCGACGCTTTCGACATCCTGGCGCTCTATGCCGGCTGGGCCTCCAGCTTCGGCGAAGCACAGCGCGGCGCCGAGATGGCAGACCGGGCGGTCCGGCTGGTACCGGATTTTCCCGACTGGTCGGCGAAGCAGTTCTCCAACGCGTATTTCATGGTCGGGCGCTATGAGGACGCCGTGGGAATGCTCGACCGCCTGTCGCCCGACAATGCCACCCTGTCGACCCGCGCAACGCGCGCTGCAGCGCTCGCGGCCCTCTCGCAAGACAAGGGAAGCCAGGAAGTAGGCCGCAGTGCTTTCCGCTGAAGTGGACGCGGGCGCCAGCAACGTGCCGCCGCCTAAATGACCGGGTCCGGAGACGCGTAGTCACCAGCCCATATCAGCGGCAGGAGCACGCGCCTGCTCCGTGTTTAGTCGAAAAAGCCGCCGGCTGAGCCAGCATAGCAAGTTTCACCACTCTTTCGGCGAAATATCGGCGATCCCTCGTTACCTGCGGAAGGATTGAGGACAGCGTGTCAGTCGCTGATCAACGCGACATCGCGATGATCCTCAACCATAGGGGGTCGATTATGAGACTTTTGATCCTGTCGGCTGGCGCCATCGCGGCACTTGCATCCGTAGCCTTCGCTGCGCCGGCCATGCAACCGCTCAAGATCTCCAAGGAATGCAGCGGGTTCACCGGCGATACCCCGAGCTTCTGCACCATTACGGAATCGAACCTCGCGGCGATCCCGGCGGGTACCAAAATTCTCTATTATGGGCCGGTGCTCACCAATCCCCTTTTCGTCAGCAGCACAGCGATCATTGCCGTCGGAAACGGAGATTCGGCGCTCGGCTACTGCGTGACCTACGACTCGGCCAGCCCGCCGTCCGGAACCTGTGCGTTCCATGCCGGCAGCGGGACGCTCGCCGGATTTCAGGCAATCGTCACGGTCACGGTTGATTATAAGCAGATCTGGCACTGGGACGGTGGCTACGTACTTGGTGCCGCGAAATAGAAACCGGGCGGCGATTGCAAATCGCCCGTTGCCCTGCACCGCACCGTGGACAATGCGCAACGCCGGCAGGGTGATGGCGCTCCCTGCCGACCTAGCGCATATCCCGCCAAAGTGTAGGCACTTTGGCGACAAGGATATGCGCCAATAGATCAGGTTTTGGAGTGTTTCCCTATCGGCGAAGCGATTCCACTTCGCCGGGGAACGCTCCAAATCTCCATTTCGCGTAATATAACTTTCGCGAAACGCTACGCGCGCAATATACAGAAACCCGCTCCTCCAGCCTTCGTCGATTCAGAACCCCTCAAGCACCACCTTCCCCTTCGCGCGGCCTGACTCGATGAGCGCATGGGCGCGGATGAGGTTCGCCGCGCTGATCGGCTTCAGCACCTCGGTCAAGGTCGTGCGAATCCTGCCTTCGTCCACAAGCCGGGCGACCGCGTTGAGCAAGGCGCCTTGCTGCGCGATATCCGCAGTCTCGAAAAGCGGCCGCGTGAACATGAGTTCCCAGTGGGTCGAAACCGACTTTCGCTTGAACGGCATGATATCCAGCACCTTGGGATCATCGATCAGGCCGAAGCGCCCCTGCGGGGCAATGAGTTTCACGATTTCCGAAAGATGCTGCTGGGTCTGCGTCGTCGAGAATACGAAAGCCGGCTCACCGATCCCCAGCGCCTCGATCTCTCCGGCGAGCGGCTTTGCATGATCGACGACATGATGGGCGCCGAGACTGCGCACCCAGTCTTGCGTCTCGGGCCGCGACGCCGTGGCGATCACCGTGACGTCGGTCAGCGCCCGCGCGAGCTGGATCGCGATCGAGCCTACGCCGCCGGCACCGCCGATGATGAGAATGGCATTGGCGACGCCCGGAACCGGTCGCCTGATGTCGAGCCGGTCGAACAGCATTTCCCATGCGGTGATCGCGGTGAGCGGCAAAGCGGCGGCTTCGGCATGGCTCAATGTCCCGGGCTTGCGGCCGACGATCCTGGCATCGACCAGATGATATTCGCTGTTGGTCCCCGGACGCGCGATGGAGCCCGCATAGTAGACCTCGTCGCCGGCCTTGAATTCGGTGACGGCACGGCCCGTTTCGACCACGGTTCCGGCCGCATCCCAGCCGAGCACCTTCCATTCGCCGGGCGGCGGCGTCTCTCTGGTCCTGACCTTGGTGTCCACCGGATTGACCGACACCGCTCTAACCTCGACCAGCATATCGTGTCCCTCGGCCCGAGGGCGCGGCAGCTCGATATCCTCCAGGGCATTGGCGCGTTTGATCGGTCCTGCGGTTGTGTAGCCGACGGCTTTCATGGGCACATCCTTCGGGCCTTCAGTCTCACGAATTGGCAGCGCATGCTAAGGCGCGGCCGCGATAGTCTCGCGCAACTCCCATCCGAGCGCCGCAAGCTTTTTTTTCGCAAGCGGGGTTGCCGTGCCGGTGATCGCAAAGAGCTTCGCACCCGTGGCACCCTGCTCCTTGGCCGTCGCGGACATCGCGGCAAAGACCTGACTTGTCGGCTCGGTCCATGATACGGCATCGAACGGGAAGATGCCGACGATGCCGTTGTCCCTGGTCGCGCAGAGCGGGAATGGCGATCCTTGCACGGCCACGAAGCCGGCAAGGGTTCCGTTTTTCTGCTGATAGGCGGCGATGAGTTCGATCCGGCGCCGCGTGAGATAAGCGATGTCCCGGCTGCGTGCGGTCGCCGCGCGCGACACCGCGATGTCAAGCCCGCCGAGCTTGCGCAGTTGCGTCAGGGCGGCGACCATGGCGACGGCGTCGACCGGCGTATAATTGCGGTTGGAGAGGAGCTTTTCGACGGCGTCCTTCTTGATCCCGAGCCCGATCAATCCCTTTCGGTTGGCGTCGAGAAGCTGGGCCGCGGAATTGTCGCGCACCGCTTCATTGAGCGAACTGGCGGTCGAAACGTTCGAAACCACCGCTCCCGCTGCGCCCGGCACGGCGATGAAGGCGCCCTTCACGGCCAATCCCCCCAGTGCCGAGGCCCTGGCCAGGTCGTTCAGCCTCTCGGCCAGCGGCTTGAAATCGGTGTAGGGGTCGACCCCGTACTGGTAGGCCAGCAGGCGCTTTTCCTTGGCCGCGCCCGTGACGCTGGCAAGAGTGCTGTCCTGGGACTTGCCGGCATTGCGCACCCCGGAGCCGATGCCGTCGAAGAACTGGCCGACGCCCGAGACGGTATTTTCCACCGTGCTGATCGGCTTGGTGATCAGATTGCCGGCAAATTCCAGCGGACTGAGGCCTGCCTTGAGAACGGCTTTGGCGAATCTCTCGGAGCTGGCGGTCTTGTCGAGGGCATCGAGGGCCGCGAATTCCTTGAAGCGCATGAACAGCATCTGGTCGCCATTCACCGTGAAGACCCCGGCAGGCGTTTTCAGCGTGTAATTGCGAAGGTAGCCGTCGCTCGGCACCGGATCGACGATGACGTAGTTGGTCCCGCTTGCCGCATCGCCGAGTATTTTTGCGGCGGAGAATGACGGCGGTTGCTCGAAGCTTTCCGCTTGCGCGTCGACCGCCAGCGACAGAACCGCAATTGCGGCCGCCAGCCGCCATTTTCTCGAAGATGCCGCCATCGGCGCCTTTTTGCGAACGGGCCGACCGTACCCGAATCGGTAGGTCGGATCGCTTCATAGCTATGGGTATTCTGCGGCGCGTCAATAGAGATGGCCGCTCCGGCTAGCGCATCGGACCCAAAAGTGTGAGCACTTTTGGGGCCAATCCGATGCGCAAACATATGAATCTGGCGCAACTTTCCGCCGCCAAGCGATTCCACTTGGCGGCCCGTTGCGCTAGGGCGCATGCAATGGCACCGAAAGATAAACGCCGAATTCCTGCGAGATGTCGCAGCTGACCCGTGCATGCACGCGGCCCTGGCGATCGAGAAAGCGCTGCCGGTCATGGACCGGGAAGATTCCCTCATGCCAGATTTTGGGATGGATATAGAGGCCGCGCGTTCCGTCGCACCAGAAGGCAATGACCTTGTCGGGCGTCAGATCGTCGCCGGGAAGCGCCACCGGCACGACGAAGGGCAGATGATCCAGCGGATAGAAAAGCTGCCCGCCATCGGGGTGATAGTTCATGTGCCACAGATGCACGGCTTCGCGCATCTGCGTCGCGCCGGCCGTCTGGCGCAATTTGTCCGACCATCCGAGCACGTAATTGCCGCCGACCGCTTCGTTCGAGCCGTGGAGAACATGGCCGCGCCATTCGCCGCTGAAAATGCCTTCGACGAAACCCGCCTCATTGCCGGTTCCGGCATCGACCGGCCGCCAGCCCGCTGCCGGCCAGGTGACGATCTCGATCTCGAAGCCCTCAGGATCGTCAACCAGGCAGCCATAGGCCGCGACCGATTCGTCCGAGGCGATGACGAGCGGAACCTCGACCAGGGGCAGGTCGGGCTTCTCCCTTGGATCGAAGAGATAGACGGGCGCCGGGGCGAGCATCGCGCGGGGACCTCCGTTGTGCTTGCACGCGCACAATAGCCAAGCCGCCAATGACGGATTTATGACGGCCATAGGGAGGGTTGTGAAGAACTGCTACAGACTAAAGGAATGACGATTGCCCTTACGCCCTTCGAACTTGCCGATCGCATCCGCCGGTACCCCGCGCACGGGCGCGTGATCGTGGCGCTTGCCGGGACGCCGGGTTCGGGCAAGTCGACGCTCGCCGAATGGCTCTGCGCCAGGCTCAATGCGGATGTGCCGGATGGCGCGGCGGTGCTGCCCATGGACGGCTATCATTTCGATGACCGGGTTCTCGAAGCCCGCGGGCTTCGCGCCAGGAAGGGCGCGCCTGAGACATTCGACGTGGCCGGACTGCGTCACATGCTCGGACGGCTGAAGCTAAACGAGGAAGACGAAATCGCCGTTCCGGTCTTCGATCGCGACCTCGAAATCGCCCGCGCCGGCGCAAGGCTTATTCCGCGCGGTGTGCGCTATCTCATCGTCGAAGGAAACTATCTGTTGATCGGCCGCGCTCCCTGGTCGGCCCTGCGCGGGCTGTTCGATGTCACCGTGATGATCGAGGTTCCCGAGGAAACCCTAAGGGAACGTCTGCGCCGGCGCTGGCAAGACCACGGCCTGTCGCCGCACGAGGTCACCGCCAAGGTCGAAGGCAATGACATGCCGAATGGCCGCTTCGTCCGCGATGCCAGCGCCGCGGCCGATTTCATCGTGTCGTAGCTCTATGGCGGCGATCCTACCGCTCCTAACCCGCATCCTGCGCGCCGGCACCGGCTCATACAATCGTGCCGAGCGCCAGGGCCTGATCGTTGCCAATGCCACCGGCTATCTCGCTTCCTTCTCCTCGCTCGTCTATGCGCTGATCTATTCCCTCCACGATCCGGTGAATCTGCGCCCCGTGGTGCTCGGCAATATCGTCTCGGCGCTCTGCACCGCCGCCACACCCTTCTTCCATCGTTTCGGGCCATCCGCCGCGGCCCTGTGGCTTGCGACCGTCATCTTCTCGACCATCTTCTACTTCATTGCCTTCCTCGGGCGCGATTCCGGCATCCAGCTCAACTACATCGGCGCCGCCGCCGGGGCGCTCGCGATCCTCGGGCTGTCGCGCCTGCGATTGGCGATTGCCATCACGCTCCTGGCACTCGTCTGTCACCTCGCCGCCTGGTATCTCTTTCCGCCCCACAGGGCGATCAATATCGAGGAAGACTGGTTCCTCGATCAGCTCTATGCCAATTCCGCGATCTCGATCATGGCGATCGTCTTCCTGATCGTCTTCTATGCCCTTCGCCTCGCGCGCCTCGCCGAATCCCAAACCGAAGCCCTGTTGCGCAATATGATGCCGGGCAAGATCGTCGACCGGCTGCGCGACGATCCGGCAGGTACGATCGCTGAGAACTTCGCACAGGCGAGCGTCGTGTTTGCCGATCTCGCCGGCTTCACGCAGCTCGCGCATCGGCTCGGCCCGGCGCGCACTGTCGCCCTTCTCGACGATCTCTTTTCGCGATTCGACCGCGCCGCGCTCAATTCCGGACTCGAAAAGATCAAGACCATCGGCGATGCCTATATGGCGGTGGCGGGCGTGCCGGTGCCGTGTGACGATCATGCCCGGCGGGCGCTGAAATTCGGCGAAGCCATGCTCGAGATTCTGGACGAAACGGGTGAGCGGCATGAGCTTCCGCTTGCCATGCGCATCGGCATCGCGACAGGCCCGGTGACGGCCGGCGTCATCGGCCGCGCCAGGATATCCTATGACGTCTGGGGCGATACGGTGAACCTCGCCGCAAGGCTTGAAAGCCACGGGGTTCCGGACCGGATCCACATGAGTCTCGCGACGCTTACGGCGCTTGGCTCCGGGCGCGACTGCGGCGAGCCGCGCGCGATCGAACTCAAGGGCATCGGCCTTGTCGAAACCGTCCTGATCGAGCGGCGCTCAGCGTTTTGAGAATTCGGCGATGCGCGCGGTCGTGTCGGGATCGAGGAAGCTTGCCACCGTGATGTCGGTCTCGATGTCGATGGCGCGGCGCAGACTGACCATGCCCACTTCATTGAGCGCCCGTTTCATGGCGCGCACCGAGCGCTGCGATTGCGTAAGGAGCTTTTCGGCGACGGCCTGCGCTTCCGCCATCAACTGCGCATCCGGCACCACGCGCCAGGCGACGCCCTTATCGAGCAACGTCTTTGCATCATAGCGCTCGCCTAAAAACATCATCTCGCGCGCGTTTTGCAGGCCCGCCAGCGCGGGCAGCAGGGAACTCACGCCGCCGGTTACGAACATCCCCCATTTGAGCTCGGGAAAGAAGGCGCGCGCA
>JAEUMG010000348.1 GCA_016793355.1 Hyphomicrobiales bacterium
CGAGAAACCTGTCCGCCAGGCCAAGGGCAAGCCTGAGCCCGGCACACAGGCCTGGAACGATGCCTGCGACCGGCGCTACCGGTCATTCAATCCCAAGACCGGCAATTACAGGAGCCTCTCCGGCAAATGGCGGAAGTGCCAGTTGTAGGGGTGAGGAGAGGCCTGCGTGTTGCGCTGTGATGGCATGAGAACTGTCGCGGCGACGCTGTATTGACAACGTATATACGCTTGTGCATAGCAGCAGGCATGCGAAAGAGCGGTGCATATCCAGCAAAGGGCTTGGAAGAGAGCGGGGCTACTATCGTAGGGCGTTCCTCGCCCGGCGACGCCAAGGGCAGCATCAATCTGCGCATTGAGGCCGGTACTCGCAAACTCATCGACAACGCCGCGGCCGTTCTCGGTAAAACACGCACGGAATTTATGGTGGAGAGTGCTCGGCGTGAAGCAATCGACGTATTGCTTGACCAGCGCCTGTTTGCACTCGACTCGCAGCGCTTCGATGCTTTCATCGATGCGCTCGATAATCCTCCTGCGCCAGGGCCGAAACTGCGCTCGCTTTTGCGGCGAATGCCGGCATGGCAGAAATAGGCGATGAGCCGAAGGGCCGATTGACTGGGCTGTCGGCCCCCGTTCCGCTAAGCGTCGAGCATGATCTGACTGGATTCGACTGCGGCGAACCAGCGCTTAACGACTGGCTCCGGCTTCGAGCGATGAGAAACGAGAGCAAATTCTCTCGTACCTATGTTGTCTGCGAGGGTCGCAGGGTGGTTGCGTATTTCTGTATCTCGGCGGGAGCGGTCGAACGCGACGCGGCGCCAGGCAAGTTGAGGCGGAATGCACCAAACACAATCCCGGTTTCGGTGATCGGTCGATTGGCGGTGAGCCGTGACTATGCCGGCAGAGGTCTTGGTGCCGACCTTCTTTCCGATGCGCTTCGGAGGATCGCTATTGCATCGCAAAGCATTGGTATTGGAGCCGTCATGGTTCACGCCAAGGACGAAGCCGCCAAGCGCTTCTATCTGAGATGCGCCGAGTTCGTCGAATATCCGGAAGACAGCCGCATCTTGTTCCTGCCGATAGAGACTGTCGTCGCGGCGTTTGGTTGAGGGTACAGGTCGACAGGGTGGGAATGGTTTGAATTTCCCTCTCGTCGCGCGAGCGAGGGGAGGGCGGGCGCCGACAGGAGCCCAGGTAGGGAGCTACCGCGCTATTTGCGGCTCGGCGGGCGGTGGCGTTGGTGCCTTCTTATTGCCTTGCCCCTTCACCTTCTCGCGCAGCCACTGGAACACGACATAGAGCGGCGGGATCAGAAAAATGCCGATCAAGGATGAGGCGATCATGCCGCCGAAAACGGCGGTGCCGACGCCGCGGCGGCTCAACATTGCCGCACCCGTCGCCATGACGAGCGGCGCCAGGCCGGCGATGAAGGCGAAGCTCGTCATCATCACTGCGCGGAAGCGCGTGCGTGCCCCGTCGATCGCCGCATCGGTGATGCTCTCGCCATGCTCGCGCCTTTCCTTGGCGAACTCGACGATCAGAATGCCGTTCTTGGCCGCAAGCGCGATCAGCACGATGATGCCGATCTGGGCATAGAGATTGTTGTCGAGCCCCGCGATCCAGAGACTTGCCATCGCCCCCAGCACGCCAACCGAAACCGAGAGCAGAACGGGGATCGGGATCGTCCAGCTTTCATAAAGCGCCACGAGGAAGAGATAGGCGAAGAGGACGGCAAGCCCGAGGATCATCGCCGTCTGGCCGGATGCCTCTTTCTCCTGCAATGCCGTACCGGTCCACTCGTAGGAGAAGCCGGTCGGCAGGCTCGTCGCCGAAAGCCTCTCCATGGCGGCAAGCGCCTCGCCGGAACTCCTGCCAACGGCCGGGTTGCCGTTGATCGTGACGCTGCGATAATTGTTGTAGCGGCTGATGACCTGCGGCCCGACGATCATGTTGGGCTCGGCGAAGGCGCGCAGCGACACCATCTGACCTTCGGCATTGCGCACCTGGATGCGGTAGATGTCGTCGACGCGGTTGCGATCGGCCGCCTCGCCCTGGATATTGACCTGCCAGGTGCGGCCAAAGACATTGAAGTCGTTGACATAGAAGCCGCCCAGTGTGGCCTGTAGCGCATTGAAGACATCGGAGACGGCGACGCCGAGCGTTTGCACCTTGTTGCGGTCGATGTTGAGATAGAGCTGCGGCGTATTGGCGGCAAAGGTCGAGAAGACGCCGCGCAGGGTCGGGTCCTGATTGGCGGCGAAGACGAAGCCGCGCACCGTCGCGCCGAGATCGGCCGGGCTCGAGCCGCTCAGGTCCTGGAGCTGGTATTCGAAGCCGCTGCCCGTGCCCAGCCCGATGATCGGCGGCGCGTTGAAGGCGACGACATTGGCCTCGGGCAGGGCGTTGAACTTGCCGCGCAATCCGGCAATGAGACTGTGGACGGAAAGCGCGGGGTCGACGCGTTCCTTGAAGGGATCGAGCAATACGATCAGGAATGCGCTGTTCGACTTGGCGAGCCCGTCGATGAAGCTGTAGCCGATCACCGCGCTGATATCGGCGACGCCATCGACCTCGGCCACGATTTTTTCGACCTGCTCGGCGATGGCGGTTGTGCGGTTGACCGAGGAACCCTCGGGTGCCTGGATTTCGACGAAGAAGGCGCCCTGGTCTTCATTGGGAAGGAAGCCGCTCGGCGTGATGCGGAAGAGATAGGCGGTTCCGAAGATCACCAGCAGCAATACGACGATCGACAGGAAGGCCTTGCGCACGATGCGCCTTACGATCGCCGCATAGCCGTCGCGCGTCCTGTCGATGGCGCCGAGCACGTATTTCATCGGCCCGCGCCGCGGACCGTGCCGGTGCTTCAGCAACACGCCGCACAAGGCGGGGCTCAGGGTGAGGGCATTGATCGCCGAGATCACCATCGAGACCGAGACGGCGACCGCGAACTGGCGGTAGAGCGTCCCGGCAATGCCGGGAATGAAGGCGACCGGCACGAAGACCGACAGAAGTACCAGCGTGATGGCGATGATCGGCGCGGTGATCTCGCCCATCGCCTTCTTTGTCGCTTCGGCGGGGGACAGATCGGGCTCTTCCTCCATGACGCGCTCGACATTCTCGACCACCACGATGGCATCGTCGACGACAATGCCGATGGCGAGCACGAGCGCCAGGAGCGACACGGTATTGGCTGAAAAGCCGAGCGCCAGCATGACCGCGAAGGTGCCGATGAGCGATACCGGCACGGCGATGATCGGGATGAGCGTGGCGCGCACGCTGCCGAGGAACAGGAAGACGACGATCGCCACCAGCACGAAGGCTTCGAGCAGGGTCTTCACGACCTCGTGGACGCTTTCCTTGACGAAGTCGGTTGTGTCGTAGGTGACCTTGTAGGCAAGCCCTTGCGGAAAGGCTTGCGCCAGACGGTCCATCTCGGCATCAAGCCTGGTCGCGACATCGACGGCGTTGGCACCGGGCGCCTGGTAGACGGCAATGAGCGCGCCGGGCGCCTGGTTGAAGCGTCCGTAGGAATCGGAAGATTTGGCGCCCAGCTCGACGCGGCCGATATCGCGGATGCGCACGAAAGAACCGTCCGGATTGGCGCGCACCACGACGTTTTCGAACTGCGTGACGTCGACGAGGCGGCCCTGCGTCTGGATGTTGAGCTGGAACAGCTGGTCCTTGCCCATAGGCTGCGAGCCGATGCGGCCGACGGCGGCCTGGATGTTCTGCGACCTGATCGCATTGACAATGTCGTTCGGAACCATGCCGAGGCTCGCGAGCCGGTCGCTTTCGATCCAGATGCGCATGCTGTATTCGAGCGCGCCGAACAGAAAGGCATCGCCCACGCCGCGCACCCGCTTGACATTGTCGAGGATGTTGATGGTCGCGTAATTCGACAGGAACAGCGTGTCATAGAGCTCGTCGGGCGAATAGATTGCGATGACGCGGAGCAGGGCGGATGATTTCTTCTTGACGCTCAAGCCGCTCCGCTTGACCTCGTCCGGGAGCTTGGCTTCGGCAAGGCTGACGCGATTTTGGACATTAACGGTATTAATGTCTGGATCGGTGCCGACCGCGAAGCTTATGGTGAGCGAATAGCTGCCATCATTGCCGCTGTTCGACTTCATGTAGAGCATGTTGTCGACGCCGACGACCTGCGACTCGATCGGCTGTGCCACGGTCGCTTCGACGACCTCGGCGCCAGCCCCCGGATAGGATGCGGTCACCTGCACCTGGGGCGGCACGATATCCGGAAATTGCGCGAGCGGAATGGCCTTGATCGCAATGAGGCCGGCGATCGTGATAACGATCGAGATGACGATCGAAAGCCGCGGGCGGTCGACGAAGACACTCGAAATCATGACGGGCTCGCCTCAAGCGAGGCCTCGATCGGATCGACCACCATGTCGGGACGCACCTTCTGGACACCGATGGTGATGACCCGGTCACCCTCCTTGAGGCCCTGAGTAACGACAATGTTGTTGCTGTAGGTCGCGCCGGTCTCGATGCGCTGAATCCTGACCTTGTTCTCGGCATCAAGCGTCAGGACATAGCGCCCGATCTGGTCGATCTGCATTGCCTCATAGGGCACGACCAGGACCTTCTCCGGCTTATCCGCCTTGACGATTGCCGTCACCAACTGGCCGTCGACAAGATAGCCGTCCGGATTAGGCAGCTGGGCGCGAACCGTGAGCGAGTCGGTGGTGGGATCAACCTCGACGCCCAAAAAATCGATTGAGCCATCATGAGGATAGACCGAGCCGTCGGCGAGCCGCGCCCCGACCTTCACATTGCGCGGGTCGGTGCCGGCCTCCGTGGCACGCCTGCGCACATCGAGAAGTTCGCGCGAGGTGACCGGGAAGGCAACGCGGATCGGGTCCTGGCTCACCACGGTGGTGAGCGTGCCGCTCGAAGGATTGACATAGTCGCCAACTGAAAAAACAGCCCGCCCGACACGCCCGGCCAATGGAGTGAAAATATCGGTAAATCCGAGATTAAGCTTGGCCTTTTCGAGTTCCGCCTGTGCCTTGTCGACATTAGCGCGTGCTTCGCTCTGCTTAGCGATGGCGATATCGAGCTCTTGTTGTGCCTTGACCTTCTTGGCGACAAGCTGGGCCGTGCGGTCGGTCTCGATGTCGGCAAGCTTCAATTGCGCCTGCGCGCCGGCGAGCTCGGCCTGGGTCTGGTCGACCGTCGCCTGATAAAGATCCTTTTCCATAACGAACATGAGTTCGCCGGGTTTGACACTCGCGCCTTCCTGGAACAGGCGCTTGTCGATGAAACCTTCGACGCGGGCGCGCAATTCGACCTTGTCGATGGCCTCGATACGCCCGGTGAACGTGATCGATGGCGTGACTTCAATGCGTGTCGCCTTGACGACGGTCACGGATGGTGGGGGAGCGGGCGGCGGTGCGGTTTCGGAGGCTTTCTTGTCCTCACAGGCGGCAACGCCGAGCGCGAAGAGGACCGCGACGCTTGCGCCGATCCAACCGTGGCGGCTGCCGTGTTCGTCTCGATTCATAAGCTCCCCCGGTCAGGCGGGGGCGATTCTGGCCCCCTTTGGAGGCGCGATCATGCCCCCGGGTCGTGCTGCGCCGCAAGGTCTTCTGCGCGCACTGAATGCGACGGCGGCGTCCGGCAAAAGGGGGACGGTTGCGGCCACGTCAATCCTGGAATAGGGTGCAGCCTGCGTCTATTTGTCTGATAAATGACCAGGCGCACCAAAAGGGAGGATAGCAATGAAGAAGACACTCGTATCCGTGAGCTTGCTCGCGCTTGCCTCGTTGTTCGCCGGCGGGGCGGCGGCCCAGGACATATCGGGCGGCATCAACAAGGCGGTCGGCGGTTACAGCTGGGAGGAAGCCGCCAAGGAGGCAGAGGGGACCAAGAATTTCCACTCGGCCGATGGACATCTCACCTTCGCCATCGTCACCCATACGGCCGGTAACGGCTTTTTCGATCCCGTTTATGTCGGGGCGACCGTCGCCGGCAACATGATCGGCGCCAAGATCCTGCTCCTCGGCTCGGAATCGCCCACCGACGATCCGCAGCGCGAGATCGAAATCCTCAACCAGATCATCCAGGATCCGACCATCGACGGCCTGATCATGACGACGCCGCAGGTCGGCGCCTATAACGACATCGTCAAGGCGGCGGAGAAGGCGGGCATTCCGGTTGCAACGACCAATTCCTTCGATGGAACCATCTACAACCGCAGCGGGATCAGCCACACCGGCCAGGATGCATCGGCTGCGGCGATCGGCGGCGAGGCGCTGGCAAAATGCGTGCTCGCCAAGGGCATCGACAAGGGGTCCATCATCCTGCCGTCCTCGACCGCGATGGGCAATGTCGAGGTGAACAACCGCGTGACTGCTGCTTTCAATGCGGTCGTCAAGACACTTCAGGAAGCAGGCAAGCTTGATAATTTCAAGGTCGACGCAGGCCCGGAGAACGTCGGCGTTGATGCCAATCCGCAAGATCCGGTGGCGAGCATTGTTTCGCTGTTTGAATCACGCGGCGATGTCGTCGGTGCCTTCACGGCCAACAACGTTTTCACCCCGGCGCTCGCCAAGGCGATCGCGCAAATGGGCAAGACCGGCGAAATCTGCGCCTACGGCTTCGATCTCGGACCGGCCCAACAGGATGCGATCAAGAGTGGCGATCTGACCGGTTCGCTCGGCCAGCAGCCATTCCTTCAGGGCTTCTGGCCGGTCATGCAGCTCTATCTGCAGATCGATCGTGGCATCTCCGCCGCCAATCTGGACACCCGCGCCCAGCTTGTGACCAAGGACACGGTGGACACGGTCGGCAAGCGCTTCGAGAACTAGCCCGAGCGGACATAGCAGTAGAGGATTGTTGCGGGAGGGGTTGCTCCCTCCCGCGATCTGTTATGCTTGTTTCCTGCCAATTTACCCCCTCCTTGTGGGGAGGGACGAAGGGTGGGGGTCTGGGACCTCTACGAGCAGAGTTCTGAAAAACAATGAGAGAGCATCGAAACCCCCACCCCGACCCTCCCCACAAGGGGGAGGGTGAAGTGGGTTAGATGTCTGGTAGTCACGCGCATTCTGCGCGCTTGGGACGCCCGCCATCGCAGCTGGTCGGGGGCTGGGAGCTTGGCCTCGTCATATTGATGGCCCTGCTGTTTGCGGGCGGTGCGCTGGTCAATCCAGCCTTTTTCGGCAGCAGCGAGGCGTTCCATGCCGTGCTGCGCGACACCGCGCGATACGCCGTCATGGCGGTCGGCATGACATTCGTCATCGTCAACAAGGATCTGGATCTATCGGTGGGCTCGACCTATGGGCTGGTGGGCGTCGCCTTCTCCATGATGTTCGCGCCGAGCTTCGTCGACGCCGGCCCGATTCCGGCGGTACTGTTCTGCTTCGCCCTCGGCTCCGTCATCGGACTGCTCAATGGTGTGTTGGTGACGGTCCTGCGCGTGCCGTCCTTCATCGCAACCCTGACGATGCTGTTGATCGGCCGCGGCATCGTGCTTGGCCTGACCGGCGGCAAGTCGATCGCCTATGCGGTGAAGGC
>JAEUMG010000312.1 GCA_016793355.1 Hyphomicrobiales bacterium
GCCGTCTCGAAACTCACCTGCACATGGCTTTGGGCCGCGAGGTTGTAGATTTCATCGGGCTGGGTTTCCTGGACCAGGCGAATGAGATTGGTCGCATCCGTCATGTCGCCATAGTGAAGCCTGAGCCTCACATTCGTCTCATGCGGATCGCGATAGAGATGATCGACCCGGCCGGTATTGAACGATGACGAGCGTCTTTTGATTCCGTGAACCGTATAGCCCTTCTCGAGCAGGAGTTCCGCCAGATAGGCTCCGTCCTGGCCGGTTATGCCGGTGATCAGCGCCACCCGGCCCTCGCAATTCCTGCCTGCGCTATCGGAACTTGTCATCTCAGACGGCCCGCCTCAATTCGGCATCCTTCTCCATCGGCACCTGCAGCAGGACTTCGATGACTTCGAGCGTATGTTGTCCGGTATTGGCAATCCAGCGTTCCTCGCCGCCCGGAAGCGCCAGCGTCTCGCCGCTATTCACGCCGCAGATCCTGGCCCCAATTGTTGCGACCCCACCTCCGGCCACGCAGATCCAGTGCCCCGGCAGTTCACCATGCGCATCCGGCGGCGTCGCCTGTCCGGCTTGGACCGCGAACCTGCTGACACGACTTGCGGCATTCTGCAGGATCAGCTGCACCCCGCCCCAATCCGGCCGCGCCGTGTCAAGCGACCTCGGCGCATTATTCCTCAGGCTCTCGACGGCCTTGCCCAGTAGCGGCAGGCAACCGCCA
The DNA here is from genome assembly GCA_016793355.1 of Hyphomicrobiales bacterium. Classification (GTDB taxonomy): domain Bacteria; phylum Pseudomonadota; class Alphaproteobacteria; order Rhizobiales; family Aestuariivirgaceae; genus JAEUMG01. The sequence continues at coordinate 722 of JAEUMG010000312.1, forward strand.
TGGGCGACCAACAATCCATCGGGCGTGTCGACGACGAAAAGATTTTCGACGCCCAGCGCAACGACCTGGCGCTCCGAAGAGCGAATGAAGCTGTTTTTGCTCTGGATGACGCAGGCATCGCCGACGACGCGGTTTCCGTCCGGGTCGGCCTGATAGAGGGCCGCGACTTCGCCCCAAGTGCCAACATCGCGCCACGACGCAAGCAAGGGTGTGACGGCAACCCGCGCATGCCGCTCCAGCACCGCATGGTCGAATGACATCTTTGGCACCCTTGCGAATGCCTCGGCATCGAGGCGGCATTCCGGCTCGAGAGCACCCAACCGGAGCGTGTCCTCGACCCCGGCAAGCACGGCGGGCTCATGCTCGCGCAGCGCCTCGATCAGGACGCTCGCCTTCGCCACGACCATTCCGGCATTCCAGAAGGCCCCCGCCCGCCGCAGCTCTTCGGCGGCCTCACGGGGCGGTTTTTCGACAAAGCGGGCGACTCGCGATCCATCCTCGCCCAAAGACTCGCCCGGCACGATATAGCCGAAGGCGGATGACGCCTCGTTCGGCACAACGCCCAAGACGGTGATCCAGCCCGCGCGCGCCAATCGCGAGGCCGCTTCTACCGATGCGACGAACCCCTCAATGCCGTCGACGACATGATCCGACGGCATCACCACAAGAACGTCGTCGGGATGACGGCCCGCAGCGACGAGCGCCGCGGCCGCGACCGCCGGCGCGGTATTGCGGCCGCTGGGTTCAAGAATGAGCGCCGCATCAGCACCGGCGCGATCCAAACTGTCGACGACCAGTTCACGGTGCTGAGCCGCGGCGATCAGAATGGGAGGTTCTCCACCCCCTGCCGCAGCGGCCCTCAGGAGCGTTTGCTCGAGCAGGCTTGCATTGCCCTTGAGGGCGAGAAACTGCTTCGGAAAATCTGGCCGGCTCAAGGGCCAAAGCCGCGTCCCCGATCCGCCGCACAGAACCACCGGCCGGATTTTGGCCTTATGCGTCACTAGGCTTTCGCCACCCGATCGTTCGTCAAACCGCGCCGCGCCATGGCATTGCGCGTATCGACGATGAGCCTCGCATGCTCTGCAATCAGCGCATAGTCGAGGCAGTCGTGATCGATCGCCAGCAGCACGCCGTCATACCGAGCCAACGATTCCGGACTGAGCGTGATCGACTGGCGCCCGGCCAGCTTGCCATGCTCGCGGGTCGGCGGAATGGCCGGCACCAGCGGATCGCAATAATCGACGCGCGTCCCGCGATCTTCGAGAAGCTCCATAAGCACCAGCGACGGGCTTTCGCGAATGTCGGAAACATTCTTCTTGTACGCCAGTCCGAGGATCAGGATCCTGGCGCTGCCGAGCGACTTCGCAAAGCGCCGGTCGAGTTCCATTTCAAGGCGGCGGATGACATAGGCCGGCATTGCCACATTGATTTCACCGGCAAGCTCGATAAAGCGCGTCGTCAGTCCGTATTCGCGCGATTTCCAGGTGAGATAGAAGGGGTCTATCGGGATGCAGTGCCCGCCCAGCCCCGGCCCCGGATAGAACGGCATGAAACCGAATGGCTTGGTGGCGGCCGCATCGATCACTTCCCAGACATCGATGCCCATCGCGTCGTAGATGACCTTGAGCTCATTGACCAGGGCGATATTGACCGCCCTGAACACGTTTTCGGTGATTTTGACCGCTTCAGCCGTCTGGGTCGACGAGACGGTCACCACATTTGCAACGATCGAAGCGTAGAGATCCCGAACGAGCTTTGCGGCCCTGGGGCCATCGCCTGCAACGACGCGCGGAATGGTCGCCGTCGAATAAGCCGTATTGCCTGGGTCCTCCCTTTCTGGGGAAAAGCCCAAGAAAAAATCGACTCCGGGACGCAATCCGCTCGCCGAAAGGATCGGCTTCACAATCTCCTCGGTCGTCCCGGGATAAGTCGTCGACTCAAGCACGACAAGCTGACCAGGCCGCAACCATTGGCGCACCGTTTCCGCCGTCTGCTCGACGAAGCGCAGATCCGGCTCGCGATGCCGCGTCAAGGGTGTCGGCACGCAGATGATGACGACGTCGCAGCGCTTGAGGTCGGAAAATTCGGTCGTCGCATCGAACCGGCCGGCACCGAGCTGGAGGGCGAGTTCATCGGCTTTCACTGCCTCGATATAGGAGCCGCCTGCTTTGAGCTTCTCGATCTTCCCCGGATCGATATCGAAGCCGATCGTTCGATATCCCGCTCGCGCCGCGGTCACGGCAAGCGGCAAGCCGACATAGCCAAGCCCGATTACGCCGACAGTCGCCTGCTTGCTGGCGATCGCTGTTTCAAGCGCGACATATGAATGCGAGTCCCAATCGGATTGGGATGTAGTGCCCTCAATCGTCGGCGTCATGTTTTGTGAGAAAATGGTTGTCGTCACTGCGCGGCCTCGGCGATGCGCTCAACCGCATCAGGCTTCTCGAAATGCGCGGCCAGCGCATGCATGAGGGATTGCAGAAGCGCGCGCGTCTCTCGCCGCTCGTCTGTTTCGACATAACAGCGGAACTCCGGGGCGTTGCCGGAGCGACGGAAATGGACGGTTGAGCCATCCTGGCAGACTAGCCGCACGCCATCGGTAAGGTCAATTTCGACCGGATCGACCAATCGCTCATCCAGCGATCGCCGGACGGCGGGCGATTTTGCAATCTCCGACAGCAAGCCCAGAGCCTTCGCGGGAGCTATATCGGTCAGCCGATCCGCAAGCTTGCTGCGCTTCGGCAAGCACGCGACCAATGCCGACAGATTCAGGCGGGCCGCGACGGCCTCGGCCAGGGTCGCAATCAGCGGCAAGACCGCATCGCGCGTCGGAAGCCTTGTGAGAATCTGGCCCTCTCGTTCGATATCGCAGCCAAGCAGGAAACCGCCATTCGCCTCAAATCCGGCGACCCTTCCCTGTTCTCCGGCCATCGTCGCAATCACAAAGGGAGAGCCGACTCTGGTGCGGGTAACTGATTGAAACCATCCGGTCGCCTCAATGGCGCTGGTGGATGTCACCGGGGTCACCACCCGCTCGATCCCCAGGAACCGTGCAGTAAGGATGCCAAGGACATCGCCGGGGATCTGCTCGCCCGCCTCATCAATGAGCAGGGGCCTGTCGCCATCGCCATCGGTGGTGGCAATGGCGTCCAGCGAATGGGCGCCGAGCATGCTGCGATAAAGCGCGAGTCGATCGCTATCGAGCGCTTCGGTGTCGATGGCCAGGAAATCTCGGGCTTCACCAAAGGCCACGACGGAAGCACCGAGCGAATCAAGCAATTCAGCGAGAAGGATGGTGCCGGCCCCGGAATGGAGGTCAACACCGAGCCGCAAGCCTTTGAGCAGATCGCGTGGAAAGACCGTTCTGTAGCGATTCACATAGGCACCGGCCGCATCGCCGTCGCGTGCGCCGGACACGAACGATACCGGCGGTGACCTGCCTCTCAGGGGCTGGTCGAGGCGGGCGAGGATGTCTGGCTCATCTTCCTTGGTGAGCTCCCCGTCATGCCGGTAAAATTTGAGGCCGTTATACTCCGCCGGGATATGGCTTCCCGTGACCATGATGGAAAGGCAGCGGCGCGAAAGGGCATAGACCGCAAGGGCCGGTGTTGGAAGAACGCCGAGATAGACCGGCTTCAGGCTCTTGCCGGCGGCCGCTTCGGCAACAAAAGCGGCAATGCGCGGGCTCGATTCGCGCTTATCCGCTGCAATATAGAGACAATCGCCGCAGTCGCCTTCATGCGCGAGGTCGATGAAGGCCCCGACATAGGCATCGCACATGGCGGCTGTGAAGGCCTGCGCGGGCCCGCGCAGGCCGGACGTGCCGAAGCGAACCGAATCGCCTGGCGAAGCGCTCGACCGCACAGCGCCGGAAGTCGCAAATGTCATGGAGTGATTATTGCTACCGGGAGCCAAAGCCGGTGAGGATCGTCCCGATCGTTCTGATGACGATCAGGAGGTCGAGCAGGGGTGAAAAGTTCTTGATGTAGTAGAAGTCGTATTGGAGCTTGAGGGTGGCGGCATCGACTTCCGCGACATTGCCCTGATTGACCTGCGCCCAACCCGATATGCCGGGGCGCACCGCATGGCGGTAGATATAGAAGGGGATTTCGGTCGAATACCAGTCGGCAAGTTCGACCGCCTCGGGCCGCGGTCCCAGCCAGCTCATCTCCCCTTTCAGAATGTTGAATATCTGCGGCAGTTCATCGATGCGATACTTGCGCAGATAATGTCCGACCCTTGTGATGCGGGGATCGCCTTGGGTCGTGAAACGGGCGCCAGGCCCCTGGTCCTGCCGCATGGTGCGAAGCTTGTAGATTGTGAAGATTCGCGCCCTGAACCCCATGCGCTGCTGGGCAAAGAATACCGGGCCGGGCGAGTCAAGCTTGATGGCAATGGCTGCGATCAGGATAAGGACACACACCAGCGGAAGCAGCACAAGCGCGAGCAGGAGATCGACCGCTCGCTTCATCCTGAGATACAGGTTCGATGGCAGGACTGAGCCGAAGCTGTTCTCGGAGAGGTGCTCGATATCCACCCGTCCGGTGAGAGCCTCCATGACATTTTTGACGTCATAGACCGGCACCCCCGCGAGGATGCATTTTGCGATGAACCGCTCCCAACTCTCCGACAGATTGCCGCGCAAATCGGCAACGACTCCCTCGATGTGGGAAAGTTCAAGATTCTGCGAACGAAGCTCAATCCATTTGGCGCCGGAACTTGTGGCGACCCCGCGGTGATTGCCGCCGGGAACCAGCGCCAGCACGGGCACCGCATGGCGGCTTCTGACATAGCCTGTTGCCAGCAGCCAGGCGACGGAACCCAGGAAACTCGTGAGGATGATATAGCGCGAGTAGTCGAGCCTGAGAAAAAATGAAACCAACAATACGGCTCCGAAGGTCAGGGCCAGGCTCGGCACCACATAGGCGAGATCGCTCGCGCCAGGATATCCGGTGACCTGCCGGTTCAGCCAATAGCCTGCGACGATGGCAATTGCCGCGGCGATTAGAGACGGCAGGATCATGCTGCTCGAGATGAACTCGAGATGCATGCTGGTGATCGGCCAACGAAGGATGAGGGGAAGCAGCAGGCCCACAATCAGCGCCCCGCCCAATTGGAAGCGCAGACGGCTGACCACCGGGCGTCGGCGTTCGGCCGCCATTACGCCGGCATCGGCCGACACCGCGGCGGTGTCCGGCGGCTCGAAGGTCATGGGGCGGCCGGCATGCTTGCTGTCGCCAGCGCGCAGCAACGGCACCACGTTTGAGGCGCGTTGAAGAGGGGCGGACGCAAAGGTTTCCGCTTCCGAAAGCGCCATGGTCGAGGCATTGCCGTCCCCCAATCCAGAAGCGGACTCCGAACCACGATACATAACTGACCCCCTCACCGCAGGCACAAAGCTACCGCACTCCGGGTGAACGACTTCTCCACCCGTTATTCGCGATCTGACACCCTCCCCTCCTGACGGCTTGCGCCGCTCAGGCTGGCATCAACTCGCTGGCTCGCGCTCTGACGGGAACCTGCCCCCCCATCATGTCGAGCAAAACCTTGACCCGGCCCTGGTCGTCGAGCCGTTCCAGGGTTCCCACGAAATCGGCAAACGGCCCTGTCAGGATCCTCACCTTCTGTCCCGCCATCAATTCGTGATCGAACCGCACGACACCCTTGTCCGTCGAGATCGCCATCAAACCTTCGACGATGCCAACCGGCACGCGCGAGGGCTCTCCCCCATTCATTATTAGCGTCACGACACCATGAGTGCCGTTCACCGAGCGCCATCTGTCCCGATTCAGATCGAGGGTCACAAAGAGATATCCCGGAAATAGCGGCCGGCAGACCGTGCGGTATTGCCGGGCATGCCGAACCGTTTTCACCTGCACCGGCAGGAATGTTTCGAAGCCTTGGCGCTCGAGGTTCAGCACCGCCTTGCGTTCGCAATTGGGGCGGATATTGACCGCGAACCAGGACGGCCTGGTCCCGAGAGACGCGAACCCTGGCGACCCTTCCTCGGCCAGCCCATTTGAACTGCTGAGTCTCATCTTAGAATTTCGAGTGCGCCGCGTAGAAATTCACACTTCCTCGAATGAGGTTTGACTTATTTGACAATAATACTTTCGATCTGACCCTGAAAGCTAAGTATTGGACGCTCATCAAGGGCTTAGCGATGGGACTAAAGGCCGTATCTTTGCGTGCAAAACCCCAACTCATCGCACGAACGCATCCCGCATGTTCCCACCGATCCAACCTTAAATAATTGTAATAGAAAACTTATTGCAACGCAACCTAGCGCCTTCGCTATGCCCTTTGGTAAATACAGCCAGACTACAGCTTAGATTCTGCCACCAAAGACATAGTGCTAGGAAAAGTTGCCGCCCTCCAACTAGCCCCGTCTGAAGCAAGACTAGGCCCGTGGCGTGACTCGGTCGTGACCGAAGAGGCGCGATCCTACGCCCAGCCGCGCCACCGATAGATCACCAGCCCGACCCATTCCTTGATTGCGTCACTGGTGTCTTCGAGGCTTCCGGCATTGGGCAGAAAGAACAGTGGGAAGCGGGGCAATTCGTGCCCGCTTCTCACATCCGTCGCGGCGGAATTCACCGTCAGGCCCGTTCTGCGAAACACGGCAAGAGCGCGAGGCATGTGGAAGGATGAGGTGACGAGCAGGGCGGATTTGAGTCCCTGTTGACGCAAGATTTTCGCGGATTCACGGGCATTTTCAAAGGTGTTTCGGCTGCCGCTTTCGATGAGAAGCGCCGAGCGCTCAATGCCGAAACCGGCCAGCAGATCGGCTATCGCCTCGGCCTCGGCAACACCCCCGTTCGGGAAGACATTCCCTCCCGATATCAGTATCTTGGACGCAAGACCCGCCCGGTGGATTCGATATGCGTGAACGATCCGGTCGGCCGCTTCGCCAAGGTCTGGGTAGGGATCGCCGGGACGGAGAACGCCACCCAGAACGATGACGACGTCGGCTGGCTTGTAGGAAGTGATTGATTCTGCGGGATATTCCGATTCGAGCGTCGACAACGCCCAGCGCGAAAACACCGGTGTGGACGCCACCCAGAGCCAGACGGTCGCGGCCAATCCGATGAAAAGCCCGGGCTTTTTCCACTTCCCGAGAACCAGCAGCCACGCCAGGATGATACCCAGGAGCGCGAGGCTCAAGGGGTAGGCAAAGAGCGCCAGAAGCTTGTCAGACACCAGCGAATGACCCCGGTTTGACCCCCAAATACCGCATTCTTAGCGACACGAATTGGGCCGTCTGCGCACACAATTCCGCGCTGGCAAATCCGCTTCTGCGGCCGGCCGGGCGGTCAGTCGAACCTCACGATATCGCGGTCGAGCGGCATCTCAAGGCGGCGCGGACCGGGGTTCTTCGCGGGCGCATAGGGTATCGCGCCATCCGGCCGCAATCCGAGATTGTCATCCCAGACACGCTCGGTCTCCTGGCCGACGAGGTCGAATCTGTCGAACACATAGGGCAAGCTATCGCTGGGGAAGAATGTGGGTTTCGTCAGAACCTGGAAATGCAGATGCGGTGTGGTGGAATTGCCGGTGGTGCCGATGCGGCCGATCTGCTGGCCAAGCGTAACGCGGTCCCCGCCTTTCACCATCAGCGAGCCCGGCTTCATATGGGCGTAAAGCAGATGGACCCCGGGTCTGACTTCAATGATCACGTGGTTTCCGACCGTGTCGCCGATGGGCGGGATTGGCGGCGGCTCGGGCGGCTTCTGATCCGGCCGGCCATCCGAGGAAGCAACCACGACACCATCGGCCGCCGCGAAGACGGGCGTGTCGTAGCTCAGATAGCTGTCGAGCCTCCGCGGGTCGCCGATCCAGGTGCGATGCTCATCGTCCAGCCGGAAGAAGTCGATGGCGAAGCGCTGAGGCACGTAAAGCCCGCCATCGATCGGCGCCAGACCGTGGCGGTGATGCGTAAAGTCCTTGCAGCAGCCTTCGCTCATCAACCAGATGCCGGGCGAGACCGGAGACGCAAGTACGACCGGATCGGATGTATCGATCTCCACGCTTGAAAGGATCGACTCGAAACGATGTGGCCCCGCCGGGGTAACGACATTTCCGATCACGTGATGGTCTATTGTCTTTGGGATGTCCTCTTTGCTCTTAGCAGTCACATCCAGCCAGACGATCGCGCTGGCTGAGCTCTCGATGGAGCGGTCTCCCGGAGCGTCTTGACCTGCCCGGCCGATGGGCACCATTTCTTTTTGCAGCGCCTCGCCGGTCAGCGACAGCACCACGCGGCCATCCGCACCGTCGCGAAGTTCGAGCGTCTCAACGGAGACTCTGGCACCGATGGCGTTGGTGAGCAGCAGCTCATAAGCCAGGTGGAAATTGCCGTCTGTTGCCTTGACCGCTTGCGGTCTCGTCAGTACTCGCGACACGAGCGGTGTGAACTGCGTCGCGGGGCTGATGCCGGGGTTATCGTCAGTCTTGGCTCCGGCCGACGCTGCAAAGAGTGCAAGGAATAGCCCACACAGAATCGGCAGTCTGCAAATCCGCCTGGCCACGGCCGCGATCCTCCAAGAGCATCATTGATGTTTAACCCGTTTTCCAGCTGAAACTATTTGAGAAGCTTGGTCAATGCGGCTGAAGCGGCCGTGATATCGGCTTCGAGAGCGCCCGCCACGCCGTCCCCATCATGCACGGTCAATGCATCGAGGATGCGCCGGTGCTGCACATTGGACGTCGTATAGTTGTCGGAGGCATGCAGCAGGTGGAAATAGGGACTGACCTGCAGCCACAGGGCTTCGATGATACCGAGCATCGTTTGCGATCCGGCAGCCCGATAGATGACGAAATGAAAGTCGTGATTGGCGCGAACGAAGTCGCGGCGGTCGCCCGTCTTGATCGCCTTGTCCATCGCCTTGCACAGGGTTTCGAGCTCGGCGATCTGGTCGGTGGCGATTGTCTCCGCGGCCCAACGCGCCGCCGTCGTCTCGATCGACAGTCGCACGCGCGTTAGGTCCTTGAGCCGGCGTGAGTCGAGATTGGGAATGCCGACCGAACGGCCCGCGACAACAGTGAGCGCCCGCTCCGCGGTGAGCCGCGTCAAGGCTTCGCGCACCGGCATCGCGCTCACATCGAAGGCTTCCGCAAGGCCCTGAATGGTCACCAGCTCGCCAGGCGCAAGATTGCCGTCGAGGATCAGATCCTTGATGCGGCGATAGACTTCATCGGGGAGCGTTGCGCGCGGCACCGGGCGCGCCACGAGCTTGGCGGTCCTGCGCCGCGCCGGTGGTGAGCCTTGGCTGTCCATGGTCATGTCAATCACGCTTGCC
>JAEUMG010000351.1 GCA_016793355.1 Hyphomicrobiales bacterium
CGGCGCTACGCACCACCTTCTCCCACGAGGGGAGAAGGGGTGACGAATAACACCGCGCGCCTGCTTGTTCTCCGTCACCCCGGCGCAAAGCCGGGTCCCCGGAGCCCTTTCGGCAACGGCAGCCTCTCAGGGGATGCCAGCTTTCGCGGGCCTGACGGTCTGTGTACGGACTGAGTCCCGCACACCCCTCATCCTTCGAAGCAAGGAGTCGGGACGAGGAGTGTTTCTAGCTTGCCGACACTATTCACTTGCCCGTCTCCCCTCGTGGGAGAGGGCGACGAGGGCCGAAGGCCCGAGGCGGGTGAGGGGGCGTTGCCGCGTGTCAATCGACTCCCATGCTGAAACACCCCCTCATCCGGCCGCCGCTGCGCGGCGTCCGCCTTCTCCCACGAGGGGAGAAGGGGTGACGAATAACACCGCGCGCCTGCTTGTTCTCCGTCACCCCGGGCGCAAAGCTGGGGTCCCCTGGATCATTTCGGCAAAGGCACCGTCTCAGGGGATACCAGCTTTCGCCGGCATGACGGTCCGTGTACGGATTAAGTGCCGCACAGCCCTCGTGCACTGACCTCGGCCTGAGGTGGCCGCGCAGCGGCCCTCGAGGGACGGCCAGTCTTCCGCTGAGATGGTGTCGCCATTTGTCAAACGCTTCTCGCGTTGCACCGCCCCCTCATCCGGCCGCCGCTTCGCGGCGTCCGCCTTCTCCCACCAGGGGAGAAGGAAGAAAGTGGTCACGCCGGCATGACGGTTCGTGTACGGATTATATCTTCATCCCTTCCGGGCCGCGGCTGATGGCGGCAACGCCGGTGCGCGCGACCTCGACCAGCCCGAGCGGAAGCATCAGCGCAATGAACTGCTCGATCTTGTCCGTCTTGCCCGTCAGTTCGAAGACGAAGCTTTCGGTCGTCGCATCGATGACGCGGGCCCGGAACGCGTCGGCAAGCCTGAGCGCCTCGACCCGCTTGTCGCCCTTCCCCGCCACCTTCACCATCGCCAGCTCGCGCGAGATCGCATTGCCCTGCACGGTGAGGTCGGCGACCGAATGCACCGGCACCATGCGTTCGAGCTGATGCCGGATCTGCACGATTACATCCGGCGTGCCGGTCGTCACGATGGTGATCCGCGACACATGCGCATTGTGCTCGGTCTCCGACACGGTAAGCGAGTCGATGTTGTAGCCGCGGCCCGAGAAGAGCCCGATGACCCGGGCAAGCACGCCGGGTTCGTTGTCGACGACGACGGCAAGCGTGTGCGTCTCGGTGACCTTCTTGGTGTCATCGAGGAAATAGGCCGAGGCCGGCTGCTGAGCGCTCATGATATTCATCTCCCTAACCCCGATCCTTAGACCAGCACTTTGCCGTCTTCGCCGATCGCCGCCTCGATTTCGGAATCGGGCACGTCCTCGCCGAGCAGCATCTCGTTATGCGCCTTGCCTGACGGGATCATCGGGAAGCAATTGGCAAGCGCCGCCACGCGGCAATCGAAGATCACCGGCCGCTTGACAGCGATCATCTCCTTGATCGCCGCATCGAGTTCGGCCGGCTTCTCGGCGCGCATGCCGACCGCGCCATAGGCTTCCGCCAGCTTCACGAAATCGGGCAGCGAATCCATGTAGCTTTCCGACAGGCGATTGCCGTGCAGCAACTGCTGCCACTGGCGCACCATGCCCATATACTGGTTGTTGAGGATGAAAATCTTCACCGGCAGCCGGTATTGGACCGCGGTCGAGATTTCCTGCATGGTCATCAGCACCGAGGCATCGCCGGCGATGTCGATGACGAGCGAGTCGGGATGCGCAAGCTGCACCCCGATCGTCGCCGGCAGGCCATAGCCCATCGTGCCGAGGCCGCCCGAGGTCATCCAGCGGTTCGGTTCGTTGAACTTGAAGAACTGCGCCGCCCACATCTGGTGCTGGCCGACTTCGGTGGTGATGTAGACATCCTTGTCGCGGGTCAGCGCATAGAGCCGCTCGATCGCATATTGCGGCATGATCACGTCCTTGCGCTGCCGGTAGCGCAACGAATCGCGCGACCGCCATTTGTCGATCTTGGCCCACCAGTCCTTCATCGCGGCCTTGTCGAGATGGAACTGCTGCGCCTTCCACAGGCGGATCATGTCCTCCAGCGCATGCGCGCAATCGCCGACGATCGGAATGTCGACGCGCACCGTCTTGTTGATCGACGAGGGATCGATATCGACATGGATCTTGCGCGATCCCGGCGAGAATGCATCGATCCGCCCCGTGATGCGGTCGTCGAAGCGCGCCCCGATATTGATCATCACGTCGCAATCATGCATCGCCATGTTGGCTTCGTAGGTGCCGTGCATGCCGAGCATGCCGAGCCAGTTCTTCCCCGATGCCGGATAGGCGCCGAGCCCCATCAGCGTGGAGGTCAGCGGAATGCCGGTCATGTAGGCGAATTCGCGCAGCAGGTTCGCGGCTGTCGGTCCTGAATTGATGACGCCGCCGCCGGTATAGAGGATCGGCCGCTTCGCCCTGGCGATCAGTTCGACCGCCGCCTTCACCGCATTCTGGTCGGGCTTCACCCGCGGGCGATAGGTCTTGTGCTGGATATTGGTCGGCCCGATATATTTGCCTTTGGCGAACTGCACGTCCTTCGGGATATCGACCACCACCGGCCCCGGCCGGCCGGTCGTCGCCACATAGAAGGCCTCGTGCAGGATGCGCGCGAGATCGTTCACATCCTTCACCAGGTAATTGTGCTTGGTGCAGGGCCGCGTGATGCCGACCGTGTCGCATTCCTGGAAGGCGTCATTGCCGATGAGATGGGTCGGCACCTGGCCGGTGAGACAGACCAGCGGGATCGAATCCATCAAGGCATCGGTCAATCCCGTCACCGCATTGGTGGCGCCAGGCCCCGAGGTCACCAGCACCACGCCGGGCTTTCCCGTCGAGCGCGCATAGCCTTCCGCCGCATGCGTCGCGCCCTGCTCGTGGCGCACGAGAATGTGTTTCACCTTCTCCTGCTGGAAGATCTCGTCATAGATCGGAAGGACGGCGCCGCCCGGATAGCCGAACACATGTTCGACCCCCTGGTCCGCCAGTGCCTTCAGCACGATTTCGGCGCCTGTCATCGTCTCGCCCGAACTTCCAGCCATCGTTCCGTTCCTTCCTTTCGCGACCCTCTAGTCCCCATCGGCGCAATAAAAAAGGCCCCCTTGAGGGAGCCCTGAGCGCACACACCTGCTTTCGCGACAGCCTATGCTGCCCCGGTGGCGCGCCCTCCTGCTACGAGAATGATATTCATGCTCATGACGGGCCTTTTATGAAGCCCTAGGGCAAAGGTCAAGACCCGGGCCGGAACAGGGCTAATATTCATCCCTCCCCCGCCACAGGTCCCAGGCGTTCCTCGCCCGCACACCAACATCGAGGAAAGGCCGCGGCGGCAGGCTCTGCGGCCTCCCCAGAGCCGCGAGATCGGCGATCAGCGGATTGTCGACACCGCAGGCGAGGTCGGCGGCGAGCAGGCCGGCGATCGTCGCCTTGGTGACACCGACCGCATTGCAGCACACCGCCGACCAGACATTGTCCGCGAGCTTGCCGAAGCCCGGCGCGTTGTTGCGCGACAGGCAGACATAGCCCGTCCAGGTATGCTCGATGGTCACTTCCGGCAGCATCGGGAAGCGCCCGCGCAGCACCGTCTCATGCGCCGCCCTCACCTCGTCCAGTTCGCCCTCCGGCGCCAGTTGCGAGGGGCAGTAGCGCAGCAGATAGCGGATCAGGATGCGCCGGTCGTTCGTGTAGCGCATGGTCGTCGAGACGAAGGCATTGACCGGCGTCACCCCCCACGGCTCGACCCCGCCCAGCGCCTCATGCTCCTTGTCGGTCAGCGGCCGGGTCAGGCTGGCATGCGCCGAGAACGGCAGGAGATGGCGCTGCCAGAAGCCGAACTTCGAGGCATGGCCGTTGACCGCGAGGATCATGCGCGGCGCCCGTACGATCGCCTGCGGGGTCCTCAACTCCATGCCGCCGCCGCGCGTGAATTCGATCACCGGGCTGTGCTCATGCAGCGTCACATTCTCCGGCAATGTGTCGGCAAGCCCGCGCGTCAGTGCCGCCGGGTTCATGAGTACGTCCCCCGGCGTATAAACGGAAGCGTGATAGTAGGACGTGCCGAGCGCCTTCGCCGTCGCACTGCGATCGAGAATGCGATGCGGCTCGTCCAGCATCTTCAGCATATCGATGAAGGGCGCCAGCATCCCGGCCTCGCCGCGCGGCGTCACCGCGGCATGATACTTACCCGCCCGGCTCCAGTCGCAAGCGATGCCATGCTTTTCGACGATCTCTTCGAGATACTTCAGCGCCGTGCGCGACAGGCGCAAATGCGCATGCGCGACGGAGAGATCGTCTTGCGCGCTGCCGACCACATGCGGCAGATCGATGCCGAATCCCGAATTGCGCCCGCTGGCATTCTCGCCGGCCTCCAGGGCTTCCAGAACGATGATCCGGTCATTGGGCGCATTCTCGGCAAGCCTGCGCGCCGCCGCGAGTCCTGCATAGCCGGCGCCGACCACCACCCAATCGGCGCGCGCATCCTTCTGCAAAGGCATATGGACCATGCGCTCCGGCAATATCCGGCTCCAGCCATTGCTGTGGTCGCGCTTGGGGAGATCGAGAATATGCATCAGGTGGCGGCGCTCACCGGATGAATGGCATAGTGAACCAGCGCATGCTCGGCCTCGTAGACGAGTTCCGTGCCGCTCGGGATCCAGAGTGAATCGCGCGGCCCCAATTGATACGTCTTGCCGCCGGCATGAACCGTAAGCTCACCTTCGAATACGGTGAGCACTTCGTCATAGCTCGTGGTCCAGGGAATGCGCGCGCCCTCCATGCGGGCAAAGCCGGTGCCGAGTTCCGTGCCCTCGCGCGCGCCGGCGGTTTCTCCGATCTTGCAGACATCGCCATGCTCGAAGCGCGGCCCGAAGGCGATGTCCTTGAACGCGACGAGTCTCAGTTCTGCTTTGCTCATGGATGGGGATCGGAGAACACCCGGCCTTTCCTGTCAACCGTCGCGCCAGAAAGGCAATTGATGGCGCCACCATGTCAATTGCCGCTTGATGTAATGCCGCGTCGCCGTCTTGGCCGAGACAAGCGCCTCCGCAAGACTTGTCTCGCCGCGCAAATGGGCGGAAAATTCCGGCACGCCTATCGCCTTCATCGCCGGCAATGCCGGGTTGAGCTTCAGCGCAATCAACCGCTTGACCTCATCGAGCGCGCCCGTCGCGACCATCTGGTCGAGTCGTCTCTCGGCGCGTTCATAAAGCTCCGCGCGTGGCACCTCGATGAGGATGCGCTGCGCCGCGACTCCCGCCATGGGTGCAACCAGTTGCGCCTCCTCCTGCCATTCTTCGAGTGATCGTCCGGTCGCCTCCAGAACTTCGAGCGCTCGCACGATCCGCTGCCCGTCGCCGGGGTTGAGGCGGCGTGCCTCGGCTTGATTCAGCTTCTCCAGAACGCCATGCAAATGCATGGAACCCTTGGATAAAAACTCGTCGCGCCAGCGCTCGCGAATGGCCGGGGCGATGGCCGGAATGGCCACCAGCCCCTCCTCCAGGGCGCGGAAGTAAAGTCCGGTGCCACCAACGACCACCGGCACGCGCCCGGCGCTCCAGACGGCCTCCATCGCCGCTGTCGCATCCGCAAGCCAGCGGGCCACCGAATAGCTCTCCGCCGCCGGGACATGCCCATAGAGACGATGCGGCGCGACCGCCTCGTCGGCAGCACTTGGCCTCGCGGTGAGGATGGCGAGTTCGCGATAGACCTGCATCGCGTCGGCATTGATGATGACGCCTTTGTTCTCGCGCGCGATTTCGAGCGCCCGCTGCGACTTGCCGCTTGCGGTCGCGCCTGCGATAAGCATCGCTCGTTTCACAGGCGCCGCCATTTTTCGATGCAATCCATTCTCGTCCTCATAGCAGCCCCGGACAGCGGCGCAATCGATCAGGCGTTGGTCTCGCGCCTGCAGCATGAGGTTCAGGGCGAGGCCCGTTGGCTCGCACCAGGCGAAGCCGTC
>JAEUMG010000074.1 GCA_016793355.1 Hyphomicrobiales bacterium
AGCGCAAGCTTCTGGGGATTGTCGCTCGCGGCGATCGCCGTCATGTCCCAGACGACCGGGCGCTGCGCATCGATATTGGTCGTGCCGACGAACAGCCGGCGGCCCTTGGCCTGCTCTGCCGCGATGGCATCGAGGAGCTGCAGCGTCACGTGCTGCGCGACGAGTTTCTTGAGCGGCGCATTGCTTGCCATCGACTCGCCGAAAAGCCCCTGGATCGGGCCGTTCTTCTTGAGCACATCCTGGGTGTCGATGTCGGTATAGATTTTAGTAAGCTGGGGATCATAAGCAGGCCCGAGAAACGCGAAGGGCGCACTCAAGGCACCGGTGCTGATGCCGGTGACCACTTCGAAGCGCGGCCGATTGCCCTTGGCCGTCCATCCCACAAGCAGGCCCGCGCCATAGGCCCCATTGCTGCCGCCGCCGGAGATGGCAAGATAATCGGCGTGCTTGAGATTGATCGTTGGATCGGTCTTGGCCGCCCGCGCCAGTTGCTCGCGACGCTCGGCAATGGCCTGGTCCAGCTTCTTGAGTTCTGAATCGCCCCAATAGCGGATTCCCTTGAATCCGACCGGCGTGGCATAGACATTGTCGGGCGCCGCATCGAGACGCGGCTGGTTTCCGGCGCATCCCGCCGCGGTGATAACCAGAAGCAATGCCAGGAAACCGGCAATTATGCCTCCCGCACTGCGCTCCCGTGATACTGTTTCGGACATCACACCCTTCTGCGAGTGCGGTCACTAACGCGAAGTATCGCGTAATGCAATCTCCGCGATTACGGCCGGAACTTCAGCAGTTCGACCCTTGCGACATGGCGATCTGGTTATTCTCGTTATACTTGTTCATCGCACCGGTCGCCGCATCGACCCCGAAGCCGATCACGCCGCCCGCCACGATATTGCCGGCCGTCATGCCTTCGAGGTTGGACGAGATCACCCCGTTGCCGCGCGCGCAGCCCTTGCGGCACTCGACCTGGACATCGTGCTTCGATTTCGGCAACTCGAAAGTCGCCGGCGTGATAACGCTGCGCGTGCCGAAATCCTTTGAGCGCAGGATGCACTGAGCCCCGGGATAACCCGGTGTATCGAGCGACACCTGCTGGCTGGTGCCCTTGACCACGGTCGCACAACCAGCGAGCATGATCGCGCCGGCAAGCGCACATCCCCGAAAAGCCATCCCACCCTCTCCATCTCGGCCGGCAGCATGCTCCGGGGCAAGGCAAGAAACAAGACGCAACGTAAATTTTCAGGATAAGGATTGAGGCGGCTCCGGCCGCCATGGGCGCTTTTGCCGCGGCGGCCGCGCCATCAATGCCACTCGGCGAGTTCCACCGTGATACCTTGCGGACCCTCGAGGAAGACCAGTTTGCGCCGGTGGAAATCCATCATGCGGTTGCGCAGCCTGATACCCGCAGCGGTCAGCCGGGCGATCTCGGCCTCGAGATCGTCGACCGAGAAGCAGATGTGGTTGAAACCGATCTTGTTGAGCTTCGCGATATTCGGATCGGCGATCGCGGAGGGATGACGGTAATGCAGCAATTGCACTTCGGTGTGCGGATTCTCGATCGCCAATGTGACGTGATCCGCCTCGATGCCGGACACGCCCATATAATCCTCCATCGCCTGTCCAGAGATCACCACGGCGGTCTTCTCCGTGAAGCCGAGCAGGGTGAAGAAGCGCCGCGCCGCGGCAAGGTCGCCGACGACAATCGTCACATGGTCGAATTTGCTGATCACGCCCGACCTCCCGGATGCAAGTAACCGCTAATCACTGGCCTGGATCGATTTGAGATAGGCAACGAGAGCCTCGATGCGACGGCCTGCTTCGGCGCCGGCCTTTTTCGCCGTATCGAGCGAAACGCTGCTGCCCACGGCCTCGCCGACAAACACATCGCCCCACACCGGCATTTCACGGGTACCGTGTGAGGCGGGCATGTCCAGGCCCTCGATCGTTTCGAAGATGAGCGCATCGGGAAAACCGCCGCCATGATTGCGCGCGATATGGGTGAGGTCGGCGGGCCGGTGCGCAAGACCGGCAGCGGCGGGCCCGTCGCCCCTGCCGTCTTCGCCATGGCAGGGCGCGCACAGCGCAAGGAAATCCGCCTTCCCCGCTTCGGCCGCGACCGGCTGCGGCGTTTCCGCAGACGATACCGCCGCAAGAGGAAGAGCAAGTGCAGTCACCCATGCAAGACGAAGAAGGCGGCTTGCTTTCTTCACTTCGTCATGGCCCTTTGCAGCCCCGTTCAGGATGGGAGCGGATAGCGCAGGATCGCGGCAAGCGAGCTATTGCCGGGAAGATCCGGCGCGCGCAACGCGAGAAATTTCGCACCGTGAAGAATGGCGCGGCCGGCGATTTCATCGATGATGTCATAATCCATGGGCGCGGGCTTGCCGGCAAGCGACAGGGCCCCGTCCGCGTCGCTCACCCTTCCCTCGATCGTCTTGTCGATATCGACCATCAGCAGGCTGACGGCGCCGGCGGTCGCGGCGCGCGCGATCTCGGCAAGGTCGCTGGTGGCGCGGCGCTCACCCAGGCGCGCTTCGAACTGCCCCAGGGCAGCGGCCGCTTCTTCCCGGTAGTACTGATCGAGGATCGGTCGCGCCGCGCCGGCGAGTTCGCTCTCGTTCATCCGGTCCGGGCTGGCGACGATTGCGGGTTTCAGAAGTGCCGGATAGCTGTTGAGATTGCGGAAAATGGCATCGAGCGGCTGGGTTGCGGCGAGGATAAGGGGCAGATCCTGTCCGGAGAGAACAGGGCGCAGCGCGCTGTCCACCTGACGCGCATACTGCCGCAACAGCACGGTCTGTCCCTCGGCATTGGCAAGACGGGTGTTCTGCGTGAGATTGTTGATCGAGGCGCGCCCTGCCGCATCGGCGGCGCTCTGCGGCAAGCCGGCGACCTTCACTTCCGTCGGCGGCAGATCCGGGAAAATCTTGATCAGGCGCACGGCGTTCTCGGACAAGGCGAGGATATAGGCTGTCTGCGGGAAGGCGATGGCGCGCAGCAGCGGCTTCAGGAGAAAGCGGTCGGCGACCTGGACGGTATCTTTCACGCTCGTGGCGAGCCTGAAACTCTTGAGATTGTCGGGCGTCGCAAGCACCGCCAGGCTATGCGCCTGATACTTCCAGAACTCATCGTCGGCGCCGAGGGCTGCGCATTCCGTCTCAAGGAGCGCGCGCCGGCGCTTGTCGATCCCCGCCTCTTCCATCAGCTTCAAGCCGTCCCGGACGAGATTGCCGTACTGGACGCGCGACTGCGCCACGTGCTGGGTCTGCGGCGTCGTCTGAACATAGATCGACAGGCAGGCATCGGCGCGGGTGGAGATCAGCGCCTTGAGTTCGGCAAGGCTCGGCAGATCGACATGCAGCATGGCGTATTTTTCCTTATTGGCAGGCCCCGGTGGCAGCCACCTTACAGAGCATCGGGGCGGTGGCGCCACTGACTTCGTCAGGGCTGGAAGGGCCCCCGTCGCATCGACAGCATTGCCCGGCCCGCGCTAGTCTTGCTCATCAGGAGCCAATGCGGGAGGCAACCGATGACCGAGGCGACGCAGGGTATGCTGGGCCGCGGCTATTATGACGCGCATTCGACATTCCAGGCCGACGTTGCGGCAAGCGGCGGGGCTCTCCTCGCGCAGGCCGTCGACATCCTGAAATTGCCGGCCGATGGCAAGGTGACCGTCGCGGATTATGGCTGCGCCGAGGGACGGAACTCCATGGCGACGGTGCAATCGGCGCTGGCGCTCCTTGCCGCGCGCGGCGTGGCCGAGCCGGTCGTGCTCCACAATGATCTCCCCGGCAATGACTGGGCCGGGCTCGCCGCCAATCTCTCGGGCGCTGCGAGCTATCTCAAGAATTTTCCGCAAGCCCGCGCCCTGTTTGCCCCGCGCGGCTTTTTCGAACGGGTGACGCTGCCTGGCACGGTTACGCTTGGCACTTCAGGCTCGGCGGCGCATTGGCTGTCGCGCCAGCCGCCCGGACTTGACATGCCGCGCTCGCTCTACCGTTCCGATGCGCCACCCGCCGAACTCGCCAAGCTCCTCGCCCAGGCGGCAAGCGACTGGCAGGCCTTTCTGGCGGCCCGCGCCGAGGAGCTTCACCCGGGCGGTGTTCTGCTCGTCCAGATGCTGGGTGCCGACGGCAAGGTCAGCCCGGTGCGGGTGAGTGCCGCGGGACTTCTGAAACTGATGAATGAGTGCGCTTTGTCACTCGTCGATGACGGCGACATCCCGCAGGACGTCTATGCGGCCTATTGCTTCCCGGTTGTTCCCCGGACCATCGAAGAGGCATGCGCGCCTCTTGAGGCCGCGCTCGCCGACCGGCTTGAGCTCATCCATTGCGGACTGAATTATGTGCCCTCGCCCTACCGGCTCGCTCTTGAAAAGACCGCGGACGTCGCGGGCTTTGCCAAAAGCTACACCGCCTTTACCCGCGCCTTCAGCGAGACGAGCCTCCGCCTGGGCCTGTTCAATTTCGGCCGTGGCGATCCGGGCAAGCTCGCCGATCGCTTCTACGCGATGATGGAGCAGGCCCTCGCCGCCAGGCCGGAAGCCTATCCCTTTGACGATCTGACGCTCGCGGTCATGGTCCGCCGCCGCGGCGCGGCCACGCCCGCGGTCACGTAAGCGCCGGTATGCGATGGCCGGGGTCGTCTTGCCCAGGCAAGAGAACGGCTTGGAAATTCAAGCCGCCATGCTAGCCTTCGCGCCGGCCGCGCCAGACGGCGATCGATTGGGGGAAACGGCAATGACATTGGAAGTGATTGGCCTTGGCGTCGGCCGCACGGGAACCTACTCATTGAAACTGGCGCTCCAGACACTGGGTCTGGGGCCGTGTCATCATATGGATGCGGTCATCGCCGACCGGCCTCGCCATGTGCCTTACTGGGCGGAGGCGGTGGCCGGCCGGGCGAACTGGCCGGCAACCTACGAGGGCTTCAGGAGCGCCGTGGACTGGCCGACGGCCGGTTTCACCAAAGAGCTTTTTGCAGCATACCCGAAGGCCCATTACATCCTGACGGTGAGAAGTCCCGAGAGCTGGGCTGAGAGCTTCTCGGAAACGATCTATAAAGCGCTTGCGGGCCGCCGGAATGCCCCGCCCGAAATGCAACCCTGGCTGGAGATGGTTGCAAATGTCGTTGCAAGAACGGGATTTCCGCCGGGGCTCGACATTGCCGGGCTGAAGGACGCGTTTAACGCGCACACCGGCCGTGTGAGAGATACAATTCCGGCCGATCGATTGCTCATTTATCAGGTGAAAGACGGATGGGAACCGTTGTGCCAGGCGCTCGGGCAAAAGGTTCCTGCCGAAGCCTTTCCACGCACCAACAATCGCGAGGAATTCTGGGAGCGCATCACCGGCAAGAAGAGCCACTAGCGCGGCCGGTAGCGTTGCATAAAGGGGTGGCGGCAAGATCGATGGCCGTGGCGCCCCGCCCCCGCAGTAAGATTGCGCTCGTAGAGAAGCGCGGGCAAATCATTGATTTTATTGAAATCTGGAGCGGGCGATGGGATTCGAACCCACGACCCCAACCTTGGCAAGGTTGTGCTCTACCCCTGAGCTACGCCCGCGTCCTGAAGGCCGGCGCATGCCGGCGAGGTGGCCGGTCTTATTGCGCAACCACCGGTCAAATGCAATAGGAACCTCCCCTTCTGACCCGCCGACGAGTAAATGCCGATGCCTGCCACCCGCGACGAGCTTATGGCGCGCCTGGACGCCCTGGGAATTGTCACCAGGACGGTCGACCACGCGCCCGTTTTTACGGTCGAGGAAGCGCGTGCCCTGCGCGGCGAAATTCCCGGCGGCCATTGCAAGAACCTGTTTCTCAAGGACGACAAGGGCGCGATCTACCTCATTGTCTGCCTCGAGGATGCCAAGATCGACCTCAAGGCGGCACCCGCCCGCATCGGCTCCAGGCGGCTCACCTTCGGCAAGCCCGATCTGCTGATGGAAATCCTCGGCGTCGAGCCGGGTTCGGTGACGCCCTTCGGCCTCATCAATGACACCGGCAGGCGCGCCGCCGTCGTTCTCGACAAAACCATGATGGAGCAGGAATGGCTGAACTACCATCCCCTGCGCAATGATGCGACGACCACGATCCGCGCCGCGGATCTGCTGGTATTTTTGCGGGCAACCGGCCACGAACCGCGGATCGTCGCGGTGAGCGAGCCCGTGTTGTAAACTGGCCGGCAATCGGCCATCTAAGGGTCTGACAAGGCGCGTAAAGGCGAGAAACCATGGAAAATCTGATCATTGGCGGCGGCAGCGGGGGCAATGGCGCGGGCCAGCCCGGGCCGGCCCAGGACCTGATCAAGGACAGCGACACCAAGCGATTCATGGCCGATGTCATCGAGACATCGCGCAAGCTGCCGGTGCTGGTCGATTTCTGGGCCCCCTGGTGCGGCCCCTGCAAGCAGCTGACCCCGCTTCTTGAAAAACTCGTGAAACAGGCCAAGGGCAAGGTCCGGCTGGTCAAGATCAACGTCGACGAAAACCAGCAGCTCGCCGCGCAGATGCGCATCCAGTCGATCCCGGCGGTTTTCGCGTTCGTCGACGGCCAGCCGGTCGACGGCTTCATGGGCGCGCTTCCCGAGAGCAGTATCAAGCAGTTCATCGACCGCCTCGGGTCGCAGGGCAATCTTGCCGAGCAGATCGAGGCCGCCCTCGACGCCGGCCGCCAGGCCCTGGCGGAGAAGAATTATGGCGAGGCCGCGGAAATATTCGGCCAGGTGCTGCAGGCCGACCCCGAAAATGCCGCGGCACTCGCGGGCATGGCGCGCTGCCAGATCGAAACCGGGGAGCTTCAGAAGGCGAAAGCCACGCTGGCTCAGGTGCCTCAGGCCAGGGCGAACGATCCCGATGTCCTCAGCGCCAGGGCGGCGCTCGATCTGGCGCTCAATCCGGTCGATACCAGCGAGATCGGCAGGCTTGCCGCGGCCGTCGAGGCCGATCCTGGCGACCATCAGGCGCGTTTCGATCTTGCCATTGCGCTCAATGCCGCCGGCCGGCGCGAGGAAGCCTTGGACGCGCTGCTCGTCATCATGCGCAAGGACCGGCAATGGAATGACGATGGCGCCCGCAAGCAGCTTGTCAAGTTCTTCGAAGCCTGGGGTCCCAAGGACGAATTCACGCTCCTCGGGCGCCGGCGCCTGTCCTCGCTTCTCTTTTCATAGGTCCGCATGAGCCTGAGCGACCATTATCGAACCATCGAAGATCTGCCGCGCCGGCTTGCGGTCTTTCCTTTGCCCGGCGCCCTGGTGCTGCCGCGCGCCGATCTGCCGCTCAATATTTTCGAGCCCCGCTATCTGGCGATGGTCGATGATGCGCTGTCCGGCGACCGCCTGATCGGCATGATTCAGCCTGTCGACGAGGATGCCGATCTTGCCGGCAAGCCGGAACTCACCCGTATCGGCTGCGCCGGTCGCATTACCGCCTATGCCGAGATGCCCGATGATCGCATCTTGATCACGCTGACCGGCGTGTGCCGTTTTGCGATTGCGAGGGAATACCGCACCTCGCGGCCCTATCGCGTCGTCGAACCCGATTTTGCCCCCTTCGCCGGCGATCTCGATCCCGGGCTTGGCCAGGCGAAGGTCGACCGTGATGGCCTGCTGAAGGTTTTTCGCCAGTTTCTCACCGCCAATGATCTCAGCGCCGATTGGGATCAGGTGGCCGCGGCGTCCAACGAATCTCTGGTCAATACACTTTCGCTGCTGGCGCCCTATCCGCCACGCGACAAGCAGGCCCTGCTCGAGGCTCTCGATCTCCAGACCCGTGCCGAAGTCTTGATCGCCCTGACCGAAATGGCATTGGCCAGATCCGATTCCGGCGCCCGCACCAGGCTGCAGTAAGGATCATGAGCGCGGGCCGCGACGTCGATCCGAAACTGCTCGAGCTGCTCGTCTGTCCACTGACCAAGACACGGCTGGAGTATCATCGCGAGCGCCAGGAACTTGTCTCGCGCGCGGCGCGGCTCGCCTATCCGATCCGCGACGGCATCCCGATCATGCTCTCCGACGAGGCGCGGGAACTCGGCGAAGATGAGTGAGGCCTGGCCGGAGGAACTCCGCCTCGCCGACGGCGGAAGCCGTCTTGTGCTCCGTTTCGACACTGGCGAATCCCATGCGTTTACCGCGGAGTATCTGCGCGTTGCCAGTCCGAGCGCGGAAGTGAAAGGTCATTCCCCCGATCAGGCCGTTACGGTCGCCGGCAAGCGTCATGTGAAGATCTCCAGGCTGTTGCCGGTCGGCAATTATGCGGTGCGCATCGTCTTCGATGATGGCCACGATACAGGGCTTTACACCTGGGCCTATTTGCTCAAGCTCGGCCGCGACAGCGAGGACATCTGGGCAGCCTATCTCGACGCCCTGAAGGCGAAGGGCCTGTCGCGCGGATAGCGCATATCCCGCCAAACTGTGGGCACTTTGGCGACAAGGATATGCGCCAATAGTGTTGGCTTCGGCGCGTTCCCAGATCGGCGAAGCGATTCCACTTCGCCGGGGAATGGTCTAGACTGG
>JAEUMG010000359.1 GCA_016793355.1 Hyphomicrobiales bacterium
CCGCTACGTGAGCACCTTCTCCATCCGCGGCAGCATGCGCCCCGGGATCGAGCCCGATGGCGCCTCGCCGATCACCCGGCAGCCCACGCGTTCATAAAAGCCGACGGCATGCGGATCAGAATCGAGCACGATCCGCTCAGCGCCCGTTGCGCGTGCATGCGCTTCGAGCTCAAACCACAGCAAACGCCCGACACCGCCGCGCTGCAAGGTCGGTTCAACATAGAGTGGATCGACCTCGGCCACGCCGTCGACGGCCGGCCAAAGCCCCGCAAATCCGACGACCTGACCATCACTGTCTTCGGCCGCCCAGAACACGCGCCTGACGAAATCGGCCGGCGCGACCGTCAGCTCCGCCCGGCACGCCTCCATGAAGGCGGCGTCATAGCCATGCGACGCCTTGGCCCGAAACGCGATTTGGCTGAGGACAGCGGCCTCGGGCTCCCGCGCGCGCCGGATCGGCAGTCTGCTAGTTTCGCGCCTTGTCGACAAGCTTGTTCTTCGAGATCCACGGCATCATTGCGCGCAGTTTCTCGCCCACCTCCTCGATCGGATGGGCGTCATTGACGCGCCGCGTCGCCTTGAACTTCGGCTGGCCCGCCTTGCATTCGCGGATCCATTCCGATGTGAAGGCGCCGGTCTGGATGTCCTTCAGGACCTTCTTCATTTCCTTGCGTGTCTCGTCCGTGATGATGCGCGGTCCGGTCTGGTATTCGCCGAACTCCGCCGTATTGGAGATCGAGTAGTTCATGTTGGCGATGCCGCCCTCATAGATGAGGTCGACGATCAGCTTCACTTCATGGAGACATTCGAAATAGGCCATCTCCGGCGCGTAACCCGCTTCGACCAGCGTCTCGTAGCCCGCGCGGATCAGTTCGACGAGGCCGCCGCACAGCACCACCTGCTCGCCGAAGAGATCGGTCTCGCATTCTTCTTTGAACGTCGTCTCGATGATGCCGGAACGCCCGCCGCCGATCGCGCTCGCATAGGAGAGTGCGAGATCATGCGCATTGCCCGAGGCGTCCTGGTGGATGGCGATGAGGCAGGGAACGCCGCCGCCCTTCTGATACTCGCCGCGCACCGTGTGGCCGGGGCCTTTCGGCGCGATCATCAGCACGTCGATCGTCTTCTTCGGCTCGATCAGGTTGAAATGGATGTTGAGCCCGTGAGCGAAGGCGATGGCAGCGCCGTCGCGGATGTTCGGCGCGATCTCGTCGCGCCAGATATCGGCCTGCAATTCGTCTGGCGTCGCCATCATCATGAGGTCGGCCCACTTGGCCGCTTCTGGAACCGACATTACTTTGAGGCCGTCGGCTTCCGCCTTCTTGGCCGTGGCCGAGCCGGGGCGCAATGCCACCGCCACGTTCTTGGCGCCCGAATCATGCAGGTTCAAGGCATGCGCCCGCCCCTGGCTGCCATAGCCTATGATGCAGACCTTCTTGCCCTTGATCAGGTTAACGTCGGCATCCCGGTCGTAGTAAACGCGCATGTGCTCAAACCCCGTTGAAATCGTGGCCGGGCATAGCCGCCGCCCGCCCGTAAGGCAAGCCTGATGGGCATGGCGGGACCTATGCCCGAAACGCAGTTCTGAAGCTGCGCAGGCGCGAAAGCGGGTTCACCATGAGCCCTGCGACGATGCTGGCGAGGAGCCTGGTGGCGCCCGGCATGCGGCTGACGGGCGACACGAGCTGATCCCGTATCAACGGCAGGATCAGGCTGTCCGACTGGTAGAACGGCGTGAACACGACCGACAGCGCCTGGTAAAGCCGCACATGCAGGCGCCGCAACCGCGCATAATCCGCAAGCGCGGCGGCGAGATCGTCACTGTCCTCCAAGGCCTGCGCCAGGGCGGCGACGTCGAGCAGTGCCATGTTCGCCCCCTGCCCGAGCTGCGGGCTGGTCGAGTGCGCACTGTCGCCGATGAACACAATCCGCTCGCCGAAGGGCAGAGGCAATGTGTGATGGCCATAGGAGGCGAGTGTCAGCTGCGCCGGATCGCCGATATGATCGAGCAGCACGCCGGTCTCCGGCCACAATCCGCGCACGCGGGTCTTCCAGGTCCCCAGCCCTTCGCGCAGCCAGGCCGGATGATCAGAGGTCTTGAGGCTCCAGAAGAATGCCGCCTGCTTGCCCTCGCCGTCCTTGAGCCGCCCGATCGGCAGAACGCCGATCATCACCGAAGCCTCGCAATAGCGCTGTTCGAGCGCATTGGGATCGAAACCGCCGCACCACGGCAGGCTCGCCCAGATGGCTCCGTAGTCGAGCTTGTGCCTCTGCGCCGGTGCGGCCGCATGCTCGATCAACGGCGACCGCGATCCAAGCGCATCAACGACGAGATCGAATGGCCCATGCTGCGATCCATCATGTGCGAGAACCAAGGGGCGTCCGTCGTTTGCGCGGGTGAGCCCGGCGATTCGCCGCGAACTGGCAATCGGCAAATTCGCGCCAAGCACGGCGTCATGGAGCACATTGAAAAGTGCTGCACGATGCACGCCGAGCCCGCAAAGGCCTTCACCCAGCGCCTTATATTTGACGTCCAGAACGACGCGGCCTGACCCGATTGCGCGTCCATAAAGCCGGTCGAGCGGCTGGCCGAGCCGGCGAAGCAAGGGTCCCGGCCCGAGCCAGTCGAGCACCTCCATCCCGGGCGGCTGCAGGATGAGGCCCGAACCCAAAGGTCGCGGGATATCGAACTGATCGAAGAGCCGGATCGCATGACCTTGCCGCGACAGGGCAAGCGCGGCGGCAAGCCCGGCCGGGCCGCATCCGGCAATGGCGATGGAAAGGGGCTGCAAGCGATGACCGTCCGGCGTTGAACCGGCAATTTACGTGAAGGGCCCCAAAACGAAAAGA
>JAEUMG010000362.1 GCA_016793355.1 Hyphomicrobiales bacterium
CGGCGGAATGACCGATTTCACCATTTCGGCGACCGACAGGATGACCGGCAGCGAATGCGCATTGCGGACGCCCGCATATTGCCGGTCGGGCGGCACCAGATAGCTGTAGATCATGTAGGCGATGACCACGAGCACGAGGCCACGCACCAGCCCATAGGCAAATCCCAGAGTCCGATCGAAGACGCCGACGGCAGAATCGACCACAAGGTCGGAAATCTTCACGCTGATGATCGAGATGATGATGAGCACGATGATGAAGACGCCGCCCGCCACCGCGATCTTGGCCGCAATTTCCGGCTTGATGTATTGGTTGGCGAGATCGAGCAGCCCTTGCGAATGGATGGCGAAGAAGGCCGCCGCCGCGGCACAGCCCCAGGCGACCAGCGACAGGACCTCGCGGGTGAATCCCCGCATCAGGGCCAGGAGCCCGGATACGAGCATGATGGCGACGAGAATCAAATCGAGAAGCTGAAAAGGCATTGGCCGTCGATCCTGGAAACAGGGGTCCTTATAGGCAGCTTTATGACACGGTACTAGGCGATTCGTGACAGTCCCCTGGCCTGGGAAGCGGCCCACGCCACGAGATCCGCGACACTCTCGACGGTCCTGATTTTGAGGCCTTTGACAGCCGGAACCTCGCTTGACGCCGCGATGACCGCTTCCTTTAGCCCGAGCTTTTGGGCTTCCTTGAGGCGGGATTCGGTCTGCCCGACCGGCCTGATCCCGCCCGACAGCGCGATTTCCCCGAAGATCGCGGTTCCGGCCGGGATGACCGTTCCCGTCAGTGACGAAAGCAGCGCTGCCGCCGCCGCGAGGTCGGCCGCCGGTTCGCGCACCTTGAGACCGCCCGCGACATTGAGATAGACATCCTGCATGCCGGTCTGGACGCCGGCACGGGCATCGAGCACCGCAAGGATCATGGCCAGGCGGTTCGAGTCCCAGCCGACGGTTGTCCGCCGCGGCGTTCCCAGGACCGATTGCGAGACCAGCGCCTGCACTTCGATCAACAGCGGTCGCGTTCCCTCCATCCCGGCAAAGATCGCCGCGCCCGGTGTCGCATGCTGGCCGCTGCCCATGAAGAGCCGCGACGGATTGGTGACCTCGGCAAGCCCGCGATCCGACATCTCGAAGACACCGATCTCGTCCGTCGGGCCGAAGCGGTTTTTGACCGCCCGCAACACGCGGTACTGGTGGCCGCGATCGCCTTCGAAATAGAGAACCGTATCGACCATGTGCTCGATCACCTTCGGTCCGGCGATCTGGCCCTCCTTGGTGACATGCCCGACCAGCAGCACGGCGGTGCCCTTCTGCTTGGCATAGCGGATGAGCGCTTCCGAGGCCGCCTTGAGCTGCGACACGCTCCCGGGCGCCGCTTCGATGATCGGCGACCACAGGGTCTGTACGGAATCGATCACCGTCACGGCCGGCCGGCCGTCTTCTTCAAGAGTAGCGAGAATGTCGGAGACATTGGTTTCGGTGGCGAGCAGCAAGGGCGCATCCTGAAGCTTCAACCGCTCGGCCCGCAACCGCACCTGGGCGATCGCCTCCTCGCCGGAGACATAGATCACCCGATGGCCCTTTCGCGCCAGTTCCGCCAAAGCCTGCAGCAAAAGGGTCGACTTGCCGATGCCCGGATCGCCGCCGATCAGAACTGCCGAGCCCGGCACGAAGCCACCGCCCGCCACGCGGTCCAGTTCGCCAATGCCGGTCACGATGCGCGGCGGCTGCGGCTCGCCGCCGGTGAGGCCGACGAGCCTGCCGGAACGGCCCTTGGGCAGACTCGCACCTTTGGCACCGGACGCCGGAATTCCCGCCGGCTCTTCGATGATGCTGTTCCAGGCGCCGCAATTGTCGCAGCGCCCCGACCATTTGGCATGGACAGCGCCGCAGGACTGGCAGACGAAACTGGAAAGGGCCTTAGCCAAGTTGCACCTCGTTGCGCCAAAGCCTCTACCGGCCGGGCGCGGCTCCGGCAACCTTGTCGGGCCGGCTCACGCGGCGCAAGGTGGATGGCTCGCACAGATTCGCCATGAATTCGATCGGCATGTTGTTTGACCTCTCCGCCTTAAGCGATATCCTTGCGCCACCGGAGACTGCATGAGCATCCTAGGCCGATACGGCGATCTTGAAAGCACCGGCATCGACCCGTTCGCCGTACTCGAAGCCGCGTCCGAAAGCATCCTGATCACGACGGCCGATCTCGACAGGCCCGGCCCCGAGATCGTGTATGTCAATCCCGCCTTCGAGATAATGACCGGCTGGACGGCTGCCGAGGTCATCGGTAATTCGCCGCGATTTCTGCAGGGCGAAAAGACCGACCACGCCAAATTCGCAGGCATGCGGGAAACTCTCGAGGCCGGCCAGCGCTGGGAAGGCCAGGCTGTCAATTATCGCAAGGACGGCACGCAATTCATCATGGAATGGTCGATCACCCCGCTCAGGACCAAGGCGGGGCGGATCACGCATTTCGTTGCCGTTCAGCGCGACGTGACCGCACGTGTCGAGGCGGAAAGGCGCGTTGCCCAGGCGCAGGCGGCGGCCCGCGAGGCGGATCGCAAGAAGGCCAACCTCGCGCGCTACTTCTCCCCCGCCATGGTCGAGACGCTCGCTCAGACAGATCACCCGCTCGGCCCGGTCCGCCGTCAGGAGATTGCCGTCCTGTTCGTCGACATCGTCGGATTTGTATCGATGAGCGAAGCTCTGCCGCCCGAGCGCGTCGTCGCGTTGCTGCGCTCATTCTACCGGCGGATGGCAAGGATCGTGTTCAGGCACTCCGGCTCCATCGAGAATTTTTCCGGCGATTCGCTGATGGCGCTTTTCGGCGTTCCTGCGCCGACCGGACGCGAGGCAACCAATGCCTTGCACTGTGCGCTCGACATGAGGGACGAACTCGCGCTCTGGAACGCCAAGCGTGCGGAACTGGGCCGAACCGAAATTGAGATCGGCATCAGCGCTGACTACGGCATGGTCGTTCTGGGCGATATCGGCACGCACGAGTCGATGACATTTACCGCGATCGGCAATACCGTGAATACCGCAAACAGAATGCAGGAGCTGTGCCGGAAACTCAAATCGCGGATCGTCATGAGCCAGGGCCTGATCGAGCGCGCCGTGGAAGAGAGCGGCCCGCAACTGCAGGCACTGGAGCGCCTGACGCAGGCAGGCCAATACGCTCTGCGAGGGGTTTCGCAGCCGATCCCGGTTTGGACATCATCCTGACAGAGCTGGCTTGAGCCGGCTCACGCTTCGTAGACGATCTTTCCGTCGCAAACCGTCGCCACCGGCTTCAATTCGGCGATCTCATCCGGCGGCGTCGTCTCGATATCGCCGCTGAGCACGATCACATCGGCGAGATAACCCTCGACGAGCTTGCCCTTCCGATCCTCGGCGAACTCGGCATAGGCGCCATCGAGCGTGAAAGCGCTGATCGTATTCATCAGGCTCTGGCGCTGCTCGGGAAGCCCCGGCAAGGCCGGCCGCCGCGTCATCGCCGCCTGCATGCCGAGAAAGGGATCGAGCGGCGAGACCGGCCAGTCGGAGGAAAAGGCGATCCTCGCGCCTGACTCGCGCAGGGTCTGCCAAGCATAGGCATAGGGCATCTTCTCGCCGATGCGCGACAGGCACGGCTCGAGCGGCGCGCCCGGCACGCCAAGGCCGACGATCGGCTGCAGAGAAGCGACGACGCCCAACTCCTTGAGCCGCGGAATATCGGCCGGATGAATGACCTCGATATGCTCGATGCGATGGCGTGAATCGCGTGCGCCATTGGCTTTCCGCGCCGCCTCGTAGCCGTCGAGCGTGCGCCTCACCCCGCCATCGCCGATGGCGTGCACGCTGATCTGCAGACCGTGCTTGTCGGCGCGCGTTGCCAGCGCATTGAATTCTTCCGCGCTGAACAGAGGCTGGCCGCGATGGCCGGGATGGCCCGGATAGTCGTCGAGCATGAGCGCCGTCATGGATTCGAGCACGCCATCGATGAACACCTTCACGCGGCCCGAATAGAGCATGTCGCCCTGATACCTGGCGCGCATCGCGACGGCCTCGTCGACGCGCTCGAGCGCCATGGTGTTCTTCTGGTGCCAGGGAATCTGGACCCGCGCCGTCAGGGCGCCCTCCTCGCGCAGCGAATCGAGCAGTTCGAGCTGGTACCAGTTGCCATCCATATTGTGGATCGAGGTGATGCCGAGCGAGGCGCAATAGGCGAGCCCGCGTTTCAGGGCCACCTTGTCGGCCGCGCGCTGCGCCGCCGTCGCCGCCGGCACCGGCCCCTCGCCCGTCGCCATGCCGAGGCCCTCGCGCCCTTGCGTCGGGGTCATCGCGAACAAGGGTCCGAAGGCGGCGATTTCCTTCAACTCGCCGCTGGCGAGCCCATCCGGCCCCATCACGATCTCATTGCCGGGCGGCAGTGTCTTGCCCTGGAGGAGCCCCGCTGCCTTGAGCGCCGCCGTATTGGCCCACACCGTATGGTGGTCGAAACAGGCCATCATGAACGGCCGGCCGGGGAGTATCCGGTCGAGGTCCTGGCGCGTGATCGTCGAATCCGGCCGGATGGCGGTGTAATTGGCACCATTTGCCACGATGATCGCGTCATCCGGGCGGTTTGCTGCGTAGTCTCTCACGGCCCTGGTCAGGGCATCGATGCCTTCGATGCCGGTGACCATCAGGGAATCGAGTTCAACCGCGCCGGGAAAGAGATGCATGTGGCTTTCGACGATGCCGGGCATCACCGTATTGCCCCCAGCATCGATGACCCGGGTCGATGCGCCCTTCCAGGCGGCGACTTCCGCCTTCGAACCGATCGCCGCGATCCGGTTTCCCGCGACCGCCAGGGCCTCGGCATGCGGACGCTTGCCATCGAGGGTCAGGATCCTGGCATTGGTGACGATGAGTTCGGCTGTCGTCATGATTGCAGGTCGCTCCCGAAAGGCCGCGACTATGGCTTCCCCAGCCGGTGCGGGCAATCATCTCCCATAAGTTGCCTAACTGCCATGACTACAATTTGAGATTTTATGCCTCTGGAATCGCCTGGGAGGCCCGCTACGGGG
>JAEUMG010000170.1 GCA_016793355.1 Hyphomicrobiales bacterium
CGCCCTACGGCATTCGCGTTTGGATGGCGTGGCGCCGCCATCTATAGCTGGGCTCCATGAGCGTCGCCGCCCCGGCCATCCCGCAGGCAGAGAACCGGACGCGCGGCATCCTGTGGATGCTGGCGACCATGTTCTGCTTCATCTCCCTCGACGCGCTCATGAAGCTTCTGCTCGAAACCTATCCCCTGGTGCAAGTCACCTGGGCGCGCTTTTTCTTTGCAACCGTGATCGCCATCATGGTCGCCGCACCGCGGCTGCCTGAGATTGCCGTGAGCCGGGCGCCGCGCTTCCAGCTCCTGCGTTCGGTCCTGCTGATGGTGACGACCGGCCTGTTCAATGCCGGTATCAGGACCACGCCGCTCGCGACCGCCACCACCATCATGTTCATGAGTCCGATCCTCGTGACCGTTCTGTCGACACTCATCCTCAGGGAGCATGTCGGCCCGCGACGCTGGGCCAGCATCGCAGTCGGCTTCCTCGGGGCCATGATCGTCGTGCGCCCGTGGGAGAGCCTCGAAGGCACAATCGGCTTCGGGGTTCTCTTTCTGCTGATCGCCGCCTTCAGCAACGCCAATTACCAGATCGCCACCCGCCATGTGCGCCTGGACGATCCCATGACGTCGCTGCTCTACACCGCCGTGGCCGGCGCGGTCGTCACCAGCCTCATGCTGCCCTGGTCCTGGAAGTGGCCGACAGGTTTCGACTGGCTGCTGCTCGCCTCGACCGGCCTTGCCGGCGGCCTCGGGCATCTCTGCCTGATCCGCGCGCTCCAGGCCGCGCCGGCCTCCGTCGTGGCGCCGTTCTCCTACTCCTCGCTTGTCTGGGCGACGCTATTCGGTTTCGTCATATTCGGTGACCTTCCCGACATGTGGACCTGGGCGGGAGCTGTGCTTATTATCGCAAGCGGACTCTACATTTTCCATCGCGAGCGCCAGTTGGCCGCCCGGCGGCGCCCGCCCACGCAAGAGGAAACGCCATGACAACCGTGACCAAGCTGAAGCCGGCAAACACCACTTCAACCGAAGAATGGCAGATGCGGGTCGATCTTGCCGCGGCCTTCCGGCTGGCCGTCCATTACGACTGGCACGAGGCCGTCGCCAATCATTTCAGCCTCGCGGTATCCCCTGACGGCAAGAAGTTCCTGATGAATCCGCGCTGGCGGCATTTCGATCACATCAAGGCCTCCGATCTCATGCTTTTGGACGCCGACGATCGCTCAACCATGGACCGCCCGGACGCGCCCGACGAAACAGCCTGGTGCATCCATGGCCGCATTCACGCGCTGCTGCCTCATGCACGCTGCGTGCTGCATGTGCACCCGCCCTATGCGACGGCGCTGGCCGGCCTCGCCGATCCCGAAATCAAGCCGATCGACCAGAACACCGCGCGCTTTTTCAACCGCGTTGCCTATGATCTCGCCTATGAAGGCATGGCCAATTCCGATGCCGAGGGCGAGCGCCTGGCCCGCGTGCTCGGCAACCGCACGACCATGATGATGGGCAATCACGGCGTCCTCGTCGTCGGCAAGACCGTGGCCGAGGCCTTCGATGTGCTCTATTACCTCGAGCGTGCCTGCAAGACTCTGATCCTTGCTTACTCCACCGGACAGAAGCTCAACATCATGTCCGACAGGATCGCCGAGAAGACCGCGCGGGAGTGGGAAGAATACTGCGATTCCATGGCCGTGCATTTCGACGAGATGAAGAAGATTCTCGACGTCAAAGACCCCTCCTATGCGGAGTGAGGCGATGGAGACGGTCGGTTTCGTCGCCATGAAAGACGGCACCAAAGAGGACTACGAACTCCTGCGCGGTTTCGAACACGATCATTACCGTGAAACCGCCAACCGCGTCTTGCGCGAGCTGCGCCTGCAGGATGAAGAGACCTTCCCAGGCTACAAGATCAGCCGGCTCGGCCATGCGCTGCAGGCGGCGACGCGCGCCTATCGCGAAGGCGCCGACAAGGATTGGGTGGCGGCCGCCCTGCTCCACGACATCGGCGATGGGCTGGCGCCGCAGAATCACGACCGCTTCGCAGCGGAGGTTCTCAGGCCCTTCCTGCGCGAGGAAGTCACCTGGACCGTCGAGCATCACGGCGCCTTCCAGATGTACTACTACGCGCATCATTATGGCTGGAACCGGCATGAGCGCGAGAAATATCGCGATTCGATCTACTACAAGTCATGCGAGGATTTCTGCGAACGCTGGGATCAATCGTCCTTCGATCCGGACTACCCCAACGAGTCGCTCGAATTCTTTGCGCCCCTGGTCCACGAGATCTTCGCGCGCCGGCCTTATGCGCCGGAGGTGATCCAGAAGGGGGTAGTCAAGGGTGTGCCGCCATTGCCGCAGGCTGCCGCGTGAGTGCCAATGCCGACGCGCGATTCTGGCAAAGCGCAAATGACAAGCTGATCCGCTATGGCGGGCAATTTTCGCCCGTCATCATCGAGCGCGCCAAGGGAAGCTTCGTCTATGACGCGGATGGCCGCGCCATTCTCGATTTCACCTCCGGCCAGATGAGCGCCATACTCGGCCATGCGCATCCCGAGATCGTCGAGACCGTTTCGCGAGGCATCGCTAGTCTCGACCACCTTTTTTCGGGCATGCTCTCGCGCCCGGTGATCGAGCTTGCCGAAAAGTTGACGCGGCTGACCGGCCCCGGCCTCGACCGCTGCCTGTTCCTGTCGACAGGCGCGGAATCGAACGAAGCCGCGATCAAGATGGCGAAGCTCTATACCGGCGGATTCGAGGTCGTCGGTTTCGCGCAATCCTGGCACGGCATGACAAGCGGAGCTGCGTCCGCCACCTATTCGCATGGCCGCAAGGGCTATGGGCCGACGCAGGTGGGTTCGCTCGCGATCCCCGCTCCCAATCCTTTGCGCCCGCGCTTCGGACCGCGCGACGCTTACGACTGGAAGGCCGAACTTGACTATGCCTTCGACCTGATCGACCGGCAGTCGACCGGCAATCTTGCCGCCTTCATCGCCGAGCCGATCCTGTCTGCCGGCGGCCTCGTCGTGCTGCCGACCGGCTACCTCGGGGCCCTGAAGGAGCACTGCCGCAAGCGCGGCATGCTTTTGATTTTGGATGAGGCCCAGACCGGGCTTGGCCGCACCGGACTTACTTTCGCCTTCGAACGCGATGGTGTTAAGCCCGACATCCTCACTCTGTCGAAGACGCTCGGTGCCGGACTGCCGCTGGCCGCGACCGTCACCTCCAAGGAAATCGAGGAGAGGTGCCACGAGCGCGGCTTCCTGTTCTACACGACGCATGTGTCGGATCCGCTGCCCGCCGCCATCGGCGCCAAGGTCATCGACATCCTCATCCGCGACCGCCTTGCCGAGCGCGCCGCCGAAGCCGGCAAGCATTTGCGAAGCGGACTCGAAGCCTTGCGCCAGCGTCATGAGTGCGTCGGCGACGTGCGCGGCCACGGACTGATGATCGGGCTTGAGATCGTCAAGGATCGCAACAGCATGGAGCCCGACGACCGGCGCGGTGCTGCGATCACCGCCAAATGCCTCGCTCTCGGCCTGTCGATGAACATCGTGCAGATGCCGGGCCTCGGCGCCGTGTTTCGCATCGCCCCGCCGCTCACCGTCTCCAATGACGAGATCGACCTCGGCGTGTCGATCCTCGATCAGGCGATACGCGCGGTCTAGCGAGGCCCTCGTGCTTCGAGGCCCGCTGCGCGGGCTCCTCAGGACGAGGCTCTCGCTCGTCATGCGTCGCAGGCGCCTGCGCCATGCCGTTCGGCGGGTGGCGTGCCGGCAGCGCAACCGCCATCGTGGCGGGCCATGGCGAATCCAGCGACCCGGCGCAATCTCCTCGGCATTGCCTGCCTGTGCACCGGCGTTGCCGTTTTCTCGACGCACGATGCCATCATCAAGGGCATCAGCGGCGACTACGCCGTAACGCAGGCCATGGTCACGCGCTCGCTCGTGGCGCTCCCAATCCTCGCGGTCTTCGTGCAATGGGGAGGCGGCTTGCGGCAGCTGCTGTCGCCGCGCTTCTGGATGCTCACGCTACGCGGCCTTATCCTGCTCCTGGCCTATACGACCTACTACATCGCATTCCCTGCTCTGCCTTTGGCCGATGCCATCGCGCTCTTCTTCACTGCACCCCTGATGATCACCTTTCTTGCCGTGCCCATTCTCCACGAGCGTGTCGCGGCGAAGGAATGGATCGCCGCTGGCATCGGCTTTGCCGGCGTGCTGGTCATGCTGAGGCCCGGCGGCGGGTTGTTCGAGCCGGCAGCGCTCCTGAGCCTCGCCAGCGCCTTCTTCTATGCGATCTCGGCCATCGTCGCCCGCAAACTCGGAGTCGAGGAGAAGGCCTCGGTCATGGCCTTCTACCAGAATATCGTGTTCCTGATCGGTGCCGGCGCGATGGCTTTCGCCTTTGCCGGCCTCGGTATCGAGAAGGCGGCGCATCCAAGTCTCGAATTTCTGGTGCGGCCCTGGGCGTGGCCGAAACTGCAAGACTTCATGCTGATGGGCGCCTGCGGCGTCATAGCCGCCGTGGCCATGTCGCTGCTCACAAATGCCTATCGCATGGCGCCGGCGAGCCTGGTGTCGGTCTTCGAGTATACCGGCATGCTGTGGACGCCATTGTGGGGTTTCTTCTTCTTCGCCGAGATTCCCACCTGGGGAACGGTCATCGGCGCGCTGCTGATCGCCGCTGCGGGCATCCTGGCCATTCTCGCGCCCGGGCGCCAGCGCGGCGGGTGACTTCCGAGGTCCCGCATCGGCCGTGTTGCGAATTTCAAGAAGCTCTGCTTAGCATCGCCCGCGCAGCAACTCGATGAGGTTGTCCGATGATCCGCAGAGCAGTCATGATCGCTGGAGCTTTCTGTCTCCTTGCCCAGCCCGTTGTGGCTCAGGACGAGGAGGATGAATGGAGCGGCTTCTACATGGGGATCGATGCCCTCGATGGCTCGATCGATTCCCTGTCCATCGTCCGCAATGAGGACGGAACCTACCGCATCCTGATGAGTTCGACCGGGCTCGCCTTCTGCAAGGACGGAGCCGAGGGCGGCCTGATCAGCGCCGTGGGTAAAGTCGTCGACGGCAATCTCGTCCGCGAGCAGGTTAAATATACGTGCGCGATTTCGCATGAATCGAAGCCGCTGCCGGACAGCACCTATATCCGCGATCCGGCAACCGGGGTGCTGCTGCTCAATGGTCCGAGCAACCGGGTGAATTACTACCACCCGATCAGCAGCAACTGACGCAGCGCTAGCGGCGCTCCTCGCCTGCGAAATTGCGGATGACCAGCACCATCGTTGCGTGGGCGTCGACGCTTCCGGTGTTGACGAGTTTGTGCGGCCTGTCGCCACGAAACCGGATCGCCTCGCCCGCCTTGAGCGTGCGGGTTTCCTCGCCGGCGGTCACCTCAAGTTCGCCCTTGAGGAGATAGAGATGCTCGATCGTGCCGGGCGGATGCGGGTCTGACTCAAGTACGCCGCCGGGCTTGGCCTGGAAATCATACCATTGCAGGGATTCGACCAGGTTCAATGGACCGGCGATCGCCAGCCGGCAGAGCCCGTCCTGGCTTTCGAGGATGGGGATGCCTGATTTGGTCTGGTATTCGATGAAATTGACGCCGGAATCGACGCGCAACACCTCATCGATCGTAGTCTCGAGCGCCTTGGATAGCCGGTAGACGGTGCCGATGGTCGGGTTGGTTTCGTTGCGCTCGATCTGGGAAATGATCGATTTGGCCACCCCCGACTGCTCTGAAAGCTCACCCAGCGACATGTTATAGGCCTTGCGCAGCCGCTGGATGGTCTTGCCGAGGGCCGGGGTCGGATCAACCTGTTGTGACTCGCCCGTCTTGCGGCCCCGGCGCGTTGACATATTGCAGTTCTTTCTTTAGTACTTATGTTCGTTATAGAGAACGTTCGGTATTACGAACTCAATAAGCCGCTTCTACTATCATTCCGGGCCTGGAATCAAACGAATTCCGAATGATGGCAAAGCGATAGGTAATACCGAACGGCAGTGCAGCGAATGGATAGGACATGGGCGTTATTCGGATCAAGGATCGGGCAGGCCGCGACCATGAAGTGGAGGCCGTGGAAGGCTGGCGGATCATGGAAATCATCCGCGAGCACGGATTCGAGGTCGAGGGCCTGTGCGGCGGCGCCTGCGCCTGTGCCACCTGCCATGTCGAGGTCTGCGAGACCTGGTCAGACAAGCTTCACCCGGCCCGTGAGGACGAAGAGGCCATGCTTGACGAACTGCCGCTGATCCATCCCGGTTCGCGGCTTTCGTGCCAGATCATCTACACGCCGGAGCTCGATGGCCTGGCGGTGCGCCTCGTCAACGGGGCGTGAGGAGGCGTGCCATGCGTTATTTCCCCCTTTTCGTCGATCTGAAGGACCGCCGTGCGGTTGTCGTCGGTTGCGGCGAGGAAGCTTTGCGCAAGGTTCGTCTGCTGCTCAAGACCGACGCGGCGATCGACGTCATAGCGCCTTCGCTTTCAGGCGAGCTTGCCGATTTGCGCGATGCCGGCCGCATCGCCTGGAAGGCCAAGGCCTTCGCGCCCCGCCACCTCGATGATGCCGCCGTCGTCTATGTCGCCGACAAGGCGCTTGAAGACAGCGTCTCCGCCGAAGCGCGCAAGCGCAATCTCCCGGTGAACGTTGTCGACCGCGCCGAATTATCGAGTTTCATCCAACCCTCGATCGTCGATCGCGATCCGCTTGTCGTGGCGATCGGCACCGAAGGCGCCGCGCCCGTGCTGGGCCAGGGCTTGCGCGCCCGCATCGATGCGATGCTCCCGGCAGCGCTTGGGCGCCTTGCCGCGTCCGCCGCGTCCTTGCGCGAGCGCGTTGCCGGCAGCGTTGCGCCCGGCTTTGCCCGCCGCGACTTCTGGCAGAAGTATTTTTTCGGATCGATCCGCGACAGCTTCCTGGCAGGCGACGAGCCGGACTATGCCCGCGAGCTTGAAGCAGCACTGGCCGGAGACACCTCCCCGCCGGCCGGACGCGTCTCGCTCGTGGGCGCCGGCCCCGGCGATCCGGAACTGCTGACACTGAAAGCCCAGCGCAAGCTCATCGAGGCCGACGTCATTGTCTATGACCGTCTCGTCGGTCCGGCCATTCTTGAAATGGCGCGCCGCGATGCGATCCGCATTCCCGTCGGCAAGACGCCCTATGAACCCTCGCCCAGGCAGGGCGAGATCAACCGCATTCTGATCGATGAAGCCAGGGCCGGCCGTCGCGTCGTTCGTCTCAAGGGCGGCGATCCTTACATCTTCGGCCGCGGCGGCGAGGAACAGGCGGCACTCGAAGCGGCCGGCATCGCCGTCGATGTCGTCCCCGGCATCACCGCGGCACTGGGCTGCGCCGCCTCGATCGGCCTGCCATTGACCCAGCGCGGACGGAACACCTCCATCACTCTTCTGACCGGCACCTCCGAGCGCGGCCTCGCCGAGCAGAACTGGGCAGCCCTGGCGCGGCCGGGACAGGCCTTCGCGATCTACATGGGCGTCAACATGGCAGGCGACATCGCCGCCAGGCTGCTCGATGCCGGCATCGATCCTGCCTACCCCGGTACACTCGTCGAGAACGGCACGCGGGAGAACGAGCGACCCTTTGCGACGACCATCGGCGATCTCTGGGACACCGTCGCCAGCAACGGC
>JAEUMG010000234.1 GCA_016793355.1 Hyphomicrobiales bacterium
GCGCGGCGGCGACCGCGTCCTCATCGTCAATGAGAACTCGATTGCCGCGGTAACGGCTCTCTTTGCCGCGAGCCGCCTCGATGCCTGGGCGGTTCCGGTCAATGCCCGCCTCACCGCCGCCGAGATCGACCGCATCCGCGACCATGCCCGCCCGCGCGCGATCATTGTGACCAGCCGTATTTCGCCGGAAGCAAAAGCACATGCCGATCGCATTGACGCATCCGAAGTCGACATCTTGAACATCGGATCATTGGCTCTTATTGGCGGTCTGCCCGCCGACCCTGAGCCGGTCGCGTGCGACGCAAGCGAGCAGGTTGCCGTCTTGATCTACACCTCGGGCACGACCGGGGATCCCAAGGGCGTCATGCTCACGCACCGGAATCTCGCCGTGGTCGCTGCCATATCCGTCATGATCCGCGGCACGCGCCCCCAGGACCGGGTGATTGCCGTCATTCCGATTTCCCATGTTTTTGGCCTGGCCTCGGTATTCCTCGGCGCGATTTCGGCAGGCGCCACGGTGCAGCTATTCCCCCGCCTCGAGCCCGAGCGCCTGGCCGATGCGCTTGAAGCGGGTGCCAGCGTGCTGCAGGGCGTTCCCGCCCTCTTCGCGCGCTTCATCGATTATCTCGAACGATCCGGCAGAGACCTGCGTGCGCCGCGGCTGCGCTATCTCTCGGCCGGCGGCGCACCCCTCGATATCGACTGGAAACGCGATATCGAACGGCGCTTCGGCACACAGCTTCACAACGGTTACGGTCTGACCGAAACATCCTCGACCGCCGGCATCACCCGCATTGGCGACAAGCGCGATGACGATACGATCGGTCTGCCGGCACCGGGGATTGCGATCCGCTTTGTCGCGGCGGATGGCAGAGAATGCGCGCCCGGCGAAGTTGGCGAATGCCAGGTCAGGGGTCCGAACGTAATGAAGGGCTACTATCGCAATGCCGCTGCGACCCGCGCCGCCTTCACCCCTGACGGCTGGCTCCATACGGGCGATCTCGGCTACCGCAACGACGGTGGCCATCTGTATATCGTCGGCCGGAGCAAGGAACTCATCATCCGCTCCGGTTTCAACGTCTATCCCGTCGAGGTCGAGACCGCCCTCAACGCGCACCCCGATGTCGTCTATGCAGCGGTGTTGGGACGGCGCGTTCCGGGCGATGAGGAAATCGTGGCTTGCGTCGAACTGAAGCCCGGTAGCGGCACAACGGCCGCGGACCTGCTTGCCCATGTCGGCGGCCGGCTCGCCCCGTACAAGCGCCCGCAGCATATCCTCATCCTCGACAAATTGCCGGCGAGCCCCACGGGCAAGATCCTCAAGGCGAAGCTCGACCCCCTCATCGAGAGCCTGCTTAAGCCTTCCGTCTGAATTGCCCATCTCCGGGAGCCCTGCTATAGGCGCCGGGGTTTGTTATCGCAGCGCAGCATGAGGCTCTCAGACATGGCGAAGATCAAGGTCGCAAATCCGGTTGTCGAACTCGATGGCGACGAGATGACCAGGATCATCTGGCAGCTCATCAAGGAAAAATTGATTCATCCCTACCTCGACCTGCCGCTGGACTATTACGACCTTTCGATCCAGAACCGCGACGCGACCGACGACAAGGTCACCGTCGATGCCGCCCACGCCATCAGGAAACACGGCGTTGGCGTCAAATGCGCCACCATCACGCCAGATGAAGCGCGCGTGAAGGAATTCCACCTCAAGCAAATGTGGAAATCGCCCAACGGCACCATCCGCAACATCCTGGGTGGCGTCATCTTCCGCGAGCCCATCATCTGCAGGAACGTGCCGCGACTCGTGCCGGGCTGGACCGAGCCGATCATCGTCGGGCGTCATGCCTTCGGCGATCAATACCGCGCCACCGATTTCCGCTTCCCCGGCAAGGGCACGCTCACCATCAAGTTTATCGGCGAAGACGGCAAGGTGATCGAGCACGAGGTCTTTCAGGCGCCGGGCGGCGGCGTTGCCTTGGCAATGTACAATCTCGACGAGTCGATCCGCGACTTCGCGCGTGCCAGCTTCAACTACGGCCTTGCACGCAATTATCCGGTGTATCTGTCCACCAAGAACACCATCCTCAAGGCCTATGACGGGCGCTTCAAGGATATCTTCCAGGCGGTGTTCGACAGCGAATTCAAGGCTGAGTTCGAGAAGCGCAAGCTTCACTATGAACATCGGCTCATCGACGACATGGTCGCTTCCGCCCTGAAATGGACCGGCGGCTATGTCTGGGCCTGCAAGAATTACGACGGCGATGTACAATCCGACATCGTCGCGCAGGGCTTCGGTTCGCTGGGCCTCATGACCTCGGTGCTCATGACGCCGGACGGCAGGACGGTCGAGGCCGAAGCGGCACATGGCACGGTCACCCGCCACTACCGCCTGCACCAGGATGGCAAGGCGACATCGACCAACTCCACCGCCTCGATTTATGCCTGGACGCGCGGGCTTGCTCATCGCGCCAAGCTCGACGGCAACAAGGCGCTCGAGGATTTCGCCACCACGCTCGAAAAGGTCACCGTTGCAACGATCGAATCAGGTCAGATGACCAAGGACCTCGCGGTCCTGGTCGGCCCGGACCAGTCCTGGCTTTCGACAGAAGGTTTCCTCGACGCGGTGGACGACAATCTGCGGAAGGCGATGGCCTGATCAGGCGGCAAGCCGATCGATCTGCTCGAGAAGCAGTCCTGGGTCATAGGGCTTGGTGATGACGCCGGTCGCGGCCGCATCGCCAAGGAAGGCTTCGCCACGCGTGACGATGATCGTCGGCCTGGCTCGCCCTTGCGCCTGGAGTCCGGCATAGACGCTTGCGGCATCGATGACGCGCGAACCGAGATCGAGGATCAGGACATGCACGCGTCTTTCCTCGATCTGTGCTTGCGCGTCGGCGGGCTCGGTCGCGAGCGCGACCGCATATTCCGACTCCGCCAGAAGATCGCGCAATCTCTCACCCTCGCCCGGTCCGTCTGGCGCGATGAGGATGAGACCTCCGGCACCCGCCTGCTTCACGGCGGTGAGCGCTTGCGTCCTCCCGATCGGCCCGCGGAGCAGCTGAACACCGCCGCTTTCCGCCGTCTGCTGCAGAAGCTGGAGGATGCTGTAGCCGGTCATCAGATAGCTGCGCATATTCGCCTGGTGGGCACGCAACTCCACGAAACTCTCGAGGTCGCTGCGGCCGGGAAGCGTGGCATCGAAGAAGGCCAGGCGATAGTCGTTCGTTTCGAGCTTGCACAAGGCCTCCTGACCGCCGATCGCCGCATCGGCGGCATGGCCGTCAATCCGCAGCAGTTCAGCAAGCGCACAGGCGGCATCCGCATCGTCATCGGCGACCAGGATGCGATGGCGTCGGTCCACTAGGCGACCTCTTTCATCCCCGGTACGGCCGGAAACCACAACGTAAGACAGGCGCCCGACCCCGGCGAGAACTCGCGGTCAATTCCGCCACCGTGCCGTTCCAGGATTCGTTCGGCAGCGAGAAGCCCGAAGTCGGTCTTCGTGAGACCGGCTTCCGCGCCATCGGAGGCAGTGCGGTTGTCGGCAATCGCGATTTCGACGCCCCGCGCGGTCTGCTGGCTGGTGATTCTGATCAGGGGCGACGAACCGGAAGGTATATTTGAGGAAAGAGCCGTTGCCGCGCTGTCGAGAGCATGTCCGATGGCACGCTCCAGCCATTGCGCATCGAATTGCGCCTCGCGGGCGCCAAGCCCAAGATCGCATTCGAAGCGCAGATTGGCCGGCAGTCGCTGGGCCTCCTGCTCAACCGTTCGCGCGATCCAATCGTCGACGTGATGCAAGCAGAGATTGGGCGAATCCGCCCGGGACAGATCCAGAAGCTCGATGATGATGCGATCGCAGCGCACCACGCCATTGTCGATGCGGGCAAGATGCGGCGCGGCATCCGGTTCCCGATCCTTGAGGATACGCGACAGCAGATAGGCCGATGTCCTGATTGCTCCCAGAGGATTGCGCAGCTGCCGCGTCAGTGCCGCGCTAAGCTGCCCGAGATCGGCAAGCCGGCCGCGCTTGACCCTCTCCTCCTCCGCCTCGCCGAGCTTGCGCATATTCTCGGCGAGCTCACGGTTGAGCTCGGTCACATCGTCATTGATCGCCTGCAGGCTCTGGGCGAAGGCTCCCGAATCCGCCTGCGCCGCGGCCAGCTCCTCGTTGGTCGATTCGAGTTCGCGATACTTCTGCTTCATCAAACGTCCGATCCACAGCCCGTAGGCCGCAACGCAGCACACAATGACGGCGATAAGCGCTGCGATCAGATATTGGTATT
The DNA here is from genome assembly GCA_016793355.1 of Hyphomicrobiales bacterium. Lineage (GTDB taxonomy): Bacteria > Pseudomonadota > Alphaproteobacteria > Rhizobiales > Aestuariivirgaceae > JAEUMG01. The sequence goes on from JAEUMG010000234.1 coordinate 4,287, forward strand.
TGCGCCATTCCTTGATCAGCAAGTGGCTTTGGTCGACATTCGATGTCTTGACCATGGCCACCAGCTGGTTGAGGTCGCCAACCGCATTGCGCAGTTCCTGGTACCGTGCCTGCAGCGCCGCCGTTTCCCTGACGGCCCCTGCGGTATCACTTTCTGCGATGTTCTGGATGATGCCCAGAGCCGTTCGCTCCATGTCGGCCGATGTGGAACCGATCCGCGCCATTGTCACCATCGCGCGTTTCGCTGCCCGTTCCGGCAGGACAAGCTGGATCTGCGACTGCAGCCGCGCGGCCTCCTGGCGAAGTTCATGAAGCTTTCCCTTGAACGTCATGGTGGAAAGCGTCGTGTCGCCCGTGATGATGGCATCTGCCGCGGCAGCCTGCGCGTCGGCCGCCGTGTCGATCAGAATCCATGACGAGGCCATCACCCGGTCGAGCGCCGCAAAATCCTCGACATTGCGCTCGAAGACGCGGATGACCTGATGGTTAAGAAACAGGCCGCCGAGAATGGCAATCAGGTCGAAGCCGGCCAGCAGGAAGTAAACCAGATGGACCTTCGGCCACGGCCTGTTCGGCCGCCCGGTGGTGACAGCTTGGCTCTCTCCTCCATCCATGGCTGGTCAAGTCTGGTCGATTCGCCCGAACACCGACCCTGTGCGCCTTGGGTAAATAAAGTGTTTAAGCGGGAGGGGGTGAGTCTGCGCTGTTGCGCCGCTGCGGTCGATGCTGACATGATCCTGGCCTTATGTCGTATAGACCCGGCAAGGCTTGGAGAACGCGGATGTCCAGCGGACCAACCATCAGCGGCGGCTGCCAGTGTGGCGCGATCCGGTATCAGATCGCCCTGCCGCTCGGCCATGCCGGCATTTGCCATTGCCGGATGTGCCAGAAGGCGTTCGGGAGTTGGGGGGCGGCCTTGGTGTCGGCGCCGACGGAACGCCTGACATGGACGCGCGGTTCGCCCGGTGAATTCCGCTCCTCGGCCATTGTCGCCCGCGGCTTCTGCCGTGACTGCGGCACGCCCTTGTATATGAAGGAGGACGGCTTCCCCTACTACGAGATCGCCATCGGCTCGCTGGACAATCCCGAACTGGCGCCGCCTTCGACCCAGGTCGGAATCGAAAGCGAGTTGAGCTGGTTTGCAACGCTTGCCGGCCTGCCGCGCAAAACCACTGAAGACGATCGAACGCCTGAGGATTTGAAAAAGCTCAAATCACTCCAGCATCCCGATTGCGACACGGAAACATGGCCGGTCTGATGCGCGCCTCCGAGCCGATGCATACGGGTGGCTGCCAGTGCGGCGCCGTCCGCTATGCGCTTTATGCCGAGCCATTCAATCCGCATATCTGCCACTGCCGCATGTGTCAGAAGGCGGCCGGTTCCTTTTTCGCACCCTTTGCTTCTGTGAATCTTGAGAACTTCGCCTGGACGCGCGGGACGCCCGGCATATTCAAGTCATCGCCGGTCGTCGAGCGGGCGTTCTGCCGGCAATGCGGTACGCCGCTCAGCTTTCGCAATATTGAGAATCCGCATATCAGCATCACCATCGGGTCGCTCGACGAGCCCGAGCGCGTTCAGCCTGCCGTCCAGGTGGGAATTGAGAGTCGCATGTCCTGGTTCCCGATGCTCCATACCCTGCCGGAGATGGAGACGGAAATTCCATCAAGCCCCGTCGAGCGGCGCAAATTCGAGAGCCGCCAGCACCCCGACATTGACACCAGCCAGTGGCCTTAGCGCATCGGACCCAAAAGTGTGAGCACTTTTGGGGCTAATCCGATGCGCAAGCCCATGAATCTGGCGCAACTTTCCGCCGCCAAGCGATTCCACTTGGCGGCCCGTTGCGCTAGGCGTTCTTATGCCGCCTTGGCGATGGCCTCGCGGATGGCGGCGAGTGCCGCATCGGCCTTTGATGCATCAGGACCGCCGGCTTGCGCCATGTCCGGCCGGCCGCCGCCGCCCTTGCCGCCCAGCACTTCCGAGCCAACCCTAACCAGGTCCACCGCATTGTAACGCGTAGTGAGATCGGGTGTGACGCCGACGATCAGCCCGGCACGGCCTTCGGCATTGATGCCGATCAGTGCCACGACGCCCGAGCCGAGCTTGGCCTTTCCATCATCGATCAGGCCCTTCATGTCCTTGGGTTCGATGCCGGTCAGGACGCGCGAAATGAGCTTGATGCCGCCGACTTCGCTCACCGCATCGGCTGAACCGCCGCCACCGCCGCCGCCAAGGGCGAGCTTCTTCTTTGCCTCGGCCAGTTCGCGCTCCAGCCTGCGCCGGTCGTCGACCAGTTGCTCGACGCGCGTCACGATCTCGGCCGGAGCGGCCCGCAAGGCCTGGGCCACCGCCTGGACGCGCCTGTCCTGGAGTTCGAGATAGGCCCGCGCCGCATTGCCGGCGAGAGCCTCGATCCGGCGTACGCCGGCCGAAGATGCGCTCTCGGCGAGAATCTTGACGAGTCCGATATCGCCGGTGCGAGAGACATGCGTCCCACCGCACAATTCAAGGGAAAAGATCGGCCGGCCCGCGCCATGCACATTGCGGCCCATCGAGACGACACGCACCTCGTCGCCGTATTTTTCGCCGAACAGCGCCATGGCGCCTTCGCCGATCGCCGCATCAACGCTCATCAGTCGTGTCTGGACGGCATCATTCTGCTGCACGATCTCATTCGCAATCGCCTCAACCTGCGCCAGCTCGTCATGGCTGATCGGCTTGCTGTGCGAGAAGTCGAAGCGCAGACGATCGGGTTCCACCAGCGAACCCTTCTGGGCGACATGGCTGCCGAGGGTCTGGCGCAATGCCTCGTGAATGAGATGGGTGGCCGAATGATGCTGCCGGTTGCCCGAGCGCCGTGCATGATCGACGATGAGTTCGGCCGCATCACCGCGCTTGAGGCTGCCGGACTCGAGCTGGCCGATATGGGCGATGACATCGCCCGCTCGCTTCTGGGTGTCGGTCACACGGAAGAGGGCGCCCTCTGCGGTCTTGATGATGCCGTGATCGCCGGTCTGGCCGCCCGACTCGCCGTAGAACGGCGTCTGGTTGAGCACCAGGGTCGCGGGCCGTCCCGGCTCGAGGCTCTGGATCTCCTTGCCCTCGGCGATGATCGCCGTGACGACGCCTTCCGAAGTTTCCGTCGCATAGCCGAGGAACTCCGTCGCGCCGGCACGCTCCTTGATCTCGAACCACACGGTCTCGGTCTGCGCTTCCCCGGATCCCTTCCACGCCTTTCGCGCCTCTTCGCGCTGCATCTCCATCGCCGCGTCGAACGCCTTGGTATCGACCTTGATGCCGCGCGGCTTCAGCGCATCCTGTGTGAGGTCCAGCGGGAAACCATAAGTATCGTAGAGCTTGAAGGCCGTGGCGCCCGGAAATGAATCGCCGCTCTTGAGGCCCGCGGACTCCTCGTCGAGAATGCGCATGCCGCGTTCGAGCGTCTTGCGGAAGCGGGTCTCTTCAAGCCTGAGGGTTTCGGTGATGAGCTCCTGCGCGCGTCCGAGTTCGGGATAGGCCGCACCCATCTCGCGGACCAGTGCCGGAACCAGCCGCCACATCAGGGGCTCCTTGACGCCAAGCAGTTCGGCATGCCGCATGGCGCGCCGCATGATCCGGCGCAGGACGTAGCCGCGCCCTTCATTCGACGGCAGCACGCCGTCGGCAATGAGGAAGGAGGAGGCGCGCAGATGATCGGCGATGACCCGGTTCGAGGCGCGTGCCTTGCCTTCCGCCGCGACGTCGGTGATCTCGACGATCGCGGCGATCAGCGAGCGGAAGAGATCGGTCTCGTAATTGTCGTGCGTGCCCTGGAGCACGGCGGCGATCCGCTCCAGTCCCATGCCGGTATCGATCGAGGGCTTGGGCAGGCTGATACGCTCGTCCTTCGAGACCTGCTCGAACTGCATGAAGACGAGGTTCCAGATTTCGATGAAGCGGTCGCCATCGGCATCGGGAGAGCCGGGAGGCCCGCCCGGTATCTTGTCGCCGTGATCGAAAAAGATTTCCGAACACGGGCCGCAGGGACCGGTATCCCCCATCGCCCAGAAATTGTCCGATGTCGGGATGCGGATGATGCGGCTGTCGGGAAGGCCGGCAATCTTCTTCCACAGCTGGAAGGCCTGATCGTCCTCGGAATAAACCGTGGTCGTCAGGCGCGATGCCGGCAGTCCGAATTCCTTGGTGACGAGCGTCCAGGCCCATTCGATCGCCTCCGGCTTGAAGTAGTCGCCGAAGGAAAAATTCCCGAGCATTTCGAAGAACGTATGATGGCGCGCCGTGTAGCCGACATTGTCGAGGTCATTGTGCTTGCCGCCGGCGCGCACGCATTTCTGCGCGGTCGTGGCGCGCACATAGGGCCGCCTTTCGGCGCCGGTGAACACGTTCTTGAACTGCACCATGCCGGAATTGGCGAACATCAGGGTCGGATCGTTGCGCGGCACCAAGGGCGAAGAGGCGACCACCTCATGTCCCCGGTCCTTGAAGAAATCGAGGAAAGTGGTGCGGATCTGCGCAAGTCCGGTCATGGTCGTATGATGCCCCGTCAATCGCGCCCGGCGGGCGCCATCTGAATAGGCGGGCCTTTTAGGGTTCGCGCCTTTCCCTGTCCAGAATTTGTGGGCCCGGGCCCAAGAAAACGGCGCCCTCCTCGGGCAAGGAGGGCGCCTCATCGCAGCGTGTGGGGCCACACCTGCTTGACACCGGCGCCGGACAGGGGAATCCGGGCCGGAATGGAAAAACGTGGAAATCGATGCCGGCACACTGGCGCGTGATACTCGCAGCGGCCGAGCCGGTGGCCGGTCGAGGCGGAGGACCTACGCCGCCAGGTGCCCGGACATCCTAGTCGTCACCTTCCTCGGCAGCCGCGGCATTGGTGATCCGGGCGGCGATCAGGCCGGCATTGGAGCGGATCGCCTGCTCGATCGCATTGGCGACATCCGGATTCTGCTTGAGGAACGTCTTGGCGTTCTCGCGGCCCTGCCCGATCCGCTCCCCGTCATAGGAGAACCACGAGCCCGACTTCTCGACGATCCCCGCGGTCACGCCGAGATCGAGCAGTTCGCCGGTCTTCGAGATGCCTTCGCCATACATGATGTCGAATTCGACCTGCCGGAAGGGTGGCGCCACCTTGTTCTTCACGACCTTGACGCGGGTCTGGTTGCCGACCACCTCGTCGCGGTCCTTGATCGCCCCGATACGGCGGATATCGAGGCGGACGGAGGCATAGAATTTGAGTGCATTGCCGCCCGAAGTCGTCTCGGGCGAGCCGAACATCACCCCGATCTTCATGCGGATCTGGTTGATGAAGATCACCATGCAGTTCGATTTCGAGATCGAGGCCGTGAGCTTGCGCAAGGCCTGGCTCATCAGGCGGGCCTGGCTGCCGGGCAAGGCGTCGCCCATCTCGCCTTCGAGTTCGGCGCGCGGCGTGAGCGCGGCCACCGAGTCCACTACCAGCACCTCGATGGCGCCCGAACGCACCAGCGTGTCGGCAATCTCGAGCGCCTGCTCACCGGTGTCGGGCTGGGAAATCAGGAGATCGTCGATATTGACGCCAAGCTTGCGCGCATAGGCAGGATCGAGCGCATGCTCTGCGTCGACAAAGGCGCCGATGCCGCCGCGCTTCTGGACTTCGGCGATGGTCTGCAGGGCGAGCGTCGTCTTGCCCGAGGATTCGGGGCCGTAAATCTCGATGACCCGTCCGCGCGGCAGGCCGCCAATGCCGAGCGCGATATCGAGCCCAAGTGATCCCGTTGAAACCGCCTCGACCTCCAATGCGGTCTGGGCGCCGAGTTTCATGATCGAGCCTTTGCCGAACGCCCGTTCGATCTGGCTCAGCGCCGCTTCCAGCGCCTTCGACTTGTCCATTGCTGTATTCTCGACGACCCGGAGATTCGCTTGCGCCATTGTGTGGGGCTCCCTTATTTCACACGCGCCGGGGAGGTGCAAACAAACCCGACCGCGTCACTATGGGCGCACTATGTACGAAATTTGTTCTGGTTGCAAGCTCGTTTTGTATTGCATTGAAGTTATTGGGTAATTTCTGCGTAGGGCAGAACTGAATACGAACATAAATGGAATCAGGGCACGGTTGTCTGGGCGCATCCGATCGTCTATAAGCGCGCCGCAGGGCCTCGTGGCGGAGTGGTTACGCAGCGGACTGCAAATCCGTGCACCCCGGTTCGATTCCGGGCGAGGCCTCCAGCACTTAGCTGATTCCAGCCTCGGTTTTTTACAGGCATTTTTACAATTTTCGTTCACTGTCCGCTCTTCTCAAGCTTGGTGATGGCGGCCACGGCGAGCTTCTGCGTGCGCGCCATGTAGCGTTCCAGGATCGCCCCTACGTCCCGCATCGAATGGCCGGTGATGGCCGCGATTTCCGGCGGCGTACACTCCGCCTCAGCGAGCCGAGTGACCGCCGTCCCTCGGAGATCGTGGAAGGTGAGCTCCTGGATGCCGGCTTTGCGCGTAGCGCCGCCCCAGGCCTTACGGAAAGCATTGCCCGCCCACGGTCGGTCCCGGCCGTTTGTCAGGATCGTGAGGCTCTGGCGAGGCAGCCCGTCCAAAATCGCCTTGAGTGTCTTGTGAACGGGGATTTCGACGCGTCGGCCGGTTTTCAACTGGCGAAGGGTAAGGAAGCGCCCGTCGTAATTGGTCCATGCGGCCGCCAGAAGATCAGCCTGGCGCTGTCCGGTATAGATTGCCATCGAAAGCGCGATCTGCAGCGGCATAGAGGCCACAGCCATGAAGGCCGCAATGTCCCCCTCGTTCCATACCATCTCGGCACGATCGGCCTTGTAGAGTCTCTCTATGCGTTCAGGCGGCCGATAGGAGGTCTCGCCTCCCTCGCGCGCCCAGGAGATGATCCGCATGAGCACCGTCCAGGCATAGTCGGCCTGGCGTGGGCTGTTGGCCATCTTGTCCCGCCAGTCGAGAAACTCACGCGTGATTCGCGGATCCTCGAGCGCGGCCATCGGAAGATCTCCGAACGCTATTTCGATCTTGGCGATCTGCTTGTGATAGTCGGCCCTGGTGCGTTCCCGCCTTTTTGTAAACGCCGGCGATGCTTTGTAGCGAGCGATCACGCTGTGAAAGAGACTGCTGTCCGGCTCCTTCCGCAATCGATGCGCGGATTCGTAGCTTGACACGAATTCAGGTGAGCCCGGCTCGCCGTGCAACCGCGGGCCGCCGCGCCAGGCGTAGTAATAATCCTTGCCTGCCGCGCGGACCTTGTGGATGCCTGGCAAGACGACTCGCATCGCTATCCCCTGCCCGCTTTCCATGCATCGAGTGCATTGCCGGCTCTGCCGCCGGCATTGGCTTCAAGGCCGCTGATGCGATCGATCGCGGCGTGGCAGGCCTTCATGTCGAACTTGCCGCCGAGCTCAACCTTCGGCTTCGGAATGCGCCCGCACGCAACCAGATGCCTGAACGTCGAAAGCTCGAGGCCGATTTCCCTGGCAGCTTCGGTCTCGGAGGCCAGCCGTGCCATCAATTCGCGCTTTCCGAA
>JAEUMG010000244.1 GCA_016793355.1 Hyphomicrobiales bacterium
GCGGAAGCGGAAAGGCCATTCGAGATAGTCGATATCGATCATGTGCACGGGGCGCGACGCGGCCGCATATTGCAGGAGCAGCGCAACGCGCTCGCCTTCGGCTCTCGTATTGTGCGTGCCGTGCCAGATGCGGCCGTCGAAGATGATGGCATCGCCGTCCCGCATGTCGGGCTGGATGCGTTCCACCCCGGGATCGCGCTCCCTCGCCCAGGCAAACACCATTTCGGCGGTCGACTGTCCGCGTTTCAGACCGTGTTCCGCGGCTACTTCCTGGATGGTCTTGCCATAGAGATGGGAGCCCGAAAGACAGATCAGTGCCGAGTCCCTCGAAATATTCTCGATCCCCACCCACACCGAGGCAAAGCCGCCCTCGGGTGCGCAGCTCTCGATGTCGCAATGCCAGGGATGAACCTGGCCGGGCTTGCGCTTCAGGATATCGACGCCCCACAACACGATGTCGTTGCCAAGCAATGGGCGCAGGCGCGACAGGATGCGCTCGTCCGTTGCGAGCGCATGATAAAACGGATCGCTGACGGCGCGGCCCTTCCACCAATCGGCCGGCTTTGGCAGGTCATCGCGCGCCGCATGGGCGGCAATCCTTTGACACTCGTCCCGGTCGAAAAGGGGGAACGGGCCGAGGAGGCCGGTTTGGGCAAAAGCGACCGCATCGGCGGAATGGGAGGGTGCGAGATCCTGCATCATGGTCTGTCCATAGCAAGTGATGCCGGTTTACGCCATCGGCGCGGGGGCGCGACAGCGTCAGCTTCGTCGCAGGCGATTGGCGAGAATGACGAGCAGAATTCCCGGTATGAAGACCACGGTGGCAATCGCGGGATAGAGCGGCGAGGAGCCGGTGGCGATGCCGGAGAAGATGAAGGTGGGCAGGGTGCGGGCCGAGCCGGCGAGGCTGTAGGTGAGGTAGAAATTTCCCCAGCTCAACAGAAACGAGAAAATGGCCGCGGAAAAGATACCCGGCCAGAGCAGCGGGATGGTGACAAAGCGATACATCTCCCAGGTCGTGGCACCGCAGTCGCGCGCGGCGTCTTCGAGCGTCGCATCGAAATTGTGGACCTGGACGGCGACGATCACGGTGGCGAAGGGCGTGATATAGACGATATGGCCGATGATGGCGGTGACGAGGCCGGTGTTGAAGTTCAGGGCGCGGCCGAGGACGGAGAACCACAGGAGCAGGACAATGCCGAGCAGAAGCTGCGGAAAGGCCAGCGGCGCTCCGGCCAGGAGCTGGAAGGCCTGGCGGCCGCGGAAACGGTAGCGGACGGCGGCAATGGCCGCCATCGTGCCGATCGTCGTGGCAAAGAGCGTGGTGACGGCCGCGATCAGTGTCGAATTCCGCAGCGCGGTCAGCGCGTTGGAGTTGTGAAGCAGGTCGCCATACCAGCGCAGCGAGACGCCTTCGAAAGGAAGGGTCAGAAAGCGGCCTTCCTGGAAGGAGAAGGCGATCAGAGTGAAGATCGGGATGTAGAAAAAGATCAGGACGCCAGCGAGGCTGCCCCATAGCACGATGTCGATCGCCCGATCTTCGAACCTGGCCATCATGGTGCGAGCCCGCCGCGTCTGAGGGTCAGAAGCCGCGTGAAGAGCAGGACGACGAAGACCGCGACAACCATCAGTACCAGGGTTAGGGCCGCGCCCAAGGGCCAGTTGACGCGGGTCTCGAAGGTCTGGCGGATGAGTTCGGCCGACATCGGCGATTTGCCGCCGCCCAGCACCTTGGGCTCCAGGAACGCGCCGACGCTCAACAGAAAGATCAACACGCTGCCGGCCCAGATGCCAGGCTTGCACAAGGGTAGTGTGACTTCCCAATGGGCGCGGATTTTGCCCGCGCCGGCATCATAGGCGGCGAGGATCAAGGAGCGGTCGATATTGCTGACCGAGAGATAGATGGTGAAGATCGCGAAGGCCGAGAGCGAATAGACCATGCCGAGGAGCGTCGCCCAGTCGGTATAGAGGAATGCGACCATGTCAGGCGGAAATCCCATCTCCATCAGGAGGAAATTGGCGGCGCCATTCTTGTCGAGGAAGAGAGCCCAGCCATAAATCTTCAATGTTGCGTCGGTGATGAAGGCGAAGGTGATGAGAACCTTGATCTCATTCTCGATCGCCTTGAAGCGGGTGGCGAGGCCATAGGCCACGGGAAACGCGATGACGAGACAGATCGCAACGCAGGCAATGCCCATGAAAAGCGTATGGCCGAGTATCGTCCAGTAATGCGGCTTGGAGAAGATCTCGGTCCATGTCCACAGATCCCATGTCCATTGCAGCTGGAAATTCCGGGTGCGCTGGAAGGTCAATAGAAACGTCATGACCAGTGGCGCGAGGAAGCAGGTGGTCTGCAGGAGGACGGTCGGCAATGCCTTGACCAGCAATTCCCCGTCGCTCCAGCGCCTGATCTGCAGATCCTGCATGATCAGGCTCCGGCGGAAGCGAAGACGTAGATATCGCTCTTCGCCCAGCCCAGCTTGACCTGATCGCCGATCGCGACCGGCAAGGAGGACGTTCCCGGAATCTCGATGACGAGATCCTGGCCTTGCTTCGATCGCGCGCGGTACGGGATCGTGCCGCCCTTGCCGAAGACTTCGGTGATGGTTGCATCAAGCGTGCAGTCCGCCGTCTCGCCGGCTTTGAGCAGTTTCAAGAGCTCAGGGCGGACCATCATCAGGCCTTCGCCAGGCACAACATTGTCGGCAACGAAGTTGGCGGCGACTGCGTCGGTATCGTCGGTAATATCCCCGGAGCGGTAGCGAATGCCGGATGCGTCGCGCGCGAGGACCGTGATCGGCAGGAGATTGGTTTCGCCGATGAAGCCCGCGACGAAGCGGTCGGCCGGGCGATAATAGATGTCGCCGGGCGTGCCCAATTGCAGGATGCGGCCATCGCGCATCACGCAAATACGATCAGCGAGCATCATCGCTTCTTCGAGATCATGGGTCACGTGGACGAAGGTGACGCCGACCGAACGATGCAGTCGCTTGAGTTCGGCCTGGAGGACCTTCTTCAATTTGACATCGAGCGCGGAGAGCGGTTCGTCGAGCAGCAGCAGGTCGGGCGAGGATACCATCGACCGGGCCAGCGCCACGCGCTGCTGTTCACCGCCCGAGAGTTCGCGCGGATAGCGCGAGAGATATTCGGGCTTGAGCTGCATCAGCGCGATCATCTCGTCCACGCGGCTGGCAATCTTCTCGGGCGTCATTTTCCGAA
>JAEUMG010000287.1 GCA_016793355.1 Hyphomicrobiales bacterium
GTCGCTTGGTTTCGAGCGATAGTTGGCGGACGTTACTCCCTCCCCTTGTATCATCCGCAGCTTCCGGAGTTTTCCTCACCGGAGTCCGGAGGCGTTCCCCCGCAAGGGGGTTCTGGACTGTTCAGGCCGGACCTCGTCGTCCGGCCTTTCTTTTTCACATGTATAGCGGCTCTTTCTCCATCCCGGCATAGAGCGCGGCGACATACTCGCCATAGCCATTGAACAACTGGGTCGGAATCTGCTCATCGGTACCGAGCACGCGTTCGGACGCCTGACTCCAGCGCGGATGCGCCACTTCCGGATTCACATTGGCCCAGAAGCCATATTCGGATGCCTGCAATTGCTCCCAGAAACCGATGGGCCGTTCGCTCGTGAACGATACCCTCACGATGCCCTTGATCGATTTGAAACCGTATTTCCACGGCAGGTGCAGTCTGAGCGGCGCGCCCATGGATTTCGGTAAGGGCTTGCCATAGGCACCGGTGACCATGAAGGGCAGCTCATTGCCGGCCTCGGCAATGGTCACGCCCTCGACATAGGGCCACGGCATGCTGGAGAAGAGACCGGGCTTCTGGCCTGCCGCGACATCCGGCAGATTGAAGGTTTCGAAGCGCACGAACTTGGCGCTCGCGAGGGGCTTCGCAAGCGACACAAACTCCGACAAGGCAAACCCGGTCCAGGGGACGACCATCGACCAGGCCTCGACGCAGCGGTGGCGATAGACGCGCTCCTCGAGCGTCATCCGTTTCAGCAGATCGTCGATGGCAATGGTGACCGGCTTTTCGACCTCGCCGTCGATGACCACCGACCATGGCCGGATCGGTAGCGCTTCGGCCTGCTCGTAAATCCGCTTTGAGGTGTTGAATTCGTAATAGTTGTTGTAGGTCGAATTGATCTCAAACGGTGTCACGTCGCGGCCCGCATCCTTGAAGGCGGGATTGACGGAGGCGGGATAGAGCGATGCGGAGGGGTCGGTCTCGGCGCGCGCCCGCCCGGCCACCGCCAGGGCCGCAATGCCGGTCCCGGCCGCCAGAAAGGCGCGCCGGTTGAGGAACACATGTTCGGGCGTGACGAGGCGTTCGGGCAACTCCCAGCCGCGGCGGCGCAGAATATTCATCGGACTACTCCAAAAGGCTCAGTCACCGGTTCCTACGCCGGAGCCCGCATTTGCCGCAAATCACGCCACTTCACGCCTGCGAGACAAGGCCGTGACTCAGGCCGCCTCCGCCTTCCGGGTGGCGACCACCTGCTCCGCCTGGCGGCCGGTCAGTTCGGACATGTGATCATGAGTGAAGGTGAAGGTGCCGACGCCGGCCGTCGCCGAGCGAAGCTCGATGATGAGCGAGCCGATCTCGCTCTCCGGCATGTGCGCCTTGACCGTGTCCCAGCCCGGCCAGCCCTCGCGGCCGTCGAAGCCAAGGAGCTGGCCGCGGCGTCCGGTGACGATCTGATTGATGCGCGAGGTCGCGTCGCTCGGCACATGAATGTCGACGGCCACGATCGGTTCGAGCAGAACCGGCGAGCATTGCGGCATGCCCTCGCTCATGGCGATGCGCGCGGCTGTTTTGAAGGCCATTTCCGAGGAATCGACATCGTGATAGGAGCCGTCCGACAGGTTCACGGCAAAGTCGACGACGGGAAAGCCCAAGGGCCCTTGCACCATCCAGTCGCGAACGCCCTGCTCGACCGCCGGAATGTACTGCTTGGGAACGACACCGCCGGTGATCGTGTCGGTGAACTCGAAGCCTTCGCCGCGCGCCAGGGGCTTAATCTCGACGACAACGTCGCCATACTGGCCGTGGCCTCCCGACTGCTTCTTGTGACGGCCGCGGATCTGCGTCGGCCTGCGGATCGTCTCCTTGTAGGCAATCCGGCGCGGCCGGGCATTGGCCTTGACCCCGAACTTGTTTTCGAGCCGCTCGAGGGCCACCCGAAGATGCATCTCGCCCTGCCCCCACAAGACAATCTCATGGGTATCCTGATTGTGTTCGAGCGACAGTGAGGGGTCCTCTTCGATCAGCTTGGCGATGGCGCTGGTGAGCTTCACCTCGTCCTTGCGGTCGTTCACCGAGATTGCGAGGCCATAGACACCGGGGGAAACGGCGATCTTGATGAGCTGCGGGGTCGAGCCTTTCGCGGTCGACAGGGTCTCACCCGTCATCATGCCCTCGAGGCGGCCCAGCGCAACGGTATCGCCGGTCTGCGCCTTGGCGGTCTTGGCGGGCGTCGAGCCATTGAGAATGAAAAGTCCGGCGGTACGCGCTTCCTGTCCGGCGGCACCGTAGAACACCGCGCCGTCCGCGAATTCGCCAGCGAGCACGCGAACCAGCGAAAGCTTGCCGCCATGGGCGGTGTGAAAGGTCTTGAGCACCTGCACGGTCGCTCCGGGGCCGGATTTCAGACCGAGACGCTGGGCCAGCGCCGTCACGGGCGGAACTTCATGCCGCAAGGCCTTCAAAAGCCGCAATATGCCATTGCCGTTCTCGGCCGAGCCGACGAATACCGGGGTAATCAGTCCTTCGGCGAGCTCGCGGGTAAGATCGGTGAAGACGCGGTCGCGCGGCGGCTCGATGTCGCTCAGCAGCTGTTCCATCAATTCGTCGTCGTAGTCGGCGAGCTTTTCGAGCATGGCGAAGCGCGCCTCCTTCTCGGAATCGAGAAGCTCGGCCGGCATGTCAACGACTTCGCTCGGCGCATGCTCGCGGTAGATGTAGGCGCGCTCGAGGGCCAGATCGACAAAGCCGGTTACGATGCCGTTTTTCCAGATCGGCAGCTGGCGCAAGATCAGCGGCTTCGAGCTCGCCGGCTGAAGATAGGCCAGAACGTCGGTGAGGCGGCCCTCGCTCTTGTCGATCTTGTTGATGAAAAGGAGCCGCGGCACGTTGAGATCGTCGAGCTGCTTTAGGATTACCTGCAATGCCGGGACCTTCTTGTCGTCGGCCTCGCAAACGACGATTGCCGCATCGCACCCGGCTAGCGCGGCGCGCGCGTCCTGGGAGAATTCGATCGAGCCCGGACAATCGACAAAGGTAAACATGTCGCCCATGAAATTGACCGAGGCCACGTTCACTTCGACACTCATGCCATGAGCGCGCGCTTCGGCCGAGGAATCGCCGACGGTCGACTTGTCGGCGATTTTACCCTGCCGCTGAATGGCACCGGCGCGAAACAGGATCGATTCCAGCAGGGTGGTCTTGCCACTGAGATAGGGCCCTACGAGCGCGATATTCCGTGGGCCCGCAATTCGTCTGCCGGTCGATGATTCCATAGCCGATCCTCCCCTGACTGCCCGGGCGGCCGGCAATTCCTTGTTGAGCCTCATCGCCGGCTCCCATACACATCGTTGCGCTGAATCCCGCCGCTGGCAAGGACTATCGCCCGCGCCGGAGATCGGTGCCGCGCCCAGGAATCGCTCCGGGGCCGATCATGGACAGGTCCGGAACTCTAGTGACGCACGCGACGCCATTGATCTCGATGATCGTCATAGGCCTGGCCCTGGCCTTCATCCTGGGCGTTGTCGCCAACCGGCTGCGCATCTCGCCTCTGGTCGGCTACCTGCTCGCCGGGATCGTCATCGGACCGCATACGCCGGGTTTCGTCGGCGACGCCCATCTTGCCGGCGAGCTGGCCGAACTGGGTGTGATCCTGCTGATGTTCGGCGTCGGCCTGCATTTTTCGTTCAAGGAACTGCTTTCGGTCCGAGCCATCGCTATTCCCGGCGCGCTCGTTCAGATTGCAGTCGCAACACTCCTCGGCATGGGCCTCGCCAAGGTCCTCGGCTGGCCGGTCCAGGCAGGATTGGTCTTTGGCCTTGCGCTGTCGGTCGCATCCACCGTGGTGCTGCTCCGCGCCCTCCAGGAGCGCCATCTCCTCAACAGCGAGCGCGGCAGGATCGCGGTCGGCTGGCTGATCGTCGAGGACCTCGTGATGGTCCTCACCCTGGTGCTCCTGCCCGCGGTTGCCCCTCTCTTCACCTCGGGCGAAAAGGTCTCGCTCGGCTCACTGGCCGTGGAATTCGCCATGACGGTGGCGAAGGTCGCGGTCTTCGTTATCGTCATGCTGGTCGTGGGCCGGCGCGTCATTCCGGCGATCCTCCACTATGTCGCCCACACCGCATCGCGGGAACTGTTCCGCCTGGCAGTGCTCACCCTGTCGCTGGGCGTCGCTTTCGCCGCCGCGCATGTGTTCGATGTGTCCTTCGCACTCGGCGCCTTCTTTGCCGGGATGATCCTGAGCGAGTCCGAACTCTCCCAACGCGCCGCCCAGGAGACGCTGCCACTGCGCGACGCGTTCGCCGTCCTTTTCTTCGTGTCGGTCGGCATGCTGTTCAATCCGTGGGTGCTGATCGACAGCCCCGCGCCGCTCCTTGCGACCATAGCCATCATTATCATCGGCAAGTCAGCAGCCGCCTTCGCCATCGTGCGCCTTTTCGGTCACCCGAACGAGACGGCAGCGATGATTTCGGCAAGCCTTGCGCAGATCGGCGAGTTCTCATTCATCCTCGTCGGCCTCGGGATCGCCCTCGGCCTGATGCCGACCGAGGGGCGCGACCTGGTGCTGGCCGGCGCGCTCATATCCATCATGCTCAATCCGGTCTGCTTCCTGCTTGCCGACAGACTGATGCGGGAGCCCAAACCCGTTACCGCTCAGCCCCCGGCGCCCGAACCGGAGATGCCCCGCGCGCCCGCAGCCAAGCCCATCATCCTGGTCGGATTCGGGCGCGTCGGAAGCGCGGTGCTTTCGGCACTCAACAGGGACGAGGCAGACGTCACGATCATCGAAGAGCGGGAGGAAGCCATGGCGGATCTCGCGGGCCGGCCCGGGATCACGACGATCCAGGGCAATGCGGTCGAAGGCGACCTGCTCACCCAGGCCAATATCGCCAATGCCGGCTGGCTCCTGGTCACGGCACCCGATGCCTTTGAAGCGGGGCAGATCGTCGCCCAGGCGAAGACGATGAATCCGGCGATTTCTGTCGTCGCCCGCGCGCATTCAGATGCCGAAGTCGAGCATCTGAAGCACTACGGCGCCGATCATGTGATCATGGGCGAGCGCGAGATCGCCGATGCCATGGTTCACGCCATGGCGACTACTTCACATGGGTGAGGCTCAATCCGGCAATACCCGCGGCCAGGTCCAGGCCGGTCTGCGCCTGAATGCTGATCGGCTGCAGCGTAATGCTTTTCTGAAACCCGCCGACCAGAACATTGGCGCCGAAGCCGACTATGGCGGTCGCTTCCGCCGAGACGCCGCCATAGCTTCCCTGAAGCGCCCCGCGCTTCGGCTTTGCCGGCGCCATGACCGCCCAGACCACGACCGACTGCTGAGTCATTCCGATGTCGAGACCAATGCGGGTGATCTTGCCGCGATAGGTTTCGACACGGCCGCCGCGCGAGGGCTGATAGACGCAGCTCAGTTTCTTCTGCGACATCACGATATAGCCGATACCCGGTGCAATCCCGCAGGAGAGGACGCCGACCTTTACCGTCGTGCCAGCCGTGACCGGCATCGCGGCCGGAACCAGCATCATCACGGCAACGGCAAGAAAACCCAAAACTCTACGCATATGCGCCACACCCCTTGTCAAATCCCGCATCCTCATGGCGACTATGGCGGTATTGCGGCTTTTTCCGGTCCCCCGCCGTTCACCGCCGACAGGCCGGCTCTTGACGTGCAACGGCATCTGGCCCACTTGGCATTGAAAGAGGGCTTCCGGACAGGGCATGGAAATTTCTGCCGCCACTTTGATTGCGATTCTGCAGATCGTTTGGATCGATCTGCTCCTGTCGGGCGACAATGCGGTGGTCATCGCGCTTGCCTGCCGCTCGCTGCCGCCGAAGCAGCGCAAGATCGGCATCATACTCGGTGCGGGGACCGCAATCGGCCTGCGGATCGTCTTTGCGCTGATCATCTCGCAATTGCTGCAGATCGAATTCCTTAAAGTCGTTGGCGGGTTGCTGCTTCTGTGGATCGCCGTCAAACTGGCCAAGGGCGAAACCGCAGAGGAACACGCCGTCGCAGCTTCCGACAGACTGTGGCGGGCGGTTGGCACGATCGCCGTTGCCGATGCCGCGATGAGCCTCGACAATGTCATCGCCATCGCCGCGGTGTCCAAGGGCGACCCCTGGCTTTTCAGCTTCGGTCTCGCGCTGTCGATCCCGCTGATCATGGTCGGGTCGACCGTCATCCTGAGAATGATCGAGCGATTCCCGATCATCGTTTGGGCGGGCGCGGCGCTACTCGGCTGGATCGCCGGCGAAATGATCGCGCATGATCCCTATGTCGTCGCCACCTTTGCGATCGGCCCCGACAGCAAGCTCCCATATCTTCTGGGTGCGATCGGCGCCGTCCTGGTCGTCGCGGTCGGCTGGCTGCTCAAGTCGCGCTCGCGGCCGGCCGATGCATGACTGCGGCTTAAGCATTGTTTGCGCGCACCGCATTTCTGGGCATAGTTGCATGTGGAGCCGGGCTTACCCGGCCCTTCGGTTCAAATGCCGAAGCCGGGATAACGGACTATCAGTGGAGGAGCCCCTATGCGCCGCAGAAGCCTGATTGCCGCTACCTTTGTTGTCGTAATGCTTGGCAGCAACGCCCTATGGCCTGGTAGTGCTGCCGCTCTCGACGATGTCCGCATCATCGCACCGGCCGCGCCCGGTGGTGGCTGGGATCAAACGGCACGGGCCATGCAGGAGGCCATTCAGGGATCGGGCGGCGCCGCGACAGTGACCGTTGAGAATGTTCCCGGCGCCGGTGGGACGGTCGGCCTCGCCCAACTGGTCAGTCAGGAAAACGGCAAGCCCAATGTCCTCATGGTCAACGGGCTGGTGATGGTCGGCGCCATCCTCACAAATAATTCCGCCGTCACGCTTGAGCAGGTCACGCCCATCGCGCGGCTTACCGGTGAATTCGAGGTCGTCGTCGTGCCGGCGGCGTCCGAGATCAAGACACTCGCTGATCTCGTCGCCAAGCTCAAAGCCGATCCGGGCGCGGTTGCCTGGGGCGGCGGCTCGGCTGGCGGCACAGATCACATTCTTGCCGGCCTGATCGCCAGGGCGGTCGGCGCCGATGTTTCGAAACTCAACTACGTGCCTTTCTCGGGCGGCGGGGAGGCCCTCGCCGCGATCATGGGCGGCCATGTGACTGCCGGTATCAGCGGCTACAGTGAATGGTCCGGGCAAATCCAAACCGGAGAACTGCGAGCGCTCGGTATTTCGGCACCAGAACGGCTGGCCGGCATAGACATCCCGACGCTCAAGGAACAGGGCGTCGATGTCGAGTTGGCCAACTGGCGAGCCATCGTCGCGGCACCCGGTCTCGATGATGCCCAGACCAAGGCTCTGCTCGCGGTCGTCGACGGTGCGGTCAAGAGCGATGCCTGGAAGAAGACGCTGACGGACAAGAACTGGACCGATCTCTATCTCCCAGGGGATGACTTTGCAGCGCTGCTCAAGGCCGAGAATGCGCGCGTTACCGAGATACTGAAGGGCATCGGCCTCGTGCAATAGCGACCCGCGCGTGGCACCCAGGCCAAATCTGTCGCTTGCCGGTGTGGCGATCGGCGTTGGCCTGGTGCTTCTTGGGGGCGTGATCGGCGTCGATGCCGCCACGATGCGGGTGCCGCCGGCCTATGCCAAGGTCGGTCCGCATGTTTTCCCTCTGGTCGTGGCGGTTGGACTTGTGATTGCCGGCCTGTTCATTTGCTTCAGGGCCTTCGTTCCGAAGAGCGGTCCCGTGCTTGCGGTCGACGACGTAGCGACCGATTGGCGTGCCGTCGCTATCGTCGCCGCGGGGCTGATACTCAATGCGCTGCTGCTCAAGACACTCGGTTTCATGATCGCGGCATTCGGCCTATTTCTGACCGTCGCCTTTGCGCTCGGCAGCAGGCGCTATGTGCGGGACATCATTGCCGGGATAGTGCTTGCAGCAGTCACCTGTTATGGATTTACCCGCGGGCTCGGCCTCCAGCTTCCGGCGGGCATTTTCGCCGGAGTCTTCTGACCATGGAGGTGTTCTCCGCCCTGCTCGACGGCTTCGCAACGGCGGCGACACCGATCAACCTGCTTTGGTGCCTGATCGGCGTGACGCTTGGCACCGCGATCGGAATCCTTCCCGGCATCGGCCCGGCACTCACCATTGCGCTTCTTCTTCCAGTCACAACGAAGCTCGACCCGACGGGCGCGTTCATCATGTTTGCCGGGCTCTATTACGGCGCCATGTATGGCAGCTCGACGACGTCCATCCTGCTCAATACACCGGGCGAATCCGGTTCCATCGTCACGGCGCTCGAAGGCAATCGCA
>JAEUMG010000294.1 GCA_016793355.1 Hyphomicrobiales bacterium
CGTCTGCCGCCGGCTCTGGGCCCTCAAGGCCGCTCTGGAAAACCTGCAGGCCCAGGCGATGCGCCTCGCGCAATGGCTGGCAAAGCCCATCGAGGAACGGCGGCCCGAACGCTGGAGCCCCTTGCGCCCCGGCCGGGCGCCCGGCTTCCGCCAGCGGCCGCGCCACGACGTCGATGTGATCCTGAAAGACTGCGACTGGCTCGCCCGCAATGTGATGCCGCCGCTCGACGACACGTCTTAACGCAGCCGTTCAAACTAGCCTGCATCACGGCAACATTGCTCCGACACATCCGTCACCCCAGCGCAAGCTGGGGTCCCCTGGATCGTTGCAACAACGGCACCGGCTCAGGGGATGCCGGCTTTCGCCGGCATGACGATTTGTGTACGGATCATATCTCCATTGGCGGACACAAGCCTGTCGTCCGGTCGGGATGGCAGGCTTCCTCGGGACGAGCCCGAGAACGGGCAAGGCCTGCCATGGAGGATAAGTATTGACTTCAGGCTGAGGAGGCGAATTCTCTGAATACGAGCGCCCGTGCGGCGGATACCCAACCGGCCCGCTTTGGCGTATGCTCAGGCCGTCATTTCCGGAGAATCGGCCATGATGCGTCTCATCGCCTCGATCGTGCTTGAGCTATGCGCCAATGCGATCGGGCTTTTCATCGCGCAGTGGCTTCTCGCGCCGGACATGCAGATCTCCGTGACCGGCTTCATCATCGTGGTGGCGATCTTCTCGGCGGTGCGCTTCATCCTCGCTCCGCTGGTGACCAGACTCTCCATGCGCTATGCCCGGGTGCTGATGGGCGGCATTTCGCTGGTGGTGATCCTCGCTGCGCTGCTCGTAACCTCGCTCCTCACCAGCCACCTCGCCATTACCGGCTTCTCCACCTGGATCCTGGCCACGCTCATCATCTGGGTGTTCGGCGTCATCGCCATGCTGGTCCTGCCGATGGTGATCTTCAAGGAGACGCTGGCCGAGGCGCGCTCCGGCAAGCAACCAAACATCCGATAGGCAGGCTCACGTCATCCTGGCGATGAGGAGCGTGGCGAGAAGCAGCATCGAGCCCATGCTGACGATGTCGGTGATGGTGCTCAGGATGATGCTCGAGGCGACGGCGGGATCGGCGCCGAGCTTCTTCAGGACGACCGGCACGCTGGCGCCCGACAGGCCGCTGACGATGACCGAAACCAGCGTCGCGACAAAGCCGATGCTGGCGAGGGTGCCCGGGCCCTTGTTGCCCTCGTAGAGGGCCGAGAGATAGATCGCGAGCGCGACCAGGAGCCCGGTGGCGATGCCATGCAGGATGCCGAGCCGCAGTTCCTTCCACATGGCGGCGCGATAGAAGGCGGTGTCTCCGTGGCGCTCGAGCGTGCGCAGGGTGATGGCGAGCGATTGCGCGCCGGTATTGCCCGACTGTCCGGCGAGCACCGGGAGGAAGGCGGCAAGCAGCACGACGCGGTCGATCGTGTGCTGGAAATAGCCGACGACGAGGCCGGCTGCGAAGACGGTCAGCAGGTTGACGATCAGCCAGGGGAAGCGCGACCTGACCGAGGCGAGGAAGGGCGTGGCGACGACCTCGCCGGCGGCGACGCCGACCATCCGGCCGGGCACCGCGGCGAGGCGCTCCTCTTCCAGGGTGTGAAGCCGTGCCGCGCGCACCACGCCCGAAAGCCTGCCGCGCTTGTTGCATACCGGATATTCGGGGATTTCGAGGCCCCTTATGGCATCGAGCGCCTCATGCACGTCATAGCCGGCCTTCAGCGCCACGAACTTGCTCAGCATGACGTCGGCGATCCTGTCGTCGGGGTCGGCGAGGATCAGGTCGCGCATCACGCAAATTCCGACGAGCTTGCCCTTGGCGTCGGCGACCATCGGATAGGTGTAGAGCCGGTCGCGCGGCGTCGCCCTTATCGCCTCGATCGCATGCGCGACGCTGTCCTTGGGGTTGAGGACCAGGACCGGCGGGTGCATGAGATCGGCGATCGTCGTCATGAGGGCTGCTCAGGCGCTGCCGAAATAGTCGCGGCCGAGTTCGCCGGCGCGGGCAATCGCGGCCTTGCGCGCGGCATCGTCGCCCAGGAGATTGTAGAGCATGACCAGTTCGCCTTCGGGAATTCCGCAATAGTCGATGATGCCGGTCAGGAGCTGGATTTCAATCGCCCGGTCGTAGCCGCGCTTCACGAATGTCGGCTGATCGCTCCCCGCTGCGGCAATCAGCAGTCCCTTGCGAAGCGGAATCCTGGCGTCGCCATAGGCCCAGCCATTATTCCAGACGCGGTCGATCCACCCCTTGGTCGTCGCCGGAAGCGACCACCACCACACCGGGAAGATGAAGGCGATCGCATCATTGCGCAGAATGCGCTGCTGCTCGGCGAGCACCACGGGCGAGTAGACCTTGCGCGGATCGTCCCAGTCGGGTTCGTCGTCGGGCGGCAGGCGCGGATCGAAATTTTCAGCGCGCAGATCGGCGATCTCGGCCTTGTGTCCGGCTTGCGCCAGGCCCGCGAGAAAGGCGTCGAGCAGGGCGCCGCATAGCGAGTCGCGGCGCGGATGATCGAAGACAACGAGAATGTTCACGGAGCTTCCTTCGCGAGATGGCGGCCGCTTGAAATCGGCGCGCCGGAACCGTCATAGCCGAAGCGCGCTTATCATCAAGTTCGTGCCGCGCGATGATGCGGGGAGATTTTTGCAGGCCGATTTTGCAACTCGCTCGCAAAATTGCCACGATTGGGCACGACTCTCGCGATCGATCCAGCGGGGGATCAGGGGACTATCCATCCTTTTGAGAGGGGGCGGGTAATCGACTTTCCCACGTTGCGAGCGAGTTGGTCGCGCGGCTCCTGTCGCCGTCCCGAGCTTGCGCGCCAAAGAGCCCGTCCGTCCTCACCGGCGGACGGGCTTCTCGTTTTGGAAGGGGTTGGAGCACGCACTCCTGTCGCCGTCCCTTCAATATTTAAGGCTAACGCGTCTTGTTGTGCGGTTCAATTCGGCGATGGTCTCTTGCATCGGATTCATCCGCACTGTGGGATTGAGGCAACAGACTTCGACATTTATGCCACGCATAGCTCGCCACGCCGGGCATGAAATGCATCGATCATCTCTGTCGGCCGGCGCGATCGATCATGTTCCGGCAAAAGAAAACCCCGCCATGGGGCGGGGTTGATGAGGTGAGGAGGTTACTCCGGAAGAAACGAATCACGTGCCTAAACACCTGCCAGCGTATGAGGCGGGCGTGACCGGGGCGTGACTGCGGATTCGGACCGGCCCGACACCTGTGGATAAAGATCGCTTTTCCCGCGCAAAACTGGCCGGTCACGTCGGAGTCACGGCTGGCGAATATCATGCTTTCCAAGTTATTAGCGCCGGAGATTCGCCGTCCCACGTCGCTGATAATCACCCTGAGAGGGGGCTGAATCCCGCCAAACACC
Source organism: Hyphomicrobiales bacterium (assembly GCA_016793355.1). Lineage (GTDB taxonomy): Bacteria > Pseudomonadota > Alphaproteobacteria > Rhizobiales > Aestuariivirgaceae > JAEUMG01. Next base: position 3,430 of record JAEUMG010000294.1, read on the forward strand.
GTTTGGCGGGTTTTAGCTTTTTTGGGGCGCCCTAAAGCCGCGCGGCCGCCGCCAGCAGATAGACGATCATCACGAAAGTCAGGACCGTCACGCCCAGGGTTACGGTGACGACGAGGGAACCGCTCGAGCGCATCTCTCCCTTCTTGATGGCGCGGCTCACGATGCTGAAGTGCCAGGCCGCCAGAACCGTCAGGGCGCCGCCGAAGATCATCATGCCGATGCCGATCGGCAGGGAGAGGGCGGTGCTGTGCATGTGAATCTGGGGATTGAGTTGGTCCGCGAATTCGCGCAGCCAGATGCCGAATTTGGCTACGACGAAGCCGAGGCTTGCCACCGCGATGCTGGTGCGTACCCAGGCGAGGAAGGTTCGCTCCGCTGCAAGCAGTTCGGTCGTGATCTGTGAGGCGCTGGGCGCGGGCGTGTCAGGCATCGCGGATGCCCTTAGCCGCCGCCTGGTCGAGCGCCTGCTTCAGCCGTGCGAGCCTGACGGTCTCGACACCGGTGACCATGCCGTCGGCCTCGCTGAGCGCCTGCGCCATCTCCCACAGGACGGCGATCGCATCGGCCCGCTGTGCCACGGCCGCCGATACGAGGTCGACGCACTGGGCCGGCGTGGGCGGATCGGCCTGGGCCCAGCGCAGGGCCGCGGCAAGTTCGGCATCGTCGTAAGCGGCTTTTGCGCGCGCCGCGATATAGCGCTCGAGCATGGTGCGCTCGCGAGCATGCAGCGCGCCATCCGCCATGGCGATCGGAAGGAGCAGGCGCAGCTCCGCGCCCAGTTCGGCAATCAGACGCGAATCCGCAGGCTGAGTTTCCATGTCCGGCAGGATAACGGCGAATCCCATCCGCTCAAAACCAGCCCCGGCCGGATGCTAGCTCGGTTGCGGACGCGGGGCGCGCGGCGCCGGACGCTTGGCGGGGGGCGATGCGTTGCGGGCAAGCGAGAGCATGGTGGCGACTCGCTTCGGGTCGCCATCCACGACAAGACCCTTGCCGTCCGAGAAATTGACCAGGGTGCCCTGGTCGGGGCCGGCGGCCACGAAGCGCACCAGCTCGGGATTGACGAAGACGGGGACGCCTTTCTTCGTGGTGAGCTGACAGAAGACGGGCATGGCATTTTCACTCCTGATGATTTTCCGTGGGCGGCCATCGTGACGGCATAGGCGAATCGGAACCGCCCGATTGTGCGATGGATCCGCCGGCCGGCCCATGGATTTTGCAGGCCGTGAAGGGAGCGGCCGCTGGCTTTCGGCTGGAGCCCCGCCCGGCGCACCTGGCGGGGCTTTCTATGGTCAAGGCCTGCAACCTGTGGATTACGTCCTCGTGTGTTGCAACTCGGGTCATCTCTGCCTATTTATCGGGCAATTCCTCTGGGAGGGAGGAAAAGCGGATGAGGCCCGAAATCAAACGCATGCAGGCGCAGGCGCGCCGCAAGCAGCTTGTCATCATTGGATTGGCGGCCCTGGCGACGGCGCTCGTACTTCTCGCGATCGATGCCCTGATGGCCTGAACCGGACGGCCGGTGCGATTGCCGCCGTTGCAATCGGTATTTGCAAGAAAACTGCGCCCAGGCAGCGTCTTGCGCGGCGGCATCATGTGCCCCAGTCTGGTGCCTGGCAGGGGGTGCGACGCCGACCATGAATTCCGTCGACATGACAGTGCCGCGGCATCGGCCGTTCCGCACGGCACGGGCCGCGTTTGAAATCGGGCTCAAACCCATGCCGCCCGAAACTTGGCTGGAGACGGGCCCGGATCATGCGGCCTTCATGGCCGCGAAACGCGCGCGGCTCGACGGTCTGCCGCCTCTCTTCTATGGCGCGCTGCCATCGTCGCGCCCGGCCCAGGCCGAATTGCTCGCGCTGGCGGCGGCGCATCTCGCCAGGGATCATGCGGGTCATTTCACCGCCGGGCAGGGGCGTCTTTGCGATCACATCGACGGCAGCCGCCATGCGCTTTCGGGCGATGAACCTCTGGCGATCCTGGGAAGGATCGTCGAGGAAGACTTCATCCTCATCGACAGGGTTGACGGCGCCGACATCATTACCGCTGCCTCCAATGCCTATACAACTTCGGGCCGCATCGTATCCTCGGTCGGGCGCAGCATGCGCTTTGCGCATGAATTCGTCCCCGGCCTCAACGAGGAGCTGGGCGCCCGGATCGACCGTGTTCTTGCCAATGTGCAGGCCGGCACACCGGTGGTGCGGTTCAACTGGGTGCTCACCACGATCGCCGACCGGCTGTTTCCGGAGGGCGCGCATGACGCGAATGTGGAAGCATCGGTGCGCGCGGCAGTTGAACTCGAACGCGACTATCGCGTGGCGGGCGAGCGGTTGTGGATCAGGGTCGAACGGCAGACCTTCATGCGCCTGCCCCAGACCCGGGCACTGGCCTTCGGCATCCACACCTATTCGCATCCCCTGTCATCGCTTGCCGGCGATATGGAATGTCTTGCCGCCCTGCGCCGCCTGATCGGGGAGTATTCCGAAGATCGTTTGCGCTATTCGGCCATGCTCGCCATCAAGACGCCGATCCTGCGTTGGCTTGAGGAGCGACTCGCCAGTGCCGGTGAGCCGCTCCATGCGGCCGCATCAATCTGACCGGGCTGGCGTCATGGCTCCTTCCCGCCGGCGTTCGATGCGCGCATAGGCAGAGTTGCCCCCTCTCCGCGACCGGCGGACCTGATAGAGTCCGTGCCGGCCGGCGAACGCACCCAGTTGCCGTCCGCCAGTCCAGGGCCGCGCGGGGTTTCGCATTCACCCTTGGCGCGGCCCATGTCTTGTCGATGATATGCCGGCGCTCGGTCTCGGTACCGTTCTTGACTGTTA
>JAEUMG010000306.1 GCA_016793355.1 Hyphomicrobiales bacterium
GCCGCGGCAAGCCCTGCAATACCGGCGCCGATGACCAGTATATCGCAATGAAGATGGATATGCTCGTAAGTATCAGGATCGCGGCCTTGCGGCGCGACGCCAAGCCCAGCCGCGCGGCGGATCACCGGCTCGTAGACTTCCTTCCAGAATTTCCGCGGCCACATGAAGGTCTTGTAGTAGAAGCCGCCCGGCAGCAGTCGCGAGAACTTGCCGTTGATCTGGCCAATATCGAGCGCGAGCGAAGGCCAGCGGTTCTGGCTCACCGCGGTCAACCCGTCATGGAGCTCGACCTGCGTGGCGCGCAGATTGGGCTCGTGGCGCGAGCCTTCGCCGACGCCGACCAGCGCATTCATCTCTTCCGAGCCAAGGCCGACGACGCCACGCGGGCGATGATACTTGAAGCTGCGGCCGAACAAGCGCTGGCCTTGCGCCATCACGGCGGATGCGAGCGTGTCGCCGGCATAGCCAGTCATCGGCTTGCCGTCGAACGTGAAGCGCACCGTGCGATTGCGATCGATCAGGCGGCCGGCGCCGGCCGGAAGGCGATAGGGCGATGCGCTCATGACCGGCTTTCACCTTGGGCGAGCTTGTCCTTGAAGAATTCACGCCACTCTCCTGTGGCCTGCTCCATCAAATCTCTCGGAGGCAGTTCGGTGACGCGGTAGAAAGCCCTGAAGCGTAGAGACACGGTGTCGCGTGCCGCGTGGAACCACTTGCCGCAGCCGCGGTCGCAGCGCCAGCGCTCAAAATGGAGCCCCTTGGGGTTCTTGCGCATGAAGAGGTAGTCGCGTTGCTCCGCGTCGCTGATATTGCCGGGATCGCTCGTTGCCGGCCGCTTGATATGCGCTTCGCCGCCGGCATGGAAATCGGTCTCATCGCCCTCGGCGCCGCAGACCGGACAGGTGATCAGGAGCATACGTAAGGTCTCCGCTCGATATCGCTCATCAATGCGCCACCGCCGCAGCCACGCTTTCATCGACGAGCCGGCCCTCGATGAACCGGTGCAAACCGAAAGGCTCGGCGATCGGATGCGGCCGGCCATTGGCGATCGTGTCGGCGAAAACATAGCCGGAGCCTGGTATCGCCTTGAAGCCGCCAGTGCCCCAGCCGGCATTGACGTAAAGCCCTTCGACCGGTGTGAGCCCGATGATCGGCGAGCGATCGCCGGTCATGTCGACGATGCCGCCCCACATGCGAAGCATCCGCAATCGCGAAATGATCGGGAAGGTTTCGACGAGCGCCGTCACCGTATGCTCAAGCGCAGGGAAGGAGCCGCGCTGCGAGTAGTTGTTGTAGGGATCGGCACCGCCGCCGATCACCAATTCGCCCTTGTCCGACTGGCTGATATAGCCATGCACGGTATTGGCCATGACCACGCAGTCGATCACCGGCTTGATCGGCTCGGAAACCAAGGCCTGCAGGCAGACGCTCTCGATAGGGAGGCGAACGCCCGCCATCTGGCAGACTGTTGAAACATGACCGGCCGTTACCACGCCGATCTTCTTGGTCTTGATTGTGCCGCGCGTCGTCTCAAGCCCGGTAACTCGGTCGCCGTCGCGCAGGATGCCGGTGACTTCGCAATTCTGGATGATATCGACGCCCATCGAATCGGCGCCGCGAGCATAGCCCCAGGCGACCGCATCGTGTCGGCCCGTACCGCCGCGTGGCTGATAATAGGCGCCGAGGATCGGATAGCGGCAGGCTGGGTCATCATTGACGATCGGAACCAGCCTTTTCACCTCTTCCGGTGTTATCATCCGGCAGTCGAGACCGGCCAGCCGGTTGGCATGCGAGGTACGCTTGAGCGCGCGGAACTCATGCTCGGTCTGGCACAGCATGAGGAGGCCGCGCGGGCTGAACATGACGTTGAAGTTCAGTTCCTGCGAAAGGTCTTCATAGAGCGAGCGGGCGAGTTCATAGATCGCGATTGAGGCGTCCTGCAGATAATTGGATCGGATGATCGTTGTATTGCGGCCGGTATTGCCGCCGCCCAGCCATCCCTTTTCAACGACTGCGATATTGGTAAGCTTGTGGTTCTTGGCGAGGTAATAAGCCGTGGCGAGGCCATGGCCGCCGGCACCGACGATCACCGCGTCATATTCCGCCTTCGGTTCGGGCGACCGCCAGGCGCGCTCCCAATCCTTGTGGTAGTTGAGTGCGTTGCGGGCCAGCGAAAAGATAGAATAGCGGGACTTCATTCTGGGGTCCTCAGGCATGTCCGCGAGAGGCGGGCTGCCACGCCCCGCCGGGCGGGGCCTGTTTATCAAAAGGGCGGGGTTCTCACCACCGGTTTCCGACGCCCAAATGCCGCCATGCGACAATGCGACGGCCTTGCCGGAATTGTATTTGGTAAGCTTCGCGAACAAGTAGACGGCAATGATCTTTTGGCTGGCCATGGCAGGTCTGACGGCGGCGGTAATGGCCGCGCTGGTCTGGCCACTATCGCGGCGGGCGCCGGAGGCGGCCTCGCGCGCGCAGTATGACGCCGCTATTTATCGCGACCAGCTCGCCGAGCTGGAGCGTGATGCGGCCCGCGGGATCATAGGCCCGGCCGAAGCCGAGGCTGCCCGGAACGAAGTGTCGCGCCGTATCCTCGGTACCCTGGGCGGCGAGGCTTCGGCAGACGCTGGAGCGCCGCGAACCGTCCGCCCGGCGTTGTGGGCAGCCTTGCTCGTGCCATTTGTTGCCGTCCCGATCTATCTCTGGGCGGGTTCGCCGCGCCTGCCCGACCTGCCGCTGCAGGCCCGCCTCGACAACGCGGTGGAGGCGAATGATCTCGATGCTCTGGTTGCCCGGGTCGAAGCGCATCTTGCAAAGAATCCGGGGGACGTAGCAGGCTGGCAAGTCCTGGCACCGGTCTATCGCCGCATGGAACGCTTCGGCGATGCGGCCAATGCCTATGCGCGCATTCTCTCGCTCGGATCCCCGACCGCTGAACTCTTCGCCGACTTTGCGGAAATGCGCGTCTATGCGAATCAGGGCCTGGTCACCGCGGATGCAATTATACCGTTGCGCGAGGCACTAAGGCTCGATTCGAAAAACCCCAAGGCGCGATTCTTCATCGCGCTTGCGGATAAGCAGGAAGGCAAGACCGCCGAAGCGCTCGCCGGCTGGAAAGCATTGCTTGCCGATTCGCCGCCTGATGCGAGCTGGCGCGCGCTGGTGGAGAATGAAATAGCGGCGATCGAAAAGCCCACACCGGGACCCACGCAGGAGCAGGTGGTCGCCGCCGAGAAGATGTCAGCGGCCGATCGTGATACGATGATCCGTGGTATGGTCGATGGGCTCGAGGCGCGACTTAAGGCTGACGGCAAGGACCTCGACGGCTGGCGGCGCCTTATCAATGCGCGCATCGTGTTGGGCGAACGCGATAAGGCAAAGGCGAGCCTCGATGAGGCCCGCATCGCCATGAAGCAAGCCCCCGACGCGCTGACCCAACTCGACGCACTCGCCAGACAATTGGGGATGGAATGACCCGCAAGCAGAAGCGGACAACGTTGATCCTGGGCGGCCTGGCCATGCTGGGTCTTGCCGCTGGGATTGCCCTCTATGCGCTGTCGGATGCGATCGTCTTCTTTTATACACCGAGCGAGGTTGCGGCGAAGCAGGTCCGGCCCGGCCAGCGCATCCGCCTTGGCGGCCTGGTCGAGAATGGCAGTCTCGTGCGCGGCGCCGATGCCAATATCTCATTCGTCGTGACCGACATGACGAAGACATTGGCCGTTGCCTATCGCGGGCAATTGCCTGATCTTTTCCGCGAAGGGCAGGGCGTCGTCGCCGAAGGCAGTCTGGACGCTGCCGGCATTTTCCAGGCCGATACCGTGCTCGCCAAGCACGATGAAACCTACATGCCCAAGGACGTCGCAGATCGACTTAAGGAGCAGGGTGTGTGGCGCGAGGGGGAGGGACAGTGATCACCGAACTCGGCCATTTCGCCTTGATACTCGCGCTCGCGGTCGCGCTCCTGCAGTGCACGGTCCCGCTTTATGGCGCTCAGCGCGGCAATCGTGCACTGGCGGCTATGGCCGTACCGGCTGCATTGACCGGTCTCGTTCTGATCGCGATCTCCTTCGCAGCACTGACCCATGCCTATGTGATTTCGGATTTCTCCGTGCGCAATGTCGCGGAGAACTCTCACTCGGCAAAGCCGCTTCTCTACAAGCTTAGCGGTGTATGGGGGAACCATGAGGGCTCGATGCTGCTCTGGGTTCTCATCCTCAATCTCTTCGGTGCTGCGGTAGCGGTTTTCGGGCGTAACCTGCCGCAGGAGCTCAAGGCGCGCGTGCTCGCGGTACAGGGTTCCGTCGCGCTTGCCTTCCTGCTCTTCGTCGTCTCCACCTCCAATCCCTTTGCCCGCCTCGATCCGGCGCCTGTCGAAGGCAGCGGTCTCAACCCGATCCTCCAGGATCCGGCACTCGCCTTCCACCCGCCGTTTCTCTATGCCGGCTATGTCGGCCTCTCGGTGGCATTTTCCTTTGCAGTGGCAGCGTTGATCGAAGGCCGCGTCGATGCGGCATGGGCACGTTGGGTGAGGCCGTGGACTCTTGCCGCCTGGATGTTTCTCACCATCGGCATCGCCATGGGATCGTGGTGGGCCTATTACGAGCTGGGCTGGGGCGGCTTCTGGTTCTGGGATCCAGTCGAGAACGCGTCCTTCATGCCGTGGCTCATTGCCTGCGCCTTGCTGCATTCGGCTGTTGTTGTCGAGAGGCGCAACGCGCTCAAAGTATGGACCATTCTGCTTTCGATCCTGGCCTTCTCGCTGTCTCTGGTCGGAACCTTCCTGGTCCGCTCGGGCGTGCTGACCTCGGTTCATGCCTTCGCAGTCGATCCTGAGCGGGGCGTTTTCATCCTTGGCATCCTGGCGGTCTTTATTGGCGGTGCGCTGACGCTCTTCGCCTGGCGCGCGCCGCTGCTCAAAGCCGGCGGTCTGTTCGCGCCGATCAGCCGCGAGGGCGGACTGGTCGTCAACAATCTTCTGCTTTGCGCAGCAACCGCGGCCGTCTTTCTCGGCACGCTCTATCCATTGGCGCTCGAAACGCTCACGGGCGACAAAATCTCTGTGGGACCGCCATACTTCAATTTCACCTTCGGCATTCTCATCCTGCCCTTGCTGTTGCTGGTACCGGTCGGTCCGTTTCTCTCCTGGAAGCGCGCCGATCTTGGCGCCGCCCTTACCCGTCTCTGGCTGGCGGCTGCCCTCGCGATCATCGTCGCGCTCGTCACCTATGCCTGGTCCCGGCCCGGTCCGTGGCTTGCGCCTTTGGGCATTGGTCTTGGCCTTTGGCTCGTCGTCGGAAGCCTCGTCGAACTCGCTCAGCGTGCCGGCCTTGGCGACCGGTCGCTGTCGCTCGCCTGGTCGCGCTTAAGGGGCTTGCCGCGCGCCAGCTTCGGCATGACCCTCGCTCACGGGGGACTCGGCATCGCTGTCATCGGCATCGTGGCGATCACCGCCTGGCGCGCCGAGGCGATCGTCGCCATGAAGCCGGGCGAGCACGTGACCGTTGCCGGGTATGATGTCACCTATCTCGGTGATTCGCCGCTGACGGGCGCCAATTACACGGGCGATGCCGGGCGATTTCGGATCACCCATGCCGGCGATGATGTTGCGGTGGTTGTATCCGAGAAGCGCCAGTTCCAGCCTGGCGGGATGCAGACGACAGAAGTAGGACTGCACCAGATGCTTTCAGGCGATCTCTATGTTGTTATGGGGGATCGCGCGGGCGGCGAGGGTCGCACCGTGCGGGTCTATTTCAATCCTCTCGTCTCGCTTATCTGGATTGGCTCGCTCATCATGTTCTTGGGCGGCGCGGTGTCGCTGACGGATCGGCGCTATCGCGTCGGCGCGCCGAAGCCGGCACGCCGCCAGGCCCTGGCACCGGCGGAGTAAGCATGGCGCGCC
>JAEUMG010000311.1 GCA_016793355.1 Hyphomicrobiales bacterium
GCGGCGCGCGACAAGAATGTGCATGTCATCGGCCTCTCGATCCTCTCCGGCTCGCATGTGCCTCTGGTACGCGAAACCATGCAGCGCCTGCGCAGCGCCGGCCTTGGTCACATACCGGTGCTCGTCGGGGGCATCGTTCCGGAGGCTGATACACTTGTTCTTAAGCAGCTCGGCGTTGCAAAAATCTATACCCCGAAGGATTTTGACCTCAATCGCATCATGATGGATGTGGTACGGTTGATCGGGAACCGGACCGACGCAACACATGAGGAGAAGCGCGCCCGCGGCGCCTGACCTGGCCTTGGCCGCAATCCTCATCACCATACTTCCTGTCTTTGGCCTGATCGCCGTCGGCTTCGCATCGGCGAGGACGGGTTTCATCGGCACGAGCGCGACACAGGGCCTGAGTCTCTTCGTATTCAATCTCGCCCTGCCCGCGCTGCTTTTCCGCACCATGATCCTGATGGAGCCGCAAGGGGCGGAACTGATACCCTTGTGGATTGCCTATTTCGGCGGTCTCGCCCTGGTGTGGGTCGCAGCTTCGATCGCCGCCCGCTTTGTGCCGGCGCTCACCGGCGGCGGCGGTGCCTCCGCCGCCATGTCGGCGACCTTCGGCAATGTCGTTATGCTCGGATTGCCCCTGACATTGTCGCATTTCGGCGAAACCGGGGCGGTGCCTGCCTCATTCATCGTCTCGGTCCATGCGCCATTGCTCTGGCTTGCCGCGACCTTGCATTTCGAAACTGCCCGGCAGGGCAAGGCGCCGTCGATATTGCGTCTCCTCACCCAGCTTGCTCGCGAATTCGCGCGCAATCCGATCGTACTCGCTCTGATACTCGGCTCAGCCTGGCGCGCCACCGGAGCTGGACTCCATCCGGTCATCGACCGCACGTTCGAACTTCTTGCCGGCGCAGGCGTGCCGGCGGCCCTTGTTGCACTAGGGCTGTCGCTCGCCGGCTACAGTCTCAAGGGGCAGTTGAACGGTATCGCCGTTCTGATCATCCTCAAGATGATCCTCTTGCCGATCGTGATCTGGATTTTCGCCGCCAAGCTCGTCGGCTTACCGCCGCTGTGGGTCCAGGTCGCTGTGCTGATTGCGGCCATGCCGACGGGTGCCAATGCCTATCTCTTCGCACAGCGTTATGAGACTGCGGTGCCGGCGGTTTCCGGCGCGATCGCAGTCGGCACCGCCTTTGCCCTATTCACCTCCGCCGCACTCCTCTGGCTGATGGATACGGGCCTCATCTAGCGCGGCAGCACGACCCAGTAGTCGAGTTCGAGAATGACACCGGGCTTGTCGGGAGAGCCCTCAGTTGTCGGGTAGTCGCTGCAAGGGAGGTCGCGTGTTGCCCGCGTCAACACGCGCAAGGCGCCGAGGCCTTCGCTTCTGGACGATGGCACGGCATCGAGGATCTCGGACCACGCGAAGACGGTGCCGCCGGCGAAGAGCGGCGCCACATGCCGCCCGCCATTGATCGCCGCGATATGGAATGCATTGGCAAGGCCATTGAAGCTCAAGGCGCGCGCCAATGAGATGACATGGCCGCCATAAATGAGCCTCCGCCCGAAACGGCCTTGCGCTTCGGCAAACTGGTTGAAATGTACCCGCGCCGTATTCTGGTAGAGTCGCGTCGCCAGCATGTGCTCGGCCTCTTCGACCGTGATGCCGTCGCCA
>JAEUMG010000313.1 GCA_016793355.1 Hyphomicrobiales bacterium
CGCCAAGCCGTGGCGGCGTCATCTCCTTGAAGGGGCTGAGCACCGAGGCAAAGCGTATCAGGCGCGCGCGCAAGTCGCGCCACGCCACCTGTTCGGCGTGACCGATCTGGCCGCCGAGCGTCTCGCCATAAGCGCCGTCGAGCTTCAAATGATCGCCCGAGGGCGAGAGTGCCGTCGTCGCGATGCTGGTCGCGGCATAGGTGAGGCCGTGCGCCTTGAGATCGAGTCCGGACTCCACACGACGGTCGAGCAGATAGAGAAGATGCGCGACGGGGCTGACCTTGAATCCCGGCGCAAATTCTTTCGTACGCGCACCACCGCCAAGCTCCGACGCGCCTTCGAGCACGAGGACCTTGAGCCGGCCTTTTGCAAGCCGTGCCGCCCCGGCAAGCCCGTTGGTGCCGCCGCCGATGACGATCGCATCATAGGACGGCATAGGGCTCGCTCATCTTGGCCGGCGATTTGAGATCGCGCAGGATTTCGGCCGCCGCATTGCGCCCCGGCGCGCCCATCACGCCGCCGCCCGGATGGGTCGATGAGCCGCACATCCAGAGCCCTGCGATCGGCGAGCGGTATTGCGCGGCACCCGGCACCGGGCGGTTGAACAGGAGCTGGTCGAAGGTGAGCTCGCCCTGGAAGATGTTGCCTTCGGTGAGGCCGACTTCGTTTTCGAGTTCGCGCGGGGTTCTCACTTCGGCATGAAGCACGAGGTCCTTGAAGCCCGGCGCATAATCGTTGATCTGGTTGATGACGGTCTGGCCGAAGGCATCGCGCTCGGCGTCGGTCCACTCGCCGCCTTCGATCTTCGGCGGGCAATATTGCACGAAGACGCTCATGAAATGCTTGCCCGGCGGCGCCATGGTCGGGTCGATCATGGTCGGGATCATCGTGTCGAGGAAGGGATCGCGCGACCACAAGCCCGCCTTCCAGTCGTCATAGGCCTTTTCCATCCGCTCGATCGAATCGGTGAAGTGGAGATCGCCCTTGATGCAGGGCGAGTCGGCGGGCAGCGCCGGGAAGCGCGGCACGCCGTCGAGTGCGATGTTCACCTTGCCGGACGAGCCGCGGATCTTGAAGTTCTTCACCTGTTTGACGAAGCCGGGCGGCAGCTCCTTCTCGGCAACACATTTGAGGAAGGTGCGCTTCACATCCATGTTGGAGACGACGAGGCGCCCGCGAATCTCGCTGCCATCATCGAGTACGACGCCAACCGCGCGGCCATTCTCGACGAGCACATGATCGACGCCCTTGCCGGCGCGGATTTCACCGCCCGCAGCCATGAGCGACTTCGACATGGCTTGCGTGATGGCGCCCATGCCGCCGCGCGCATAGCCCCAGGCGCCGATATTGCCGTCGACATCGCCCATGTAATGATGCAGCAGCACATAGGCCGAGCCCGGCGACATGGGGCCGAGCGCCGTGCCGATAATGGCCGACACGGCGAGATAGGCCTTGATGACGTCGGTCTCGAAATACTCGTCGAGATAATCCGATATGCTCATCGTCCAGAACCGGACCATTTCGTACATCTCGTTTTCGGTGAGGTCCCAGAACTTGCGCCCGATGAACAATAGTTCCTGGAGATCGCGCGGCTTGAAGGAGGTCGGGTCCGGCGGGGTGCGCATGAGCAGCGGCCGGATGAAGCGGCAGTGGCGCATGATGTCGCGCGAATAGCGGTCATAGGCTTCGGCATCGCGCTTCGAGAAGCGCGCGAATTCGCGCCGGTTTGCCTCGTGATTGCGGTACATGGCGAGATAGTCGCCGTCGCGCGTGAACACCGCGCCGCCTTCATAGGGGAGTATCTGCAACCCATGCTTCGGCAGTTCGAGATCGCGCATGATCTCGGGGCGCAAGAGCGAGGAGACGTAGGAGCAGTTGGAATAGGTGAAATTCGGATAGAGCGAGCGCGAGACCGCGGCACCACCGATCCAGTCGTTCTTCTCGACGACGAGCGTTTTCAATCCCGCCTTGGCGAGATAGCAGGCGGTGACGAGGCCGTTATGCCCGGCGCCGATGACAATGGCGTCGTAGGTGGTCATCACAACTCACTTCCCCTCTCCCCTTGTGGGAGAGGGCGACGAGGGCCGCAAGGCCCGAGGCGGGTGAGGGGTGTGTGCGAATACTTCAGGGGGCGCCCAGATGGCACCGCCCCCTCATCCGGCCGCCGCTGCGCGGCGTCCGCCTTCTCCCACGAGGGGAGAAGGAAAGAATGCGCGAATGTCGTCACGCTTCTACGCCTTCGCGCGGCGTTCGCTCGCCTGTTCCTCGAGGGTCAGATCGACCGCCGCTTCGATGGCCCTGAGCGAGTCCGCAAGGCAACTCTGGTCATGCGCCTCGCACATGAACCACGGCTCGCGCGAATCGGGTTCGCAGATGATGCCAAGATCATGCAGGTGATAGGCCATGCGGTCGTAGAAGGTGTAGTCCGAACGCTTCCAGTCGCGATAGTTGCCCGGCGGCTCGGGTGCAAAGAACAGGCCGAACATCGAGGGATGGCCGGAGAAGGAATGGACGATGCCGCGCGCATCGAGAATTTTCTTGATGCCGGCCTTGAGCGACTCGCCATAAGCGGCGAGCGTTGCCAGCGCCGGCGTCTCGTCGAGAATCTCGAGGCACTTCTCGGCCGCAGCGAGCGATACCGAATGTGCCGTATAGGTGCCGCCATGCGCCGCACCGCCATAACGAAAGGTGCGCATGATGTCCTCGCGGCCCGCCACCGCGGCGATCGGATAGCCATTGGCCATCGCCTTGGCGAAGGTGGTGATGTCGGGCGTCACGCCGTGCAATGACTGGACGCCGCCCCTGGCGACGCGGAAGCCGGTCTTCACCTCGTCGATGATGAGCAGAACGCCATATTTGTCGCAAAGCTTGCGGGCGAGCTGGACGAATTCCGTCGTCGCCGAAATGGCGCAGCAATTGCCCATCATCGGCTCGATCAGCATCGCGCCGATATGCGCGCTGTGCCTCTTGAAGAGATCCTCGAGCCGGTTCGCGTCGTTCATCGGCGTGAGGTAGACCAAATCCTTCAACCGCTGCGGAATGCCGCGCGAATAGGGCACCGTCTGCGGATCGAGCCCGCTGGCCGGATCCCACTGGTCCATGTTCGACATC
>JAEUMG010000315.1 GCA_016793355.1 Hyphomicrobiales bacterium
CGGGCGCGAGGGCGACAAGGTGCAGAGCCGCGTCATCCGCGAGCGGCTCCTGCGCGAGGCCGAAGGCAATGTCGCCTTGCGCGTGACGCCGTCCGAAACCGAGACCGATGCTTTCGAAGTGGCGGGGCGCGGCGAATTGCAATTGGGCATCCTGATCGAGACCATGCGCCGGGAAGGCTTCGAGCTCACCGTAGGCCGGCCGCGCGTCGTGTTCCGCATCGACGAGCAGACCGGCCAGAAGCTTGAGCCGGTCGAGGAAGTCATCATCGATGTCGATGAGGCCTATACCGGCGTCGTCGTGCAGAAGCTTGCCGAGCGCCGCGCCGAATTGCGCGACATGCGCCCCTCCGGCACCGGCCGCCAGCGCCTCGTCTTCCACGCGCCGACCCGCGGCCTTATCGGTTATCAGTCGGAACTGATGTCGGACACGCGCGGCACCGCCGTGTTCAACCGCCTGTTCCACGGCTATGCGCCCTTCATGGGCGACATCCCGACCCGCCATACCGGCGTGCTGTTGTCCAATGCCGAGGGCGAGGCGGTGGCTTACGCGATCTTCAACCTGCAGGATCGCGGGCCGATGTTCATCGACCCCGGCACCAAGGTCTATGCCGGCATGATCGTCGGCGAGCACACGCGCGGCAATGACCTCGAGCTCAATGTCTTGAAGGGCAAGAAGCTCACCAATGTCCGCGCCGCCGGCAAGGATGACGCGGTGTTGCTGACGCCGCCGATCCGCATGTCGCTCGAAAAGGCGCTCGCCTATATCGCCGAGGACGAACTCGTCGAGGTGACGCCGCAATCGATTCGCTTGAGGAAGGCGATCCTCGATCCGCATGAGAGGAAGCGCATGAGCCGCGCCAAGGAAGCCGACAGCGCGGCTTGAGTTCTTCCTTCTCCCCTACGCAGGAGAAGGTGGGCGCCGCGCAGCGGCGGCCGGATGAGGCGGCGGTTCCGAGCGAGGTTCATTCGTTATACGTCGCGATACCCCTCACCCGCCTCGGGCCTTGGGGCCCTCGTCGCCCTCTCCCGCAAGGGGAGAGGGAAGTATAATTGTCACTCTGTTTGCAACTCCCTACACGACACCAGCGCGATCGGCGGTGGGCCGATCTTCGAGTCGACCGTCGGCACGTCGGTCTCGCAATCGAAACCGCGCGCCAGATCGTCGGCGGCACGGCGCGCCTCTTCATTGGCGTTGGGATAAGAGCCGGAGACGTAATGCACGTGACAGGATTGGCCATTGCGCAGCGCGTTGACGACGAGCCAGGTTCCGGCCTGCCCGCCCTCATCGTCCGCGATCGACCAGCGCTCGATCGCCGCAAAGGGTTTCCCGTCATCGAGCCGCCATTCGACCGGACTCAAGGCGGTATTGAAGGGATTGAAGGTCTTCTTCGCCGCGCAGTGTTTTTCCGGATTCCTGCCGAAGGCGGCGTAGCTCCGCGCATCCGCCCCCGACTGGAAGATGTCGATGCCGTCATAGCCGGGACAGATCCACGAGCCTTCGAAGACATAGTCGTCGGGTGCTGCGACCTGGGTACAGGTGGCCAGATCGAAAGGCGTATAGGCGCTCGACGGTTCGCCCGCCCAGGCCGGCATGACCCCCCATAAGAAGATAAATGGCGCCGCCGCCCGTCTCATGGCATCAAGCCTGCCACGTCGCCCCTGCAGAGGAAAGCCCCATGCGCATCGACTCCATACCGATCGGCCGCAATCCGCCCAAGGAAGTTAACGTCATCGTCGAGGTTCCGGTCGGCGGCGAGCCGATCAAGTATGAACTCGACAAGGCCGCCGGCACATTGGTCGTCGACCGATTTCTTTATACCTCCATGCGCTATCCCGGCAATTACGGCTTCATTCCGCACACGCTGTCGCTCGACGGCGATCCGTGCGACGTGTTGATCGCCAATCAGCGCGGCATCGTGCCGGGCGCGGTCGTGGCGGTCAGGCCGGTCGGCGTCCTCAGGATGCAGGATGAGGCCGGCGGCGATGAGAAGATCATTGCGGTGCCGGTGCCGCGCCTCACCCGGCGCTATGAGAGTGTTCACAGCTACCGGGACCTGCCGGAGATCACCACCCGGCAGATCGAGCACTTCTTCACCCATTACAAGGATTTGGAATCCGGCAAATGGGTGAAGCTTCTCGGCTGGGGCGACGCCGATGAGGCGGAAGCGATGATCGTTGAAGCGATCGAACGGGCGGGGAAGTAGTTATCTTACCGTCTTCTCCCGCTTGCGGGAGAGGACGATACGCCTTTACTGCACGACGTACTTGCAGGGCTTGGCCTTGACGATGCAGTACTGCTTGGCGCCGGTGAAGCCGCAATTCGTGTCCTTGCTGGCCGCGATGTTCCACACCGACCACTCGAGCGAGTACCGGTTCTTCACCTGCGCGGTCCAGATGTCGCGCGCGTTCTTCATCGCCGCGAAGCGCGTATTGCCGATGGCTTCGGCCTCTGAATAGCCGCTCTTGCACTGATGGGCTTGCGCACTGCCGATGGCGAGCGGCAGGGCAACAACCGACAGAAACGCGGCGGCAATGAAATTGAACTTCGACATTGGTGTTTCCTCCATCTGGGCGATGGCCATGCGCCATCTGACGGAGGCGGTTTCCAAGAACCGTGTCCTGCACCGGTCTTGAACCTGCGTTTCACGCAAGGTTCATCGCTGCGGCAGGGTCCTACATCTGCGGAACCGGGATCCCCTTCTGCTGGCACGCCGCGCGCACCGTGTTGTGCAGGAGGCAGGCGATGGTCATCGGTCCGACGCCGCCCGGCACCGGCGTGATCGAGCCGGCCACCTTCTCACACGATGCAAAGTCGCAATCGCCGACGAGCTTTCCTTTGCCGTCGCGCTCGATGCGGTTGATGCCGACATCGATCACGCAGGCGCCGGGCTTGAGCCAGTCGCCCTTCACCATTTCAGGGCGCCCGACCGCGGCAATGACGAGATCGGCGCGGCGCACGACGCCGGGCAGGTCCCGGGTGCGCGAATGGGCGATCGTCACCGTGCAATTTTCCTGCAGCAGCAATTGCGCGACCGGCTTGCCGACAATGTTGGAGCGCCCGATGACCACCGCCTCGAGCCCGTCGAGCTTGCCGAGCACGTCCTTGGCCAGCATTACCGAGCCGACCGGCGTGCACGGCACAAGCGAATCCTGGCCGGTCGAAAGCCGCCCGGCATTGACGACATGAAAGCCGTCGACATCCTTGGCGGGGTCGATGGTGTTGAGAACTTTCGCCGACTCAATCTGCTTCGGCAACGGCAATTGCACGAGGATGCCGTGCACCGCCGGATCCTTGTTGAGCTTTTCGACCAATGCCAGGAGTTCTGATTCCGATGTCGTTGCGGGAAGCTTGTACTCCCACGAATTCATGCCGACCTCGACGGTCTGCTTCGCCTTGTTGGCGACATAGACCTTGCTCGCCGGATCCTCGCCGACGAGGACGACCGCGAGCCCCGGCGTCAGTCCGTGCTCGGCCTGCAATGTCTTCACCGCCTTGCCGATGCGGGCCCGCAGGCCTTCGGCATACGCCTTGCCGTCGATGATCTTCGCCATCGGTGAGTTCATTCCTTCATGTCTGCGACGATTGCCGCAAGCTGCGCCGAAAGTTCGGCCGCGTCCCCGGCGATGAGGATCGTCTTGTTGCGTTGGGCCTCGCCGGCTGCCACCGACAGGCGTGATTTGGGCAAGCCCATGGCGCTTGCGAGAAGCTGGATAACCGCCTTGTTGGCCCTGCCCTGTTCCGGTTGCGCCCTGACTTTGACGGCGAGCGACACCTCACCGTCCGCGGCCTCGCGAAGCCCTGAGATTTCATCGAGCGCCGATTTCGGCGTCACCCGCACGGAAACGAGCAGCCCGTCCCGAACGAGCCGCCAGGGCAGCGGACTCAAAGCCCGAGGATCCGCGGGCCGTATTCCCACAACAGGCTGCGGATGAACCAGATGGCGATCAGCACGACCAGGGGCGAGAGATCGAGGCCGCCCATATTGGGAATCACCCGCCTGATGGGTCCCAGCACCGGTTCCGTCATCCGGTAGAGCACCGTGGAGATCTGGCGGACGATGTCATTGTGCCGGTTGATGATGTTGAAGGCGACAAGCCAGCTCAGGATCACCACGGCGATGGTGATCCACATATAGATCGACAGAATGAGATCGATGAGCTGCAGAAGTGAAACCATTGCGGCGGGCGCTTCCTTTGACGTCAGGCCGAAAACTTAAGGGCGGGGCCGGATGAGCGCAAGCCGGGCCTCGCCTTGACAGGCAGGGAAGCCGACATCTACATAGCCGCCATCCCGGCAGAGGGGCAGTAGCTCAGTTGGGAGAGCGCGGCGTTCGCAATGCCGAGGTCAGGGGTTCGATCCCCCTCTGCTCCACCAAATCCTATTTGATGATTTGCGGTCCGCTGCAAGAATCCGGCTCGATCCTTCGTCGCAAAAACGAACGAGGAGTTCCGCCCCAACGGAACTCCTCGCTTGAAACTTTGGCTGAGTACGCAGTACCCGATCTCAGCGCTGGTCCGCCGCCTCTCGATGCCGCACGGGCCGTGTTATGCATGATGCCCGAACAGGGTTTCCAAACTATTGAAACCACAGCGGTTTCCGGCGCCAGAAGTTAAGAGAAGCTTGCCGGCCTGTACGCTATTGGCGTTTCAGGCGGCGCGGGCGGCGTTCGGCGCGGCAAGTCCGAGCCAGGAGTCGAGAAATCGGCCGAGCCAGTCGCGGACATGCTGGTCATGCACCAGCTGGCCCTCGAGATGGCGGCTGCCGTGTTGCGCACCCTTCAGGGCGAATCTGTGAGCGCCGAGCACCGCCCAGCGATGCATGGTGAGGCGGGTCACTTCGGGGTGGAATTGCAGGCCGAAAGCCCTGGCGCCGTAGCGATAGGCCTGGTTCTCGAATGTCTCGCCGGTTGCAAGGCAGGTCGCGCCGGCCGGCAGCGAAAAGCCCTCGCGATGCCAGTGATAGACCTGGCTCGGCCACGGGCCGTGGCGTTCGCCCTCGGCTGTCGGCACGATCGGATAATAGCCGATCTCGACCCATTCGCCCGGATGCGGCCCGACCGTTCCGCCCAGCTGCAGCGCCATCATCTGGGCGCCGAGGCAGACGCCGAGAAAGGGCTTGTTTTCTTTCAGCGGCACGCCGATCCAATCGATTTCGCGGCGTATCCAGGGGTCGGCATCATTGGCGCTCATCGGGCCGCCGAAAATCACCGCGCCGTCATGATCCTCCATGGTTGCGGGCAGATCCTCGCCGAGACAGGGCCGCCTGATGTCGAGGCGATAGCCGCGCTGGGCGAGCATCATGCCGATGCGGCCGGGCGTAGACGTTTCGGAATGAACGATGATGAGGACCTGGCGAGCCATGCAATCCGAATCGCGGGCGGTTCGGGAAACCAGATTGCCATGCGCCAAGACCGGGCTCAAGCCTTGGCGCCGGCCATCGCCCGCTTGAGCATCGGCAGAAGCAGCCGCCGCGGCGCGGCCCGGCCGCCATAGACGGCAAGCTTGTTGCTCCAGCCCGGCACCACCATGCGCTCACCCTTTGAGAAACCCGCCCAGCCCTGCGCGGCCACTTCGGCGGCGCTCAGGGGTTTGACCGGACCCGAAAAGCGGCCGGCCCGCATGCCGGCCCGCCGCTGGAAGCCGGTTTCGACCGGGCCGGGGCAGAGCGACGTGACGGTGACGCCCGATCCGCGCAATTCCTCCGACAGGGCATCGCTGAACGACACGACATAGGCCTTGGTAGCGAAATAGACCGCCATGCCCGGACCGGGCATGAAGCCCGCGACGGATGCGACATTGAGGATGCCGCCTTGGCGCCTCGCGATCATCGCAGGCAGAAAGCGCAGGCTGAGATCGGTGAGCGCGCGGATATTGAGATCGATCATCCGCAACTGCTCGTCGCGCGAGAGTTCGGCGGCCTTTCCGGCGAGACCGAATCCGGCATTGTTGATGAGGATATCGGGAACAAACGCCCGCTCCTCGAGGCTTGCGGCAAGACGTTCGCCCGACTCGGCGAGCCCGAGATCGAGCGGAAACACGTCGACCTCAACCCCATGCCGCGCGCCGATCACACCCTTGACACGGTTGAGTTCGCCCTCGTTGCGCGCAACCAGACCGAGCGAATGGCCCGCGCTCGCCAAAAGCATCGCGAATGCCTCGCCGATCCCGCCCGAGGCGCCGGTGATCAGAACCCGCCCGCGCATTGGCTGCTCCCCGATGATGTCGAAGCCTGTAGCCCCGGCCTGCAAAATTCACCATAGTATAGGCATGAAAGAAGCGGCGGGAAACGCCGCTGCCGTATCGCCAAGGGGGAGAATGCGTCATGGCCTACAAGACGATCCTTGTCAGCCTGAATGAAATCGGTCGCCTGTCCACGATCAACACGATCGCCAAACGCATCGGCGCGGCCTTCGAAGCCCATCTGTCGGGTCTCTATGTCGTGCCCTCGGTGCAGTTCTATCCCTCCGTCGGGCTCGAGGCGGTGCCGCAGGTCTTCGAGGGTCACCGCACCTACTTCAAGGAGCATAGCGAAGAGGTTCGGCGCTCATTCTCGGCCGCGATGGAAGCCGAGGGCCTGGCCTTCGGCATGACCGTGACGGAGGCGCAGAGTCCGCTGATCGCCGATGAACTTGTCGTCCGCGGCCGCGCCGCCGATCTCGTGATCGTCAGCGCCACCAATCCCGATCAGGCGACGGGCGTCGAACTCGATTGCGTCGAGCGAGTCGTGATGGGGGTCGGCCGCCCGGTGCTCGTTCTCCCGTATAAGGGCGCGGAAAGTCTCGATCTGGGCGAGATCGTCATTGGCTGGAACGGCCGCCGCGAGGCGGCGCGCGCGGCTTTCGATGCCCTGCCGCTGCTCAAGATTGCCGGCAAAGTGGCGATCGTTCATGTCGATCCGCAAAAGGATGCCGAGCGCGGCAACAGCCTTCCCGGCGCCGATCTTGCCGAGGCGCTGGCGCGCCACGGCGTCAAGGCCAGCGCCGAAGGCCTGACGACCGGCGGGATGGAGGCGGGCCAGGCCCTGCTCAGGCGCGCCAATGACAGCGGCGCCGGCATGGTGGTGATGGGCGCCTATGGCCACAGCAGACTGCGCGAATTCGTGTTCGGCGGCGCCACCAGCCACGTACTGGCCCATCTCGACCGGCCGGTTCTGGTCTCGCACTGAGGTCGCGCGGCCCGCTCAAGGCACCGCGACGTCCCTGTAGCCGGCAATATCGGAGCGCACGATGCGCGCCGGGTTGCCGGCCACGACGCAATGCGCCGGCACATTCTTCGCCACCACCGCGCCCACCGCGACCACGCTGTTCTCGCCAACCTCGATCTTGGGGGCGATCACCGCGCCGGCGCCGATCATGGCCCCTTTGCCGATCCGGCATTCCGAGGCGATGGTGACCTGCGGGCCGAGCGAGACATAGCCTTCGAGCCGCGCATGATGTCCGACCGAGGCGTTGCGATTGACCAGCACGCCTTCGTCGAGACTGGCATGAGCCCCGATCGTCGCGCCGGCATTGACATAGAGGCCCTGTCCCAGGCGGGCGGTCGAAGCGATAATGGCACCGGGATCGAGGAGCGAAGCCTGTCTCGACAATCCCATCTCGCGCGCCAGGCGCCAGCGCGCGAACCGCAGCCCGGGCGTAACCCAGGGAATTGCTGCGGGGACCGTCAGGAGATCGGGCGGCAGGCGACGGACCGGCGTCACCGGCAGGTCCGCCAGGTCCCATTCGAGTTCCCCGGTGATGATCGCCGCCACAACGGAATCGCCTGTCCGGCGCGCCGTTTCCAGAAATTCGGGCGCGAAATTGGATTCGACGCCGATGAGCACGATGCGGCCCGGCGTCATCGCAGGCCGCAGGGCGGATTGGAATTCACAACGGGTCCCCTTGTGGTCTATGGAACGGGCGCTTTTCGCGTCCTTTGGAGAATTGGCGACAATCATGGAATCGACACGGCAGGTCAAGTTCAGGGCCTTCAGCGGGCCCAATCTCGTGGTCCCTTTTGCAGCGATCGTCGCCGAATTCCCGGTGTTGTTTGCGAATGCTCTTCCTGCCGGCGCGGCTCTGCGAACGGCCGAGGAACTGCTCCCGAAGGAGCCGCCCATATCCTGGAAACTCGAAGGCGGCGATGTAACCCTGCCGGCGCTCACCCAGGCTTTCGCTCTCACCTGGAACGATCTGCTCGGGCCGAACGATCTCCCGCTTCAGCTTGAACCTCTGGACTCCGACCGCTGGCAGCTGAGCCTTGGCTATTACGACGTTGAAGCGACACTCACCGCGCTGCAGCTCGGCGTCGAACTGGCCAATGCCGTCTTCACGCGCGCCTCGGGCGGGGTCGTCAATGCCGGCAGGCTCCAGGCTTTGGCGCGACGCATGCGCGCTCTCGCCCAGGCAGAGCACCCCGATTCGATCACCCGCGCCCTGATCCGCGTTGCACGCAGCAGGGATATTCCGGTCTGCTCGCTCGCACCGGGCGCGCGCATCTGGATGTATGGCCAAGGGGCCCGCGCCTTCCGCTTTTCGGAATCGGTCAGCGAGCATGAATCCTATCTCGGCGTCAGACTGGTGAAGGACAAGGTCCTCACCAATCGCATCGTTCACCGGCTTGGCCTTCCCGGCGTCGAGTTCGGCATCGCGGAGAGGGCCGAAACGGCCAGGACGATCGCGCAGCGCCTCGGCTATCCGGTGGCGGTGAAGCCCGCCGACCGGGACAAGGGCGTCGGCATAACCCTGGCCATCGACAACGACGCCGAGCTCGATGCCGCCTTTGCTCTTGCCAAGGCCGAGTCGAGAAGCGGCGTCGTGCTGGTCGAGCGCCACTATGCCGGCGACCACCATCGGCTTTCGGTCTTCGGCGGAAAGTTCAAGCGTGCAACGCAGATTCGCGCCGCTCACATTATCGGCGATGGCGTCCATACCGTCGAAGAACTGATCGCTGAGGAGAACGCGACGCGCACCCCTGCCGAGGTCGAAGCCGGCTTCGTCAGAAAGCTCAAGATCGATTCGGAAATGATCGCCTATCTGGTTAAGCAGGGTTATGGCCTGGCCGACCGCCCGCCTTCGGGAACCAGGCTGCAATTGCGCAAGACATCGAACATCGCCACGGGCGGCAAGCTGCGTGACGTCTCGGCGCACATACACCCCGACAACATCGCCCTGGCCGAAACGATCGCGCGGAATTTCTGGCTGGATGGCGCGGGTATCGATTTCGTGACACCCGACATCTCGCTCTCCTGGCGGGATATTCCCTGCGCCATTGTCGAGGTGAATTCTCCCCCCGGCATCACCAGCGATTTTCTCGCCGAAAAGGCGCTCAGCGAAAAATTCCCGCCCGGCCAGAATGGCAGGATACCCTGCGTGCTCCTCATCGAGGGCGACAGCGGACTTGAGACGCTGGTGTGCGATCATCTCATCCACAAGGGCTTTCATGTGGGCAGAACCGACGGCAAATCGACAAGCCTCGGCGGCGACCGCCGCCATATGGGGTCGGCCGACCTGCCTTTGCGCATCATGAGCCTGCTCCTCGATCCCGCCTGCGAGGCGCTTGTCGTCAATGCCACCGTCGCCGAGCTTGAGCGCCATGGTATCCCGCATGCCCGCTTCGATCTTGCCGCAATTCCGGCTCCGGCCGAAGTTCCCTCACCCATCCGGGAGTTGCTCGCCGGGCATGTCAAGGATCTCATCGAGATCGGATCGGACCGTGCAGGCGAGGCGCGGCTGACGGCGGGCCTCGCCGGACTGGCCGGCATCACAAAAGCGTGAAACCGGCCCTGACAGACCGAAGGCTGGCGCTTCCCGAGGCGTAACTGCTTGCGATGCTCGCCCGTTTGTGTCCGGCCGGGCGAAGTGTGTTACGTCATGCCTTGTCAGGCACGAAAGGGAAGTCGTGACAACCGCCTATATCAATCGGATCGCGACCGCGGTCCCGCCCCATGACATCCATGAAACCTTCATTCGCTTCGCCGAATCGATGTTTCCACAAGACCGGGGGCGCGTCGCCCTGTTCCGCCGCATGGCCGCGAAATCGGGCATTGCGCACCGCTATTCCTTTCTCGCGCCGGCCGAAAGTTGCAACGGGCCATCGATCGACCGCGACCGGTTCTACATGCGCGGCGCCTTTCCCAGCACGGCTCAGCGCATGCGCTATTTCGAACGCCACGCCCCCGGGCTCGCGGCACGCGCGGTCGAGCGTCTGGAGCTTGGCGACGAACGCGGCAAGGTGACGCATCTTCTCATATCCTGCTGCACCGGCCTGTCATCGCCCGGGCTCGATCTCGAACTGATCGCGCGCTGCGGCCTGTCTCCCCATGTCGAGCGCTCCGTCATCGGCTTCATGGGCTGCTATGCGGCGATCAATACATTCAAGCTCGCCCGCCATATCGTGCGCTCCGAGCCGAAGGCCCGCGTTCTCGCCGTCAATCTCGAAATGTGCACATTGCATCTGAAGGAAACGGCCGACATCGAGACCATCCTTTCCTTCCTGCTGTGGGGCGACGGCTGCGCGGCGAGCCTCATCACCGCCGAGCAGGAGGGTCTGGCGCTCGAGGGCTTTCACGCCGTGCTCCTGCCGGAAAGCCGCGATCTCATTACCTGGAATATCGGCGATGCAGGCTTCGACATGGTGCTGTCGGGTCAGGTGCCCGCCGCCATTCAGACGGCGCTGACAAGCGGTACGGGCGGGATATTGAACGGTACGCCGCTCGCGGCCATCGATCTGTGGGCTGTTCATCCGGGCGGCCGCACCGTGCTCGACGCGGTCGAACGCGCGCTGGCGCTTGACCCCGCCCGTCTTGCCGCATCGCGCGGCGTGCTGCGCGATTACGGCAATATGTCGTCGGCCACCGTGACATTCGTGCTGGCGGAGATGGCACGCAGCGCACGGCCGGGCGAGACGGGCTGTGCGATGTCCTTCGGTCCCGGCCTGGTTGCCGAGACCATGCGATTCCGCGTCCATGGCGCCTGACCGGACGATGCCGCTTCCCCGCACGCTCGAAACCGAGTGGCTGGATGTTCTGCCTGCGGACGATCCGCGCGCCATGGTCTCGCGGCGCGATCTGCGGCTGGTCAACCGTTTGATGTTCAATGTCGCGCTAGCCGCGCGCAGGCTCAAGGCGATTTACCCAGCAGGTTGCAAGCCGCGGCGCATTCTCGATCTGGGAGCCGGCGATGGAACCTGGATGCTGGCGCTTGCAAGGAGGCTTGCGCGGCATTGGCCGGGCGTTGAGGTGACCCTGCTCGACCGGCAGTCGCTCGTGGCCGGGGCAACGCGGGAGAGCTTCGCCGCTCTCGGCTGGAAGGCCGAAACCGCCACCGCCGGTGTCTTTGACTATCTCAAGACATCGCCGGCGCCGAGCGACATTGTCATTGCCAATCTCTTTCTTCACCACTTTGAGGAAGCGGACTTGTCGCGTCTCCTGGCGCTCATTGCCGGCACGACCGGATGCTTCATCGCCGTGGAGCCGCGCCGCGCCCGCTTTGCCCTGACCATGAGCCGCTTCCTGTGGGCGGTGGGATGCAATCGCGTCACCCGCCACGACGCCGTCGCCAGCGTCCGCGCCGGCTTCACGGGCGATGAGCTTTCAGCATCCTGGCCGCAAGGGGGGCGATGGCATCTCAGGGAGGAGCCGGCCTGGCCTTTCAGTCATTGCTTCGTTGCACGCCATGTCAGCGACGGCCTATGATGCCGTGATCCTCGGTGCCGGTCCGGCCGGCGCAACGGCGGCGTTGCTGCTTGCACGCGCCGGCTGGCATGTGGCGATTGTCGAACAGAGCCGCTTCCCGCGCCGCAAGGTCTGCGGCGAGTTTCTCTCCGCGACGACATGGCCCTTGCTCCATGCGCTCGGTGTGGCCGATGCCTATCGGGCGATGGCCGGTCCCGCGGTGCGGCGCACCGGCCTCTATGAAGCCGATACCGACATTGCCGCGCCCCTGCCGGGAAGCAACGATACCACTGGCGCCGGACGCGCCCTCGGCCGGGAGCATCTCGACACTCTGCTGCTGTCGGCCGCCGTCGCGGCGGGCGCACATTGCTTTCAGCCCTGGCGCGCCGTCGCGCTCGAACGTGTTGATGAGGACTGGCGATGCGCCCTTGCAAGTCAGGATGGGACGCAGACGCTCTGCGCCAGGCGGATCATCCTCGCGACCGGATCC
Source organism: Hyphomicrobiales bacterium (assembly GCA_016793355.1). Classification (GTDB taxonomy): domain Bacteria; phylum Pseudomonadota; class Alphaproteobacteria; order Rhizobiales; family Aestuariivirgaceae; genus JAEUMG01. The sequence continues at coordinate 12,144 of JAEUMG010000315.1, forward strand.
TGGCAGCGTTCTCCCCTGTTCGATCCCTCGGCGATGCCGCATCGCGACGCCGATCTCTTCGGCTTCAAGGCACATTTCACCAATAGCACGCTGCCCGACGGCCTCATGCCGCTGCTTGTCTTCCCGGGCGGCTATGGCGGCATGGTTCACAGCGATTCGGGACGGGTGAGTATCTCATTGTGCATCCGCCGCGACGCGCTGCGCGGCTTGCGCGTCACTTATCCGGGCCACGCCGGCGAGGCCGTGATCGCCCATGCGATGCAGTCATGCCGGGCGGTCGCACGCGCTCTTGCGCAGGCCGAACTGCAAGGGCGCGTCCTGTCGGCCGGCCCCATCCGCCCGGGCTTTCGCGCCTGCTACAGGGATGGCATCTTCGCGATCGGCAACAGCGCCGGCGAAGCCCATCCCATCATTGCCGAAGGTATCGGCATGGCCATGCAGTCGGCATGGCTTCTGTGCCGCCGGCTGATCGCGGAATCGGGCGCGGCGCCTGACATGGCCGCCATCGGCGCCGCCTATCGTCGCGACTGGCATCGGCATTTTGCCCTGCGCATCCACACCGCCGCCGTCCTTGCGAACCTGGCCTTGCGCCCCTCCCTCCACGGCCTTCCGCGCCTGCTGCTGCGCCGTGCGCCGCGCCTTCTCAGCCTGTGCGCACGCTTGAGCGGCAAAGTGCATCACCTTCCACCAAGCGGATTGTCAATTGCAGAGGCCGTTCATAGCGCTCCCTTTACTAAG
>JAEUMG010000325.1 GCA_016793355.1 Hyphomicrobiales bacterium
CTTTGGCAAGACGGCGGAAGAGGTGAAGGCCGAGGGCACGCCCGATTGGCTCGTGCCGCACCGCGTCTTCGCCGGCAACCGGCCGTCCAACACCATCCTGGCCGATGAACTGACGCCCGCCGCGCTTGGGCGCCTGGTCGCGCTCTATGAACATATCGTCTTCACCCAGGGCGTGATCTGGCACATCGATTCCTTCGATCAATGGGGCGTCGAGCTGGGCAAAGTTCTCGCCCAGCGCATCATCCCCGAGCTGGAGAGCAAAACCCCGCCCAAGCTCGCCCATGACAGTTCGACGAATGAACTGATCCGCCGTTACCGCGAACTCAAAGACACCGCTTAACGCTTCACTTGGGGGAATTACGATGCAGCTTGGCATGATCGGCTTGGGGCGCATGGGCGCCAATATGGTGCGCCGCCTGCAGAAGGGCGGTCATACATGCGTGGTCTATGATCGCAATGCCGATGCGGTCGCAAGCCTGGCGAAGGAGAAGGCGACACCTTCATCATCGCTGGCCGACTTCGTGAACAAACTCGAAGCGCCGCGTGCCGTCTGGCTGATGGTGCCGGCGGCCGTGGTCGATCGCTCGATTGCCGATCTCGTACCCTTGCTCGAAGCCGGCGACATCATCATCGACGGCGGCAATTCCTACTATGTCGACGACATCCGCCGTGCCAGGGAACTGGCGCCGAAGCAGCTTCACTATGTCGATGTCGGCACGTCCGGCGGCGTCTGGGGGCTCGAGCGCGGCTATTGCATGATGATCGGTGGTGAGGACGAAGTCGTGAAGCGGCTCGATCCGATTTTCGCGACGCTCGCGCCGGGCATCGGCACCATCCCGCGCACCGCCGGCCGCGACAAGGCGGGCGGAACGGCGGAGCAGGGTTATCTCCATTGCGGACCGAACGGCGCCGGCCATTTCGTGAAGATGGTCCATAACGGCATCGAGTATGGATTGATGGCCGCTTATGCCGAAGGCATGGCGATCCTCAAATCGGCGAATATCGGCAAGCGGACCCACGAGGTCGATGCCGAAACCACGCCCTTGCGCGATCCGGAGCACTATCAATACGATCTCAATCTACCCGATATTGCCGAGGTCTGGCGGCGCGGCAGCGTGATCTCGTCCTGGCTGCTCGACCTCACGGCGGCAGCTTTGATCTCGGATCCGAAGCTCTCCGCCTTCGAAGGAAGAGTGTCGGATTCGGGCGAGGGCCGCTGGACGATCAAGGCGGCGATCGACGAAGCCGTGCCGGCCAATGTCCTGACCACCGCGCTCTATGAACGCTTCAGCTCGCGCGGCGAGGCGGATTTCGCTGACAAGCTTCTCTCCGCCATGCGCTTCCAGTTCGGCGGCCATATCGAGAAGAAGAGCTGAATGAGCATGACGCAGTCCGATGCCCTGGTCTTTTTCGGCGCGACCGGCGACCTTGCGCACAAGAAGATTTTTCCCTCGCTCCAGGCGATGATTAAGCGCGGTACCTTGAAAGCACCGGTGATCGGTGTCGCCAAGGCCGGCTGGGCGCTCGACGATCTGAAGGTGCGCGCCAGGGAAAGCCTTGAAAATCATGGCGGTCTCGATCCCAAGGCGTTCGAAACGCTGTGCGGGCTGTTGCGCTACGTCGATGGCGACTATAACGACCCCAAGACATTCCAGGCGCTCCGCAAGGAATTGGGCGACGTCAAGCACCCGACTCACTATCTGGCAATTCCGCCGGTGCTTTTCGGACTGGTGATCGAGCAGCTCAGCAAATCCGGCTGCGCGGATGGTGCCCGCGTCATCGTCGAGAAACCCTTCGGCACCGACCTGGCTTCGGCGAAGAACCTCAATCGCATCCTGCATGACGTATTCGACGAGCGCGATATCTTCCGCATAGATCACTATCTCGGCAAGAGCCCGGTGAACAACATGCTGTTCTTCCGCTTTGCCAATTCCCTTCTCGAGCCGATCTGGAATCGTAATTATGTCGAAAGCATCCAGATCACCATGGCGGAAGCTTTCGGCGTTCAGGGACGTGGCGTCTTTTACGATCGCACCGGCGCCTTGCGCGACGTGGTGGAGAACCATCTTCTCCAGGTTCTGACCAATCTCGTCATGGAGCCGCCGGCGCGCACCGATGCCGAATCGATCCGTGACGAGAAGATCCAGGTCTTGCGCTCGATGCCTTCGCTGGAGGCTGCCGATTACGTGCGCGGCCAGTTCAAGGGCTATCTTAACGAGCCCGGCGTTGCGCCGAATTCGCACACCGAAACCTTTGCCGCAGTCAGGCTCGAGCTTGATTCCTGGCGCTGGAAGGGCGTGCCGGTCTATATCCGCGCCGGCAAATGCCTACCCGTGACCTGTACGGAGATCATCGTCCGCCTCAAGGAACCGCCGACCATGTTCCGTCATTTCACGCTCGCGCCCAATTACTGCCGCTTGCGTATCAGCCCCGATGTGACGATCGCGATCGGCGCCAATTCGATGGTGATTGGCTCCGAGACCGAATGCGAGACGGTGGAGATGGTGGCCGCACGCCAGCCCAGGGCGCATGAGATGGATGCCTATGAGCGGTTGCTTGGCGATGCGATGAAGGGTGACCAGACGCTCTTCGCGCGCGAGGATTATGTCGAGGAAGCCTGGCGGATCGTCGATGATGTGCTGAAGCTTGATATCCCCGTCTATCCTTACGAACAGGGTAGCTGGGGGCCGAAGGAAGCCGGGAAACTGGCGCCGCCCGACGGCTGGAGCGACCCCGTCGTGAGCAAATCGGCGAAGGTCGCATGACCCAAGCCGATCTCGATCTTCTTTCGATTAACACGATTCGGACGTTGTCGATCGACGCGGTCCAGCAGGCCAATTCCGGCCATCCCGGCACGCCGATGGCCTTGGCGCCGCTCGTCTACACGATCTGGAACCGGATGATGAATTTCGATCCGGCCGATCCGATCTGGCCGAACCGCGACCGCTTCGTGCTCTCGAACGGCCATGCCTCGATGCTGCTCTGGTCGGTGCTGTTCCTGACCCGCACCCAGGCCGTGAATGCCGATTATGAAATTCTCGGCAAGCCTTCGGTCACGCTCGACGACATCAAGCGATTTCGCCAGATCGGCAGCAAGGCGCCGGGCCATCCGGAGTATCATCTGGTTTCGGGTGTCGAGACGACAACCGGCCCGCTCGGCCAGGGCATCGCCACCAGCGTCGGCATGGCGATCGCGCAGAAATGGCTCGCCAATCGCTATAACCGGCCGGGCTTCGATATATTCGATTACAATATCTACGCGGTCTGTGGCGATGGCTGCATGATGGAGGGGGTTGGCTCCGAAGCCGCCTCCATTGCCGGTCATCTGGCGCTCGACAATCTCTGCTGGATTTACGACAACAACCACATCACCATCGAAGGCCACACCTCGATCACCTTCACCGAGGATATCGCGGCGCGCTTCCTGGGCTATGGCTGGAATGTGCTGCGTGTCGGCGATGCCAACGATCTGGGCCTGATCCAGAACTCCCTTGAGGTTTTCCGCAAGACCAAGGGCCGGCCGACCTTCATCATCCTCGACAGCCATATCGGTTACGGCTCGCCGCACAAGCAGGATACATCCGCCGCGCATGGCGAGCCCTTGGGCGAGGAAGAAGTGCGTCTCGTCAAGCGCGTCTATGGCTGGCCCGAGGATGCGAAGTTCCTGGTGCCCGACGGCGTGATGGATCATTTCGCTGCTGGCATAGGCGCGCGCGGCAAGGCGGCGCATGAGGCATGGTCGGCACTCTTTGCCGCTTACCGCACGGCGTTTCCCGATCTCGCCACCGAGATCGACCAGATGCAGACGCGGCGCCTGCCCGAAGGCTGGGATCGCAATCTGCCGGTCTTCGCCGCCGATCCGAAAGGCATTGCCGGCCGCGATGCATCTTCGAAAGTACTGAACGTGCTGGCACAGAACATCCCCTGGCTGCTGGGCGGCTCGGCCGATCTCGGGACGTCGAACAAGACCGTGCTGACTTTTCCGGGTGCCGGCGACTTCGAGCCTGACAATTACGGTGGACGCAATTTTCACTATGGAATTCGCGAACATTCCATGGCGGCGATCGTCAATGGCATGTCGCTGTCGAAACTTCGTGCCTATGGCGCGACCTTCTTCATCTTCAGCGACTATGCGCGCCCCGCCATTCGTCTCTCGGCCCTCATGGAACTGCCGACCATCTTCATCTTCTCGCATGACGCCATGGGCGACGGCGAGGACGGCCCCACCCACCAGCCCGTCGAGCAGCTTGCATCCTTGCGGGCGATGCCGGGCCTCGTGCTGATCCGCCCAGCCGACGCCAATGAAGTGGTCGAGGCCTATCGCACCATCATGCAGTTGCGCCATGAGCCGGCAGCCCTCGTCGTCTCGCGCCAGGCCCTGCCGACCTTCGATCGTAGCAAATATGCCTCCGCTGCTGGTGTCTCGAAGGGCGCCTATGTGCTCGCGGGTGGCGAGACGGCGACTCCCGATGCGATCATCATCGCGACGGGAAGCGAGGTGACATTGGCGATCGATGCTCATGAGGACCTGTTAAAGCAGGGCATCTGCACCCGCGTTGTTTCCATGCCGTCCTGGGACATTTTCGAGCATCAGTCGCAGGAATACCGCGACAGCGTCTTGCCGCCATCGGTCACCAGGCGCGTTGCGGTAGAGCAGGGCTCGACCTTCGGCTGGGAGCGCTATGTCGGAACCGCCGGCAAGATTATCGGTATGAAGACTTTCGGTGCGTCCGCGCCATTGAAGGAACTGCAGAAACACTTCGGCTTCGAGCCCGATCATGTCGTCGATGCCGTGAAGGAATTGGTTGGCAAGGCGTGATCGACGATCCTTGTCGCGCCGATCTCGCTTCCGGTCCGCTTCAGGCGACTATCCTGCCGGGCTACGGCATGCTGGTCGCGTCCCTCAAGTGGCAGGGCATCGAACAGCTTCGGCGCATCGACGAACTCGAGACCGCGGCCGCCAAGGGCAGCACGGCTGGCATACCCGTGCTCTACCCGTGGGCCAATCGCCTTGATGGGCTTCGCTATCATGCGGCGGGGCGCGAAGTGGTGCTCGATCCGAATTCGCCGCTACTTCACTTCGACGGCAATGGCCTGCCGATCCACGGGGTGCCATGGGCGCAATTACCGTGGCAAGTGATGATAACGACTCCTTCGTCGATCACAGCGAGTCTTGATTGGGCTGGCGATCTGCTTTCAGTCTTTCCGTTTCCGCACCGGGTCGAGATGGAGATCGGGCTCGGCGACGGACTCTCGATCGCCGTGACCGTCATCGCCAAGGATGAGCCTGTTCCGGTCAGCTTCGGCTTCCATCCTTATTTCGGATTGAGCGATGTTCCGCGCGCCGACTGGCATTTGCATCTGCCGGCAATGCAAGAGCTGACTCTCGACGCACGCGGCATCCCGACCGGCGCACACACAAACTTCGCCGCGAGGGATGATGCTCTGGGCGACACATTCTACGACAATGGCTTTGCGCTTGCGGAGACTCCCGAACAGCTCGCTTTATCGGGCGCCGGCCGAGGGATTGCTGTCGAGTTCGTCCAGGGCTTTCCTTTTGCCCAGGTCTATGCGCCGAAGGGCCAGGACCTCGTAGCGCTCGAGCCGATGACCGCGCCCACCAATGCTCTGGTGAGCGGCAAGGATCTGCCGATTATGAAGCCCGGCGAACGCTTCGCCGCCAAATTCCGCGTCACGATCTCATGATACAGGCCCAGCTTGCACTACCAGCACCGCATGATGTCACCGTCGGCTACACCGAATGGGGCAGGCCCGGCGCCGCGCAGACCGTCATTTGCGTGCATGGACTGACGCGCAATGCCCGCGATTTCGATTTTCTGGCGAGGGCGCTCGCAGACCGGAACGCACGCGTCATCGCTCTCAACATGGTCGGCCGCGGCACGAGTTCCTGGCTCGCCGATCCCGCGGGCTATATCGTTCCGGCCTATGCCGGCCATGTCCTGCAATTCTTGAAGGAACAACGCCTCGATTCCGTCGACTGGGTAGGAACCTCGATGGGCGGCCTGATCGGCATGCTGATCGCCGCTGGCGAAAACAGTCCGATCCGCCGCCTCGTGCTCAACGACATCGGCCCTTTCATCTCGCAGGCCGCATTGGCGCAGCTCAAGACCTATGTCGGCCGCGATCCGCATTTCGCCACGCTGGATGAGGCCGAAGCCTATCTGCGCGACATTCATGCGGGCTTCGGTCCGCTGACGGATTCGCAATGGCGCCATCTTGCAAGCCATAGCATCCGCGAAGCCGATGGCGGCCTGCGTCTCCATTACGATCCTCAGATCAAGGTTCCTTACGCGCAGATGGCCGATGCCGATGTCGATCTCTGGGCCTTGTGGGAGAAAATCCGCTGCCCGACCTTCCTCTTGCGTGGCAGCGAGAGCCAGTTGCTGACCTCGGAAACCGCCTCTCGCATGACCGAGACCGGCCCGAAGGCGACGCTTGCAACGATTTATGGCGTCGGCCACGCTCCGGCCCTGATGGCCGATGACCAGATTGCGCTCATTGCCGGTTGGCTGCGGCCCGGTTCAACCAAGGATTAACCCAAGTTCGAGACGCCGCTTGGCGTTTACCTCTCGTCGATGGCTTCGAGTCAAACTGCACTCACCCCGGAAACGGAAAAAACAAAACACCAGCGATCGCCCGGGACAAGCGCATCAGCCGGTTTCGCGTCAAACAGGACCAGTCGAGCCGCCCGCCCCGCATCCCGCAACGGATGCGGGGCGCGGCCGTTTGATGATAGCGTAGGGTGCGGAAAATCTGACGGAGACGGCGGCATGTGGACCTATCGCAATCCGGTGCGCATCGAATTTGGTGCGGGCGCATTCAGCGCGATCGCCAGGGCGATCGCCGGGCGCCCCTATTGCCTCGTGACCTATCCCGACGCGCCGTTCACGGCGATGACCAATCGGCTCATCCGCGACGCCGGCGAACCGGCTGCGCTTATCCGCGATGTCGAGCCAAACCCCGCCTATGAAAGTCTCGATCGCGCCGCAAAGGAATTTGCCGGCGCTCCCGAAAAGCCCGCCGTGATCGTCGCTTTGGGCGGCGGCTCGGCCATGGACACGGCCAAGGTCGTAGCGGCCTCGGACGGCGATTTCGCCCGTGTGCGCAATTATGTCGAGACCGGCAAGGGCGCGGAGATGCTCGGCCGCACGCCGATCATCGCGGTCCCGACGACGGCGGGTACGGGCAGCGAAGTCACCTGCTGGGCCACCGTCTGGGATACGAGAAACAAGAAGAAATACTCGCTTTCCCGCCCCGAACTTTATCCCGAAGTTGCAATCCTCGATCCGGAAGTGACGCTCGGCATTCCCCGCGCGCTCACCGTCTCGACCGGCCTCGATGCGCTCTCCCACGCGCTCGAAAGCCTGTGGAACACCAATGCCAATCCGGTCTCCGCCAATCATGCGGTCTTCGCCGCGCAGGAGGTGCTGGAATGCCTCCCCAGCCTCGCGAAGGATTTGCACAATCTCGAATTGCGCTCGCGCCTGATGCGGGCGAGCCTCTTTGCCGGGCTTGCCTTTTCCAACACCAAAACGGCCCTGGCGCACTCCATCTCCTATCATTTCACGCTGCATCACGGCGTGCCGCATGGCATCGCCTGTTCCTTCTCGCTGCCGCTCGTCATGAAGAGCGCCATCGGCCGCGGCGATCTGTGCGACGGGGCGCTCAGGCGCATTTTCGGCCATGACCT
>JAEUMG010000387.1 GCA_016793355.1 Hyphomicrobiales bacterium
CTGATCCGATCAGAACGTCCTGTCGACCGGCTCGCCGAGCGCCATGCGCCCGGCATATTCGGCCTGGGGACCGGCCTGCAGCGGGTGAAAGCGCGCGCCCTGGATATCGCGGAAGCGGCGCTCCAGCCCGCGGTCGCGGAAGAAGCTCTGGCCGCCGGCGGTTTCCATCGCAAGCTCTACGGCGGCGATCGCATGACGTGCGACAAGGGTACGGCCGGCCATCACTTCATTGACGCTCCTCGCTGAAGGCGCGTTCTCATTGACCACGTCGAGCATTGCGCGTTGTGCGTATTGAGCGGCGCGCAATTCGGTTTCCATTCGTCCGGCGAGTTCAAAAAGGTGTGTGTCCTTCCGGCGCTTTCTGGCGAGGTCGATGGCGATGTCGCGCGCGCCTTCAGCGACGCCCAGATAGACCGAGTAGATCAACGGGAAAGCGATCGTCGCAATCGTCTGGAACAGCGGGTGCCATTCGCCGGCCTTGCGCTTGAGGGCCACGGCGCCGTCCGGAACAACATGGCCGTCGATGAGGATGTCATGCGATCCGGTGGCGCGCATGCCCATGGTCTTCCACACCGGATCGATGCGCACCTGTGGCGAGTTCATCGGAATGCCGAAATGAAGCACCATGGGTTCCTGCCCCGGCTCTTCGAGCACCGCCGTGGTCATCAGCAACGACCCCAATGGCGAACCGGAGGAAAAGATCTTGCGTGCCGTGATGCGATAACCGCCTTCGACCCTCTCCGCCTTGCCGGAGCCGGCGATCCAATCGGAGCCGCCGCTCGACAAGAGAAGTATGCGCTCGGCAGCGATGCGCTTGAGCAGAGCCTCGAGCGGCGCCTTCTGATGGCGCCACCGCCAGGCCGGAATCGCCACCTGGTGGGTGTGCATCGACAATGCCAGGGCGGTCGAGCCGCAATGACGCCCGAGCACGCGCAGCATCGCGGCAAGCTCGTCGATCGTGGCACCGCCGCCGCCCAACTCACTGGGAACGCCCGCCTCGATGAGGCCTGCCTCCCGGAGATCGACGTAGTTCTCCTCGCAAAACGTGTCCGTCTCGTCGAAAGCGGGTGCACGCTCGGCGAATCGGCGGCCGAGCTCGTCGGCGATATCGGTCAGCGGGCGCCTGCGCAGGACGTGCACCTTCTCGGTGGAAATGGCCATTCAACTCTCCCAAGTTCATGACATGCCGAAGCATCATGAAGACATTTTCGCTGTCCCGGAGATGACCGTCCAGTTCAGGAACTGTACTGGAAGCCTGATTTACCGCTTCTGACCGCATTGAGGATGGCTTTTCGCGGTGCCGCTTCGCTTCAAAAAATGAAGTGGTCGTCGATTACCGTATCCGATAGGCTCAAAATAGCGGGGAGTTGCGATCATGCCGGCGGAAAATCTCGGGTCCTATGGGCAGTTCTGCCCGGTCGCGATGGCCGCGGAAGTCGTGTGTTCGCGCTGGACCGCCCTGGTTCTGCGTGAGCTATTGTGCGGAAGTACGCGCTTTAACGATATCAGACGGGGCGTTCCGCGCATGTCGCCGGCGCTTCTGTCAAAACGGCTCAAGGAACTTGAGCGGGCCGGTATCATCGCTACCCGCGTGTCGGCGACCGGCACAACCGAGTATCACATGACCGAAGCAGGCGAGGATCTGCGCCCGGTCATCATGAACCTGGGGATCTGGGGCCAGCGCTGGGTCGAATCTCAAGTTACTCTCAAGAATCTCGATCCTTCGCTCCTCATGTGGGACATGCGACGGTCGCTCGACCCCACCCCCATGCCGCCGCGCCGCTACACGATCAAATTTGAGTATCCGGAGTTGCCAGAGTCGCGCCGCCACTGGTGGCTGGTCGTTGAGGGGCGTCATGTCGATCTCTGCGGCGTCGATCCCGGCCACGAGGTCGACCTTTATGTACGCTGCCCCTTGCGGGTGATGACGGCGATATGGATGGGTCTCGCAACGGTCGAGGGCGAAAAGACGGCAAAGCGTCTTGAGGTCGATGGCGATCCGGCAATCGTTCGGTCCATGCAGACCTGGTTGGGATTGAGTCCGTTTGCCAAGGAGAAGAAACGGGTGGCGGGCTAGGCCCTGGTCATCGCGCCCACGATCTTGCGCATGACGCTCGGCAGCGCCTCGCCGGCCAGCCCGGCCATGGGCACCCAGCGGTAATCGCCGTCGCCACGCAATTCATGACCGATCCGCTCCTCCGCCCGCCAGATTTCCAGCTCCAAATGAAAGTGCGTGAAGGTATGCTCGATGCGACCGGCCTTGCGCCGCCACCGGGCTTCGACCGGCGCTGAATCCAGAGGACGGCTTGGCCGCTCGCTTGCCCAGGGTGTTGAGGGCACTTCCATCATTCCTCCGAGCAGGCCCCTATCCGGCCTGCGCCTGAGCAGCAGCGCGCCGTCACGCTCGACCCAGAAGGCAATACCGCGCCGCAGCGGCTGGGCGGTCTTGGCGGCTCTCAGGGGCAGGACGTCCGTCAGGCCGCGCTTTCGTGCCTGGCACGGCTCGGACCAGGGGCAAATCAGGCAGTTGGCGGCGCGCGGCGTGCAGATTGTGGCCCCCAAATCCATCATGGCCTGGGCAAAATCTCCCGGCCGTTCTGCAGGGATGAGCTCCAGCACACGATCGCGGATCGCGGGCTTGGCCTGGGGTAATGGCGTCTCGATCGCACCGAGACGAGCAATGACCCGCTCGACATTGCCGTCGACGGCCGCGGCCCGGCGGTTGAAGGCAATCGCGGCGATGGCGCCCGCGGTATAAGGGCCGATCCCAGGCAGTTCGCGCAATGCGGCCTCGGTTTCCGGAAACCGCCCGCCATGATGGCCCGCCACGAGGCGGGCGCAGGCATGGAGGTTGCGCGCCCGGGCATAATAGCCGAGCCCCGCCCAGGCCTTGAGAATGTCATCGAGCGGAGCACTGGCGAGCGCCTCGACTGTCGGCCATTTTTCGGTGAATTTCAGGAAATATTCTTTAACTGCAGCAACAGTCGTTTGCTGGAGCATGATTTCAGAAAGCCAGACTTTGTAGGGATCCGGCACAGTACCGGGCGACGCGCGCCAGGGGAGGGCCCGGGCATTGCGATCATACCAAGCGAGCAGCCGGTCGCTCAGCCCTTGTTCCGCCACGGTTGCAGCGAGAATCATCTATGGTAGGTCACAGGAATCATGCAGTCACTCCACAAACCCTTTCGCGACCTGACCCAGGCGGCCTTCGCGCGCTACGGTTTTGCCTATGGCGAATTGCTGAGTCAGTGGGCGGCCATTGTTGGCGAAGACATCGCCGGAGTCTGCAGGCCGGACAAGATCAGCTGGCCTCGCCAGCCTGGGGACGCCAGCCGGCGTCAGGGCGGCACACTTATCCTGCGTGCCGATCCGGGCCGGGCGCTCGAACTGCACTACGACACCCCCCGGCTGATCGAGCGAATCAACGCCTTTTACGGCTATGCGGCGATTGCCGCGATCAAGCTTCGGGAGGCGCCAAGACCGGTCAGGACGGCACGCACGAAACCGGCACCAACGCTGGGCACCGCCCGGAGGGCGGCCCTTGACGCCGAACTCGCGCAAATCGGCGATGAATCGTTGCGCAATGCCTTGTGCCGGCTTGGAACCGGCGCCCTGTCGCGGTGCAAAAGTTCTCAACAGGATCAATGAAGCCTTTGTTTTCACACGCAACATCTAGTAGGTAAATCCCATGGTAACGCTAAATCGACGCTTGTTTGCCCTTGGCGGATCGACGCTCGCCGGCCTCTCATTGTGGCCCGTCGCGTCCTCGGCTGCCAGCCTGAATGACCCGTCTCCCATCGGCGAAATGGTGCTGGGGCCGGAAGATGCCAAGGTCACGGTCATCGAATATGCCTCGGCCTCCTGCCCGCATTGCGCCAACTTCTACAAGACCACCTTCCAGGATCTGAAGAAGGACTATATCGACACGGGCAAGATCCGCTTCATCTTCCGCGAGTTTCCGCACAACCAACAGGGGCTCGCCGCCTTCATGCTGGCGCGGTGCGCGCCGAAGGACAAATATTTCCCGATTGTCGACATGCTGTTCGAGCAGCAGGAAAAGTGGCTTCAGTCGCCACGCGATGAGCTGTTCAAGATCGCGCAGCTGGCCGGCTTCACCCAGGAAAGTTTCGACGCCTGCCTGAAGAACGAGGAAGTCGCAAAGGGCATTATCGCCGTGCGTGACCAGGCCGAAGGCTTCGGCGTCGATTCGATCCCGACCTTCTTCGTCAATGGCGAGAAGCTGAAGGGCGAGACGAGCATCGAGGAATTCCGCAAGATTATCGACCCGTTGCTGGCCTGAGGGCCTGCTGCGGGGTTTTGAGGGGCACATAGCATGAAGTTCTCCCGGCTGAGGCTGTCCGGCTTCAAGTCGTTCGTGGAGCCGACCGAGCTTGTCATCGAGCCAGGCCTTACCGGCGTGGTCGGGCCCAATGGCTGCGGCAAATCGAATCTGCTCGAGGCGCTGCGCTGGGTCATGGGCGAAAACTCATACAAGAATATGCGCGCCTCCGGCATGGATGATGTTATATTCTCGGGCACGACCCAGCGTCCTGCCCGGAACATGGCAGAGGTCATGCTGACGCTCGCCAATGACGATCGCGACGCCCCGCCCCAGTACAATGATTCGGAAACGCTGGAGATTTCGCGTCGGATCGAGCGTGAAGCCGGCTCGGCCTACCGCATCAACGGCCGGGATGTGCGCGCCCGGGACGTACAACTGTTATTCGCCGACGCCTCGTCCGGCTCCCGCTCTCCGGCCCTGGTAAGACAGGGCCAGATCGCCGAGATCATCAATAACAAGCCGCAGGCGCGACGATTGATCCTGGAAGAAGCGGCCGGGATCACGGGGCTTCACACGCGCCGTCATGAAGCCGAACTCAAGCTCAAGGCGGCCGAGCAGAATGTCGCCCGATTGGACGATGTCATCGCGCAGCTTGAATCGCAGGTCTCGAGCCTGCGCCGGCAGGCGCGGCAGGCGCAGAAATACCGCCTGGTTTCGGCAGAGATGCGCAAGCTTGAGGCGGCTGGTCTCTACGTCGCCTGGCGTGATGCGGCCGAGAATGCGCGACGCGAAGCGGAAGCGCTTGATCAGTCGACGCGCATCCTCGCCGAGCACACGCGGGCCGCCTCGCAGGCTTTGCGTGAACGCGATGAACTGGGAGACAAGCTGCCGGCGCTGCGCGAGCAGGAAACAATCCGGGCTGC
>JAEUMG010000095.1 GCA_016793355.1 Hyphomicrobiales bacterium
GGCCCGGGCCTTGGCTTTGTTATTGGCAGTCCCCTTCCGCCGCGGCCGCGCCGGAGGGAGTTCTTCGGGTGCGATCACGATAGTGCGGGCGGCGACGATGATGAGCCGCCGGACCGCCGCTTCCGCCGCCCGCAATCTGCCGAGCATGAAGCGGTAGAGCGGCTTGGAGACCTTTTCGACGGTGGCGCCTTCCTGCGCCAGCCCGATCGCGGCGAACAGGCCCCTGACGGCGAGAAGGAGCCTTGCGCGATTGTCTTCCATGGCCAAGTCCCAGGGCATGGCCGCCATCTAGAACACTAAATGAACTTAGTCAAGGGGAAAAATACGGATCGGGCGTCATTTCCCCCCTTTGGCGGCTACCGGCATTTTTCGGCGATGTTCAACGCCGCAGTCGGGTCCTTGGTGAGGTCCGCTTCGAGGAATTCGCGCGTCTCGGGAATGGCAAGCCTGACATCGTCGAGATCCTGGACCGCCGCCTCAAGCGGCCCGCCGCTGCAGTCGAGGACGTGCCCGCCGCCCTTGCGATCATCGGTGAGGAAATGCAGGTGCCAGCCGGTGACGTTCAGGCTCCTCGCATAGGGCGGCGACCAGAAGCCGACGATCGTTCCCCTGGCATTGTCGAACGTGAACTCCGCCTGGTGCGCTGTCGCAGCGACGAGCGGCACGCCCTCCCCGGCCCTGCAGGCGGCCCGCGTGCGCATGCTTGCAAAGGCGCCATCGATCCTGACCGCGAAGAACAGATTGTCGGAACGCCGCAGCGCGTCGAGCCCGGCCGTCAGTTCGGCGAGTGAGGTAAATGCCGGCACTTCGGCGCGGCGGGCGGGGCGGAAATTGGTGACGACCGCGAAGGGCACAAGCGCGCCGTCGGCCGGTTTCTCGATCTTGCCGCTCGAATGCACCTGGTAGAATTCGCCGTCGAGAGCCACCATCTCGCCGTCGAGCCCGTCAAACGTGCCGAGCCCGAAATCGCCATGCTCCTTGAGCCTGCCGAGCGTCATCGCGCCGCGATAGACGCCCTGCACCAGGGCCCCGGTCGTCGAGACCTGGAACAAGGTCGCATGATCGAGGCCGAGTGCCTCCGAAAGCGCCCGCGTCACGATATGCGCGACCGGCTCGCCCGTCTCGGCGGAACGCGCCTCAAGCGCGTCATGGAGCGATTGATAGAGTTCGACGGTGAGCTTGGGCATTGTCCCATTCGGAAAGGGGAGAATGGTAGCGGAGGAGGGAGTTGAACCCCCGACCCCAGGATTATGATTCCCGTGCTCTAACCAACTGAGCTACTCCGCCCCAATGCCGGCCGCCCGCATATAGGTGCGGGGGCGCTTTCAAGTCAAGCAAGGCGGCTCCGTCAGGTCTTGGTATAGCGCCAGACCACCGCCGGCGGCACATTGGAGAGAACCACCCCTGCCCGGCGGCGCTGCAGGCCGGAGCGCTCCGCGAGCTTCTCCGGCAAGGGCGGGAGGTGGAAATAGCTGAACTGGGTGAGAATTCCGCCGCGCGCCAGCGAGGCGGCCACCGCCCGCGTTACCGCGCGGCGGTCATTGAGCTTCATCGAGCGCAACGGCAATCCGGAGAGGATGCATCTTACCTTCGGCTGGCCGAGCGCCTTGAGAATCTCGGGCAGCCTTGCCGCGCTGTCCTGGACGACCGTCGAGCGCGGAAACTGCCGCCTCAGGAACCCGGCAAAATGCCGGTCGAGTTCGACCAGAACCAGGTTCTCCGGCGCGACGCCGTCGGCGATCAACTGCCTTGTGAAGGCACCCGTCCCCGGCCCCAGTTCGACGACAATATCATTGGCCTTGGGATCGAGCGCGTCGACCATGGCGCGGGCAAGCTTCGGTCCGCTCGGCATGACCGCGCCGACTCCGAATGGCCGCCTGATATATTGCCGCCAGAACAGCAGGGCCGCTTCGTGCATCTGGTTTCGCGAGGGACTGGTCATAAAAGGCGGCTCATTCAGGGCAGACGGGTAAAGTGCAAAAGCGTGAACAAGCCGAAGGGCTTCAATTCGCGCCTTGAGCGCAGGGCCAGCTTGTCGCTCACCAGAATGGTCTCCACGGGAAACTCCGGGCGCCAGCCAAGCACATCGGCAAAACCGGCAAGCTGCTTTTCGATCAGGGCCCGGGGCCCCTTGGCCGCGCTGAAGTGATTGACGATGACGACCTGTCCGCCCGGCTTGGTCACCCGCGCCAGCTCATGCATCACCCTGGCCGGCTCCGGAACCACGGTCATGACATACATCGCCGTCGAGACATCGAAGCTCGCATCGGCGAATTCGAGGGCCGTCGCATCCATCTCGACGAGCTCATCAATGTTCGAGAGCTTTTCCTTGTGCACGCGTTCGCGCGCCCGGCGCAGCATCTCGGGCGACAGATCGACGCCGGTGATCCGCAAGTGCGGCTTGTAGTGGGGAAGCGCCAGACCGGTACCGACCCCCACTTCCAGAACCCGGCCATGGAAGGTGTTGATGAGCCTGGTGGCTTCCTTGACGCCGGCCTCGACGAAGCGGCCGAAGGTCGAATCGTAAACCGGCGCCCACCGGCGATAGGCACGCCTGACGTCGGCAGTATCGAGTTCGGCAAGCTTGGGTCGCATTCAGGCACTAATATGTGACGGCAAGTGCGGCTTCTTGCAAGGCGGGTTTACGCCGGGCAGCAATGAATCCACCGCCGAGTAAGCGTGCCCCCGCCCCCGGCCGTTCATAGAGGACGCAAGCCTGGCCGGGGGACACGCCGAACTCCTCTTCATTCAGCCGAACCTTGATCCCCTGCTCCGCCAGCGCCACCTCGGCCGCCACGGGCGCTCGGGTCGACCTGATTCGGGCATAGACCGGCAGCGGCTGCGAAGCCAAGGGGCGATCGCCCAACCAATTGACTTCATTCAGGAACATTTCACGCTCCGCCAAGGCCTCGCGCGGGCCCACAATCACCCGGCGGCGCGGCGCATCGATTCCGGTCACATAGAGCGGGGCCCCTTCGGCGACCCCCAGCCCGCGCCGCTGGCCCACCGTGTAGTTGAGGATTCCGGCATGCCGGCCGAGCCGCCTGCCGTCCACATGGACGATTTCGCCCGGTTCCATCGCCTCAGGCCTAAGCCTCGCGATGACATCGGCATACCGACCTTCGGGCACGAAACAGATATCCTGGCTGTCGGGCTTGTCGGCTACGGCCAAACCCAATTCCGAGGCGAGCCGGCGCGTCTCGGCCTTGGTCAAGAACGCCAGGGGAAACCGCAGGAAGTCGATCTGGGCCTGCGTCGTTGCGAAAAGGAAATAGCTCTGGTCGCGGCTCAGATCGGCCGCACTCATGAGATCGCGGTGACCGGAGGCATCGGCACGGGCGCGGCTCCCGACATAGTGACCGGTGAGAAGCGCTGCCGCGCCGAGTTCCCTCGCCCGCATCATGAGGTCGGCGAACTTGACGGTCTGGTTGCAGCGGATGCACGGCACCGGCGTCTCGCCCCTGAGATAGCTGTCGGCGAAATCGTCGATCACCGCCTCGCGAAAGCGCGATTCGAAATCGAGGACATAGTGCGGGATGCCAAGTTTCGCCGCGACGCGCCGCGCGTCGTGAATGTCCTGCCCGGCACAGCAGCTCCTGGACGTGCGGCCCGCGCGGCCGTGATCGTAGAGCTGCAGCGTGATGCCGACCACATCATAGCCGGCGCGCTTCGCCAGGCCCGCCGCAACCGAGGAATCAACCCCGCCCGACATCGCACAGACAAGCCGGGTCGAGGCCGGTTCGCCGGGCAGGTCGATTGCGGCCCGAATGCGGCCGAGGAGATCGTCATTGAGGATCATGGCGCGCGGTAGATGGGCCTTCGCAGGCAAAATGTAAACACGGGCTGTTTTGTTTTGGGTCAGATAGCTCCGGGTTTTACCGATTTGTTGAGGAGGGCTTAGCCACTTTTTAAGTGCGTTCGCCTACCTTGCCCGGAGTCAGTGGTTGCGTATCGAGTCCAGAGTGATGAACGGTCAGTTGCGTCCTCGCGTAAATTATGTCATCGGGCCCGATGGCAGTCCGCTTACCATTGCCGA
>JAEUMG010000125.1 GCA_016793355.1 Hyphomicrobiales bacterium
TGCTTTATCCCGTCTTCGGCATCCTGCTGTCGCCGATCATCGCCGCTGCCGCCATGTCGTTAAGCTCGGTCAGCGTCATCGCCAATGCGCTGCGCCTGCGGCTGGTAAAACTCTAGATTGTCCGATCCCGTCTAAACGCTCCGGCTGCGAAGAAGTAACGCACCGAAACTGCTTCGATCTGTCGCGCGCGCCCGAATGCCACGCACAGATTTGATCTGGATCAAAGAAGTACTTCACTCCTGCCAAAATTCTCTTCCCACAAAATGGGGGAAGACTGGGATGACTGCAGTTGCTGTCGCCGAGGCTCACGATCACCCGCACGGCATTCGCCGGTGGTTCCTGTCGACCAATCACAAGGACATCGGCACGCTTTATCTGATCTTTGCCATCGTCGGCGGCCTGGTCGGCGGTCTGTTGTCGATCGGCATGCGGCTCGAATTGCAGGAGCCGGGGATGCAGTATTTCGCCGACGGTCACGGCTTCAACGTTTTCGTGACGGGCCACGGTCTGATCATGGTCTTCTTCATGATCATGCCCTCGCTCTTCGGCGGCTTCGGCAACTGGATGGTGCCGCTGATGATCGGTGCGCCGGACATGGCCTTTCCGCGGCTCAACAATGTCTCCTTCTGGCTTCTGCCGGCCGCCCTGTCGCTGCTCGTGATTTCGCTTTTCGTGGAGGGTCCTCCAGGCGGGCTTGGCGCCGGGATCGGCTGGACCGCCTACCCACCCAATTCGACCACCGGTCACCCCGGGCCGGCTGTCGATTTCGCGATCCTCTCGCTGCACCTGGCCGGCGCGTCCTCGATCCTGAGTTCGATCAATTTCATCACCACCATCTTCAACATGCGCGCCCCCGGCATGACGCTCCACAAGATGCCGCTCTTCGTATGGTCGATCCTGCTGACCGCCTTCCTGCTCCTGTTGTCGCTGCCCGTTCTCGCCGGCGCGATCACCATGCTGCTGACCGACCGCAATTTCGGCACGAGCTTCTTCGTGCCGGGCGCTGGCGGCGACCCGATCCTGTTCCAGCACCTGTTCTGGTTTTTCGGGCACCCTGAGGTCTACATCATTATCCTGCCGGGCTTTGGCATCGTGAGTCAGGTTATCTCGACCTTCTCCAGGAAGCCGGTCTTCGGTTATCTCGGCATGGCTTATGCGATGGTGGCGATCGGCGTAGTTGGCTTCATCGTTTGGGCGCACCATATGTACACTGTGGGCCTCGACGTCGATACGCAGGCCTATTTCGTCGCCGCCACGATGATCATCGCCGTGCCGACGGGCGTCAAGATATTCTCCTGGATCGCCACCATGTGGGGCGGCTCCATCGAGTTCAAGACGCCGATGCTATTCGCCATCGGCTTCATCTTCCTCTTTACCGTCGGCGGCGTTACCGGAGTCGTGCTGTCCAATGCCGGCGTCGACCGCAGCCTGCATGATACCTATTACGTCGTCGCCCATTTCCACTACACCATGTCGATCGGCGCGCTCTTTACGCTGTTTGCTGGCTGGTATTACTGGTTCCCGAAAATCACCGGCTACATGTACTCGGAATTCATCGGCAAGGTTCATTTCTGGCTGAGCTTCATCGGCGTCAACATGACCTTCTTTCCGCAACATTTCTCCGGGCTTGCCGGCATGCCGCGGCGCTATGTCGATTATCCCGACGCCTTTGCCGGCTGGAACCTCGTTTCGTCCCTGGGCTCCTATCTCACGGCGATCGGAACGGTGATCTTCTTCGTCGGCATGGCGCTGGCCTTCGCGCGCAAGCAGAAGGCCGGAGACAACCCGTGGGGGGCCGGCGCCACAACGCTTGAATGGAGCTTGAGCTCACCTCCGCCCTTCCACTCCTATGAGACGCTGCCCCGAATCAAATAACAGAACCGGGGACAGGTTCGTCCTGTGGCCGCACCGCTCACTCGGCCCCCTGGGTTTACTGGTGCTGCTGGGAAGTGTTGCCTGCGGCTTCGCCTCTGCCGCCGTTGCGACGATCGGCTTCAACAACTGGCCGATCGTCGCGATGATCGTCCCGACCTTCCTCGGATTTGGTTTCGCCTTGTGGTCGAATAATCGTGCGGCGAACCGGCGCGAATTGATCGAGATCACGCCAAGGGCGGTGCGCGTCACACGCGCTTCACCGATCGCGAGCGAGGCGATCGAGTTCGACACGGCCCGCGTGCGCGTCGGAATCACCAGCGATTTCTACGTCGAGGACCGGCTGACACTCCAGGAAGGCATGCGCAGCCTGACCATCGGAGCATTCCTCTCGCCGAGCGAAAGGCGCGACCTTGCGACGGCGCTGGAGCGCAGCCTCAGGACGCGGCTCGCTTCGAGCGACCGAACTACTTCCCCGGATCCTTCGGCGACCACAGGATCGTTCCGCCATCCTTCTCATAGGCCATGCCGTTCGGATAGCTGATGAGTTCAAGCTGCAGACCCCAAGGCGCGAAGAAATAGATGATGGACTGTCCTGCCGCCGGGCCCTGGTCGACCGGCAATGGCCCCATCAATGTCCTGACGCCCTTGTCCTTCAGATACTTCGCCGCCGCGTTGATGTCCTCGACGTAAAACGCGATGTGATGCCCGCCGATGTCGCTGTTTTTCGGGACCGCATTCTGCTGGTCGGGCGATTCGTACTGGAACAGCTCGATATTCGACCCGTTGGCGCAGCGCATCATGGTGATCTGGTGGATCTTGGCGCGCGGATGGACATTGAGCAGGTCCGCCATGAAACTTCCCTTGTCGTCGGAGAACGGACCGAAGGACATGGCTTCCTTGCAGCCGACAATGTCGGTGAAGAAGGCGATGGCTTCCTTGATGTCGGGAACCGTCACGCCGGTATGATCGTGGCCCAACATGCCCGGTATGGGCTCCGCCGTGGCCGCCCCCGTCCCCAGCGCCAGGCCCAAGACCAGTCCAAGCCAGTATTTCCGTGTCATCTGTTTCTCTCCCTCAGCAGATCGGCTGCGGCGGCAACTATTTCAGAATTGAACTATCTCCGCAATTCGGCTGATCGCAGCCGTTCGACCGCCGCCGCGAAGCGCGCGATCTCGTCTTCCGTGTTGTAGTAGTGAACCGAGGCGCGGACGACCTGCGAAAGCCCGCGCGCAGTCATGTCAAGAAGCGTCGAGGACGCACTCGAGACCGAGACATTGATCTTCTCACGGGCAAGGGCCTGCTTCACCGTTCCCGCCTCGTGGCTCTCGACGATAAAGCTCACGATCCCGCATTTCTCGCGGCCGATGTCTTCAACGATCACGCCCTTCAGGCCCGCCAGCGCCTTTCGCAGACGCTCAGCCAGCATCTTCACCCGCGCTTCGATCGCCGCCGGCCCCAGCTCGAGCGCATAACGCGCCGCGACACCGAGCCCGATCTGGCCGGCGACATAGCGTTCCCAATTCTCGAAGCGCCGCGCATCCTTTCTGATCTCATAGCGATCGGACGCCACCCATTCGGCGGCATGGAGGTCGAGAAAGGGCGGTTCAAGCTTCTCGATCAACCCGCGCCGCACATAGAGAAAGCCGGTGCCGCGCGGACCGCGCAGATATTTCCGCCCCGTCGCCGAAAGCATGTCGCAACCGAGCGCTTCGACATCGATCGCCAACTGGCCGACCGACTGGCAGGCATCCAGCAGATACGGGATGCCATTGGCCCGCGCGATCCGGCCAATTTCGGCGGCCGGATTGACGAGGCCGCCATTGGTCGGAACATGCGTGATGGCGATGAGCTTTACGCGCGGATCGATCATGTTTTCGAGAGCTGAAACCGAAACCTCTCCCGTCACCTCACTCGGCACCACGTCGACCGCCGCGCCCGTCTTCCGTGCCGCCTGCAGGAAGGCAATGTAGTTGCTCGCATATTCGGCGCGCGCGGTGAGGATCCTGTCGCCCGGCTTGAAGGATAGCGAATAGAAGGCCATGTCCCAGGCCCGCGTCGCGTTCTCGACGATGGCGATCTCCTCCGGACTGGCCTTGATGAGTTCGGCAATGGCGCGATAGCAATCATCGATCTCGCCTTGCGCCTCGGCCGCCGCCTCGTAGCCGCCCACCTCTTCCTCGCGTTTCAGATGCGCGACCACCGCATCGACGACCGGCGCCGGCGGCAGCGACGATCCGGCATTGTTGAAATGGATGACCTGCTCGCAGCCGCGGGTCTCGGCACGTACCCTGGCGATATCGATCATGCTTTGGCTTTCTTTCAGGCTTTGTCGAGATAGGGCGCCACGACCGCGCGG
>JAEUMG010000189.1 GCA_016793355.1 Hyphomicrobiales bacterium
TGCGCGATCAGAAACTTCACCACCGCAATGGCGCGCGCCGCCGACAATTCCCAGTTCGATTTGAACGCCGAAGACTGGATGGGATCCGAATCGGTGTGCCCGTCGACCCGCAACACCCAGGCGATATCGGAGGGAATTTCACCCTCGAGGCTCTTCAGGGCCGCGGCAAGCTTGGCCATCTCCTGCTCGCCGGCGGCATTGAGATCGGCCGAGCCTTTGGAGAACAGGACTTCCGACTGGAAGACGAAGCGATCGCCCACGACGAGAATGTCCGAACGCTGGCTCAGGATCTTGCGCAGGCGCCCGAAGAATTCCGACCGGTAGCGCGACAATTCCTGGACCCGCTGGGCGAGCGCCGAATTGAGCCTGCGCCCGAGATCGACGATCTGCGCCTGATCGGCCTTGGTGCGCGCTTCAGCATCGCTCAACAGCCCGTTGAGCGTCGCGATCTGCCGGCGAAGCGCTGCGATCTGCTGGTTGAGCAATTCGACCTTGGCAAGCGCTTCGGAAGAAATCTGCTTCTCGCGGTCAAGCTGGGTGGTCAGCCCGGCGATCGCGCCGCCCGCATCCGAGCCCTTCGCCGCCTCGTCGGACAGAAGCGCCTGAAGCTGGGCATTCTTGGCCTTCTCGTCCGTGAAGTCATCGGTGAGTGCGGCGAATGTCGCTTCGAGCTCGGCCTTCGCCGACTGTTCGAGCGCGAGCAGATCGGTCAATTCCGCGATCTGCGCGCGCAATTTGCTCAAGGCCGAATCCTGGCCGGAGATTTCGCGCGCCAGCAGGAACTGCGCGATCATGAAGACCGACAGGAGAAAGGTGATGACCAGCAGAAGCTGCGCCATCGCGTCGACGAAACCCGGCCAGTAATAATTGACTTCGCCGCGCCGGCGCTTGCTCAGGGCGGTTGCCATCGGATGTTACTCCTCGTCTTCGACCGCCAGCCGCGGCCCACCGGGACGCGGCGGCGCCGTTGCCTGTCCCGTCGTACGCAGGATCAGGCGATGCAGCTCGTTCTGCTGCGCCTGCTGGTTCTGCGCCCATTGCCGGACGATCTTCTGCTCCTCGCGCATCTGGTTCACCAGATTGGCGACCGCACCGGCCAGGCGGTCGAGCGATTCCGAATCGGACGGCGTGCTTCCCGCAGGAGCCGCGGGTTCCGAACCCAGCGCATCGTCCAGCGTCTTGTTGATGCGCTCGATGCCCTTCTGCAGGCCCTGCAGATCGAGGCGGAGATAATGCGGCACGGCAAGCTGGCTCTCGCCCGCCTCGATGTCGGTGATGGTCGAAAGCCAGTCCTCGAGATCGGTATAGAAACGGTTCTGCGCCTGGCTCGCCTGCAGTTCGAGAAAGCCGAGAATCAGCGAGCCCGCCAGTCCGAAGAGCGAGGACGAGAAGGAAAGCCCCATGCCGGCAAGCGGCCGCTCCAGCCCGGCCTTCAGGCTCTCGAACACGGTTCCCGATTCGGTGGCCGTCACATCGAGAGCCTTGATGGCGGCCCCGACCGAGCTCACGGTTTGCAGCAGGCCCCAGAATGTGCCGAGCAGGCCGAGGAAAATCAGCAGTCCCACCAGATAGCGCGAGATGTCGCGTGCCTCGTCGAGGCGCGAGGCAAGCGAATCGAGCATCGAGCGCATCGACATGGTGCTGAGCACGGTGCGCCCCTGCCGGTCGCGCAGCAGCGCCGCCATGGGGGCAAGCAGACGCGGCGTATAGGGAACGTCGAGGCCCGGATCGGCGATGCGGAAATGGTTGACCCAGTTGATCTCCGGCCACAACCGCCAGACCATCCGGAACGAATAAACGATGCCGAGCAGCAAAACCCCGATGATGAGCCCGTTGAGGCCGACATTGGCGCGGAAGGCGGTCTCGATACCCGGATAAAGCACCGCGGCGATGATGCCCACGATCAGGGTGAACACCATCATCCGCACCAGATAGACCTTGGGCAGGTCCAGAACCGTCTTGTCCGTGGTGTCCACCATTATCCGTTCGCCGCCGTCCTCGCGAGGCGAGCATTGGCGATAAATGTAGACGATTGCGTGGCGCGTTTACAGGGCGTTGTGATGCGCCACGCACCCGTCCTCTCGGCGCGGCCTGAGAGTATATGCGCGACGCGACACGGCGATGAAGCTGTGGACTCCCGCGCGACCGGGCATTGCCAGAATTGCGTTCGAAAGCCTAAACTTGCCCTTGGGAAAGGCGGCGGCAATGGGGCGGAGCACGGTCAGGACGATCGCCGCCGGGCTATGTTTTGGCCTGGCTGCATCGCCATGCGCGGCAGAGGAAGCCGTCAATCGCTGGAGCGCCTGGACCGGACTGAGCGCCGGGCCCGATTATGTCTATGGCTATGTCGGCACGGGCCTGTTCGTCGCCGGCGATGCCGACCGGGGCGGATTGGTTGCGCGCCTCGGACTGGGCGGGGGCGGCTACCGGACAACGGGCGATGATCCGCATGATGTCGTCCAATACGATGCCAACCTGCTCCTCGGTTATCGCGCGAATGTCGATGGCGCGGCATTCGCCTTCTATGCCGGGGGCGACGTCAACCGCCACGATAACAAGGATTCCGGTGCATCGCCGCGCGGCACCGAATGGGGTGTCAAGGGACTCGTTGAGGCCTATGCGCCGCTTGGCGGCTCCTTCTACCTTGCGGGCTACGGCACCTACTCGACCGCGTTTGAAACATTCTCGGCCGATCTCAAGCTCGCCTATCGGGTGACAGAAACGCTGAGTATCGGCCCGGAAGCCGGCGCCGTCGGCGCGGCGGGATTCGCGCAAGGCCGCGCCGGCCTCTCGGCGGCGTGGAAGCTCAAGGCCGACGCCGAGCTTTCCGGCGCCGCCGGCGCGGGATGGGATCTCGACGATGCCGACATGGGCTTCTACGGCCTGATCAACCTCTATGCGGGGTTCTGATCGGCTGGCACCTGCCCCGCCAGCTCCGCCTCGATGCGGCGCAGTTCCGCGAGGGCCTCGGGGATGTTGCGCCGGTCGGCGATATTGACCGAGACATGCCGCCCGGTGCGCGTCAGGGCGGTCGCGCCCTCCTGCGCCGCCAGGCCGTTGAGCCGGTAATACTTGATCGGCCGCACGAAGCCTTTCGGCGTGATCTCGCCCATCGGCGTCGTGTCCGCCGCATCGCGGATCAAGAGCCAGGTCGATTCGGCGATCAGGATCGTGTCCGCCTCGGCCGTCGCCTGCAGCCGCGCGGCGAGGTTCACCGGACCGCCGAGCACCGTATAATCGAGCCGCTGATCGGAGCCGAAATTGCCGACCGTGCAATATCCGGTGGTGATCCCCATGCGCACCCGCAGCGGCTTGGAGATGCCGTTCTCGTGCCAGACTTTCTCCAGTTCCAGAACGCGCTCGCGCATCCGCAGCGCCATGCGCGCGCATTTCAGGGCGTCGTTGCGGTCGCCCTCGGTCTCGGGATCGCCGAAGAAGACCAGGATGGCATCGCCGATGAACTTGTCGATGGTGCCGCCATGCTCGATGGCGATGTTCGACATTTCGCGCAGATAGGTGTTGATGAAGAAGGACAGGCGCTCCGGCTCCATGCCGTCGCTGATATCGGTGAAGCCTTCGATGTCGGAGAAGAAGATGGTGAGGTTCTTGCGCGCCAAGGCGCCTGGGGCATCGCTCTTGGCAGAAAAGATCGAGTTGTAGATCTGCGGCGAGAGATACTTGGCAAGCCGGTTCGCGACGCTTTCGAGCTTGCTGGTGCGCTCGGCCACCAGCCGGTCCAATATTTTGGTACGCGCCTGCACTTCGCCGGCCATGCGCGTAAAGGTGCGAGCGAGTTCGCCGAGCTCGTCCTTGCGCTTCCTGACGCCTGCAAGGCTTTCCGGGTCGAAATGCTGCTCCTCGAAGGCCGAGGCGGCATCGGTCAGGCGCACCACGGGCGCGGTCACCTGCGGCGCCACGTAGAGCCAGCTGATCAGCAGGGCTCCAAGAATGGCGATGCCGTTCAGCAACAATAGCAATTTGCCGCCGAGATCGATGGCGCGATTGGACGCCGCCACCGCGTCCATCGTCCGCGCCTCGACCCCCGCCACCAGCCTGTCGACATCGCCGGTCAGGCGCGCGGCAATGATCCTTGCCTGCTCGGCAAAGTCCCTCGCCGCCTGCGCCTCGACCAGGAACTCCCGGCGCGGCGCGAAGATGCCGCCCTGGCCGTCGCCGAGACTGATCAATCCGTCTGCAACCAGACGAAGCGCATCCGCCTCATCGCCGCTGACAACGCCAAGTGCCGCCTGAAAGCGATCGGCGGCCGCCTCGAAGCGCTCGCGCAGCGGCGCGATCAGATTCACGTCCGGCGTATTGGCGGCTTCGGCGAGGAGGCCGCCGATGAGATTGCCCTCGATCCCGAGCTGCGCGGTCGCGGCATAGTCGAGGAGCGCATCCTGCGACAGCCTTTGGCCTTCCGCAACCGGCGCGACGTCCTCAAGAGTGCGGTAGCCGGTGACGAGATACATCGTCGCATCGTCGAGCAATGGCGTCAGCTTCTCGATCAGACGCCGATGCAGCTCCACCGCGCGGTCGCGCCGGCCGGCAAGTTCGCGGCTGAGCGCAAGCTGCCGGCCGACCGATTGATCGAGCCGGTCGAGGATGCCGGCAAGCTCGCCCGTCGCCTTGCGGATTTCCTCGATCAGTTCATGCGGTATCCCGCGATCGGAAGCACCGGCGATCTGGCCCTCGAGATCGGCAATCAGCCCGGCAATCACCTTCTGCTGATCGCGCAATGCGCCCATGAGGCGACGCTGCTCGTCCTCGCTGGTCGCCGAAACCAGCGCCGGGGTCGTAGCGGCGATCAGCGCGCTCTGCTGGGCGAGCCTCAGCGAATCCGTGATCGACGGGATGTGCTCGCGCGTGATACGCCGCTGCAACTGCCCGAGTTCGACGAAGGATATCCACGCGACAAGGCTCGCCGCCAAGGTGAAGGCCACCGCGCCGGCAATCGCGATATAGAGCTTGGTTGACAGGCCGAGCAGCGGCCGGCGGCGCTGGACCTGCGGGCCGGCGGGGTCCTGATTCATTGCGACAGCCGTTCGGCGGGAACGACATCGCCGTCCTTGATGACCGTCAGGAAGACTTCTTCCGAGCCGCTATTGTCGCCCTTTCCGAATGTGAGCTTGAAGCCGCCGATGTCGAATGTGCCGGTCTCGACGAGCGCCTTCAGGAAGCCTTCGCGGGTCGGATTGTCGCCGGCGCGGGCCAGAACCTCCGCGGTCAGACGCCCGGCAATATAGCCTTCAAGAGAGCCGAAGGACGGCCGCGCGGTGACGTCATTGGCAACCAGTGCCTGGCGATACTGCTCGAGCAGCGGGATCGTGTCCCCGCGCGGAAATGGCACCACCTGCGAAATGTAGACGCCCTCGCCGGCCGGACCCAGCGCCTGCGCAAGCCCCGCGCTGCCGACGAAGGAGACATTGAAGATCGGCGCGTTCACACCAAGCTTGCGCGCCCATTGTGTGAAGACCGCGCTCGGCAGATAGGCACCGACGATCACGATGGCTTGCGGGTCCTGCCGCTTCAGCCCGAGCAGCGCAGCCTTTACCGCGGTGGTATTGCGCATATAGGCTTCCGCACCAACCACTTGCAGGCCGCGCCGCTCCAGCGCCTGCTTCACCCCTGCAAGCCCGTTGCGGCCGTAGGAGTCATCCTGGAAGAGCACCCCGATTCGCGTGAGGCCCATGCCGCCGACCAGGTGTTCGACGATGGCCTCGGTCTCCTCGAAATAGGAAGCGCGGATATTCACCACGTTGGAGAGCGCCGGATCGCGCAGGAATGCCGCTCCGGTGAAGGGAGCGATGAAGGGAACGCCATCCGCCATGGCGATCGGCTCGGTTGCCGCCGAGGTCGGCGTGCCGACCGCACCGATCAACGCGAAGACATGATCGTCATTGATGAGCTTGAGCGTATTGGCGACCGCCAGTTCCGGCTCGTAGCGATCGTCATAGGAGCGCAATTCGAGGCGCCGCCCGTGGACGCCGCCCGCCCGATTCGTTTCCTCGAAGGCGGCGAGGATACCGCGCCGCATCTCGGAGCCGAGTCGCGCGGCCGGCCCGCCGAGCGCCGCCGATTGGCCGAACAGGATGTGATCGTCGAAAACGCCGGGTGACTGGGCGTGAGCGGCCGTTGCGGCGAGCCACAGCATGGCCGCAAGCGTGCCCGTCCGCCAAATGTTCATCGCAAGCCTCACGACAAACCGCCTGATTCCCGCGCCGGACCGATCCACTAGCGGACAATAGACCCGCCGACAAATGAAGCGGCGTTAATCGAAATGGCCGCCAGCGGCGACGCTTTAGCAGAAAACGGAAAAGGAAGCGTGGAGGCGCGTGGTTAGCGAGGCAATAACCGGACAAAGAAAAAGCGAGGCAACTACGACATCGCCTTGACGATTTCTTCCGTCATCTTCTTGGCGTCGCCGAAAAGCATCATCGTGTTGTCGCGGTAGAACAGCGTGTTGTCGATGCCGGCATAGCCCGACGACATGCCGCGCTTGACGAACATCACGGTCTTCGCCTTCCACACTTCGAGCATTCCCCTGTTAATCAATAACAACGGCACCACATGAAGAGACTGGGATCATCATAAGCTTTTCCTTGCTCTGATGCGTTTCATCCTCCTTCAGAAACCGTTCGGCATAGCGGACTTTCACAATGTCTGTCTGGTATCCGAACAAGACATTCATGAAACTTGGCTCACCGTGCCACCGTCTCACCTCTTCGATGGTAGCAATCTGGCAGCAATCGGGATTTATCGTGCGAAATTCTTCAATGCTCGCGTATCGAATGGGTCTGTTCACTTTTGGATTGGAGTTTGTTGCATTATTCCACTGAAATGCCTCAAACGCCGCCGCGTTTATTTTCACCTCATCACTCGTGAACCGCCATTCACTGATGCAGAACGATTGCCGGTGAAGTACATAGATCGTCGCGATGACTGCGACGGCACCCGCCAACACTGTCAGACAACCCGCTTTGAAGGGTGCCACGCTTCCTATCGAGACGTTAGGCTAAGGACCAGCCGCTGATGGGGTCGACGACGAGTGTCGGCAGGTTGCCATTCGCAGTGAGCGTGTTCACCATATCATTATGGTCTTCTAGCGCCGCCAAGTCGACGCCGTTCTCGTTGAACAGATCAAAAGGCTCGTCGTAAAGCGTGATTCCATAATCTCCATTGGAGAAATTGTTGATCCGAATATCAACCTGATTGACGACCTCTTCTTCTCCCCAGATTACG
>JAEUMG010000194.1 GCA_016793355.1 Hyphomicrobiales bacterium
CGGCATCGATCGAGTTCTCGACCAGCTCCTTCACGACGGACGCGCCGCGCTCGACCACTTCGCCGGCGGCGATGCGGTTGACGGTTCCTTCCGAAAGCCTGCGAATGCGCATGATCGGCGAGGATAGCCGATTCCGGAGTGGGGGGAGAGGCAGTTAATTTCCCTCCCCCTCGTGGGGGGAGGGATTAAGGGTGGGGGCAAATCTTTTCGTTGGCTGATGGTGGCAGGCACTATGGCGACCCCCACCCCTGCCCTCCCCACAAGGGGGAGGGGGAAGAGATTAATTCGCGCTGTGTTCGGCGCCGAGGCCCTTGGGCCGCCCGACGACGGTGACGATCATTTTCCCGGGATCGATCAGGCGCTTTGCCTGCGCCTTGACCTGATCGAGGGTGACCGCTTCGATCATGGCATTGCGCCTTTTGATATAGTCGATGCCGAGATCGTCTTGCTGGATCGCGAGCAATTGCCTGGCGATCTTGGTGTTGGAATCGAAACGCAACGGATAGGACCCGGTAAGATAGGTCTTGGCTTCATCGAGCTCGCGCTGGGTCGGACCCTCCTCGGCAAAACGCTTCATCACCGATTTTACGACCTCAAGCGCCTCGCCGGCCTTCTCGTTGCGGGTGCCGAGACTGCCGAGAACGAGGCCCGCATAATCGAGCGGATAGAGGCCCAGGCTGACGCCGTAGGTAAGGCCGCGTTTCTCTCGCACCTCCTCGGTCAAGCGCGAGCCCAAGCCGCCGCCGCCCAGGATCTCCGCCATGATATAGGCCGGAATGAAATCGGGATCGTCGCGCCGGATGCCGGGGCCGCCGAACACCATGATGCTTTGGGGCATGTCGCGATCGATGACCTCAAGCGAGGGCCCGGGGGCAGCCAGCGCCTCCGCCGGCTGGGCCGGTGGGGGATGATCGGGCAATGCACCGAAAGTGTCGTCGAGAAGCGTCTTCAGGGTCTCGGCATCGATGTCGCCGACGACGGAGATGAGGAGGCCCTGACGAGTGAAGAGACGTGCGTGAAGATCGCGCAGGTCCTGGGTGGTGATCCTGGCAAGACTCTCGGGCGTGCCGTCGCTCTCGCGGCCATAGGGATGATCGCCGAAGGTGCGCTTCATCCAGGCGCGCGAGGCCATCTTCTCAGGCTCTTCAAGATCGAGACGCGCGCTGACAAGAAACTGCCCGCGCACGCGTTCCATCGGCTCCTCCTCGAAACGGGGCGAAGTCAACGCGAGCTTGAGCAGTCTGAAGGCTTCGTCGCGATTGCGCGACAATGTCTGAAACGATCCCTCGAAACTATCGCGATCGGAACTGAACGACATCTTCATTGCCAGGTCGCTGGCCATGGTCTGGAAGGTCTTCGAATCGATGTCGCCTGCGCCTTCGTCGAGCATTCCGGTCAGAAAATTGGCGAGCCCTTCCTTGCCCGGCGGATCGAGTGCCGCGCCGCCCTTAAAGGCAAAGTTCATGGCGATGAGCGGGATGGTGGGGCTTTGCACAAGCCAGGCCTTGATGCCGCCGGGGCTCGTCACTTCCTGGATATCGACGGCGCGGGCCGGCAGGGTCAACGCGGTCAGTTGCAAGGCCGCGACAATGACGATGCAGCGCAGGCCGAACATTAAACGGGACATGAATCGAACTTTCAATGCTGAGTGGCGCTGTCGAGCGCGGCGGGATTTGGTGCGGCGGCGCCGCTCGGATTGTCTCCAGGCAGCAAGAGGCCGGTGACCGAGCGGCGCTCGTCGAGCACACGCGCGGCCGCAGCCTTCACCTGCTCGGCTGTCACGGCTTCGATGCGTTGCGGCCATTCAAGCACGTCCTCCACCGTCTGACCTGTGGTCAAGGCAGTGCCGAAGCTCCGAGCCAATGCCGACTGGCTGTCGAGGGAATAGACGGAGGCAGCGATGAGCCGGTTCTTGGCGCGGGCGAGTTCTTCCGGCGTAACGCCGTTCGTGATGATATCCTCGATGACGGCGTCGATGCCGGTCTCGACCCTTGCGATGTCGACGGCGGGCGCCGGCGCGCCATAGACCGAAAAACTGCCGCTATCGAGGCCGTCGCCCGAATACCAAGCGCCGGAATAGGCGGCCACGCGATCATCGACGACGAGCTTGCGGTAGAGACGGCTGGTGGTACCACCGCCCATGATCTCGGCAAGAATCTCAAGCGCCTCGGCCTCGCCATCGCTGTCGGTCGCATAGGATGGCGCGACATAGGCGCGCTGCAGCATCGGCGAGGCGGCACGGTTATCCTTCAAGATGACGCGACGCGCCGCAATCGGCTCGGGCTCCGGCGTGCGCAGGCGCGGCTTGGGCGTGAAGGTGTTCTTCAGCACACCATAGCGTTTCTCGGCGAGGGCTTTCACCTCCTCGGCTGTGACATCGCCGGCCACGACCAGCACGGCATTGGCGGGCGTGTAGAAGGTCCGGTAGAAGTCGATCGCATCTTCGCGGTCGAGCTGCTTCATCTCCTCCATCCAACCGATGACCGGCTTCTGGTAGGGATGCGCGTGATAGAGGACCGAATCGAGCTGCTCGCCGAGCAGACTGGAGGGGTCGTTGTCGATACGCTCGCGGCGCTCTTCGAGGATGACATCGCGCTCGGGAAGAACGTTCTCGTCCTTCAAAACGAGGTTCTGCATGCGATCGGCTTCAAGATCCATCATGAGATCAAGCTGATCCCTGGCGATGCGCTGATAGTAGCCGGTGTAATCGCGGGTGGTGAAGGCATTCCCTTCGCCGCCATTGATGCGGATCACGCGATCGAGCTCGCCGGCCGGGTATCTGGGCGTGCCCTTGAACATCAGATGCTCAAGGAAATGCGCAATCCCCGCCTCGCCCATCGGCTCATCGGCCGAGCCCGCCTTGTAATACACCATGTGCGTGACGACCGGGGCGCGATGATCGGGAATGACGACAACCTGCATGCCGTTGCCGAGCATGAATGTCGAAACATTCTTGATGATCGGTTCGGCCGAGACCTGCCCAGCCAGGGACAGGTTCAAGCCAAGCGCCGTGACGAGTAGCAATCTGCGCAGTGCGGACATTCGTGACCTCTTGCTTGCGCGGCGGGCGTCTTTGAATCGCGCAAGGGCGCGCCCGCGTCCACTGAACTTTCGGTAATGACGCGGCAGGATCAATCGCTGCCGAACATATCGCCCATGTTCCAGATGGTGCCGTATTTCGGATCATTGGCGCGCTTCTCGGCGGCCTGCGCCTTGCGAAGCTCGTCATAAAGCACGCCCGTGGGCTTGGGCTTGCCATTGGGATAGGTCTTGGAAATTCCGTAGCGGGCGTAGGCATCGTCGAGGGTGGGCGCCGGAGGCGTTTCGCCGGGCGCCGTTGTCGCCGTCTTGACCGGCTTCGGTGTCGCCACCGGGTCGGTGGAGGCCGTCATGACCGGTTCCTCAGCCGCAGTTTCTTCGACATCGGCGGGAGCGACGGACACCGACCGGCTCGCGGTGCTCGCCGCAGCAACCTTGTTCGGTGTGCCGTATTCGGTGATTTCACCGGTCGGCTGCTTCAAACGCAGATCGGGTGGCAGCGAAAGCGCCTGGTTGACGCGGATCTGACTTTCATCGGGGGCGCTCTTGCCGACGCCGAGGGTGTCGGCGAACTGCGTTTCCGAACAGGCGCCCAGGACCAAAAGAACGGCCAGACTCAGGGCGGTTCCCTTCATCTCGTTCATGATCGTGCCTATCCCCTCATTCCCGCTAGATTATTGAGCATCAATGGCGAAGCAATCGGGCAATTCCGTGGCCTTACCGGCGGCCTGCCGCAGCGAGAGACTCATAGAACAACAGGGCCGCCCCGGCAACGATGGCGACATCCGCGAGGTTAAAGATGTACCAGTTGAAGTCGCCGACGTGAAAATGGAAGAAATCGGCGACGGCGCCGTAAAGTGCCCGATCCAGCGCGTTCGCCAGAGCGCCGCCGATGACGAGGCCGAGCGCCGTTGCCGTTACGGGACGGTCGGTTCTGGCGCTCCAGACCCAGAGAATCGCCGAAACAACGATGCTGACTCCAATGAGCAGCCATTGCGCCTGCCAGGCATGGCTGGTGAGCCAGCCATAGGAGATGCCGCGATTCCAGGCGAGAACGAGGTCAAGACCGGGAAAGACCGCGACCGGCGCCCTATCGGCGATGTCGAAAACATGCAGCAGCCACCATTTGAGGCACTGGTCGAGGGCAAAGCCGATCGCGGCAAAAGAAATCGCCAGGACCGAGAGATGGCCCCAGAGGTACGGGCCGCGCCTCACGCGCTGCGCCCGAATCGCTTGTCCCATTCGCGCACGGCCTCGGCATCGCGCGGGGTGATATCCGGAAACTCGGGATCGCTGCCGACCGCGGGGCTGATCTTCCAGGAGCGGGCACATTTCCTGCCCTGCGCCGGCTTGAAGACGACGGCGACGCCCTTCACGCCATCGAGGCGGAAGGCCTCGGACGGTCCCTCGCCTTCGATCAG
>JAEUMG010000236.1 GCA_016793355.1 Hyphomicrobiales bacterium
GGATCGGGCGGGAAGAAATAGGCGCGCGGCTCAGGCCCCCGGCGTTTCTTCTTCCTGAAGCGGCGGCCAAGGCGCTTGAGCGGATCGAAGAGGTTGAACAGGGGACGGCGTTTGCGCTTTTCTTTGCCTTCGCCATCCGCCTTGGCCTTGGCTTTGTCGCGAGTTTTGGCCCTCGCCCGGGGCGGACGGGGCTTCGGGGGCTCGAGCACGATATCGCGCGCCGCCGCAACGATCAGCCGCCTGACGGCCGATTCCATCGTGCGCAGGATTCTCAACACAG
This sequence comes from Hyphomicrobiales bacterium, assembly GCA_016793355.1. Taxonomy (GTDB): domain Bacteria; phylum Pseudomonadota; class Alphaproteobacteria; order Rhizobiales; family Aestuariivirgaceae; genus JAEUMG01. The sequence goes on from JAEUMG010000236.1 coordinate 281, forward strand.
AGCGGTGGAGCGGCTTCGGCACCCGCTCGACGGTTCCGCCCTCGACAAGCCCGATCATGGCGAAGAGCGCCATGACATGGCCGATGAGCGGCAGGCGCTGGTGTTCGATGGCTGAGGCCCTGTCCATGGCGGCTCCATAGAACACAAAACGAACTGTGTCTAGTCCCCGATCCCGGATTTTGCAGAAATATTTCCCGGCCCTCCCGCATCGCCTTCCCTGCGAAGGACGGGCGGGAGAGCGGGCGAGGGCCGTGCCGCGGCGAGAAACTGCGCTAAAGCGCCGTGAAGCCGCCGTCGATCATGATCATCTCGCCATTGACGAAGTTCGACGCCGGCGAGGCGAGATAGAGCACGAGATCGGCAACCTCGACCGGCTTGCCGAAGCGGCCGAGCGGCGTCTTGTCGCGCATCGGCTTGCTCTTCGCCGGATCGCCCCAGACCTGCTCGCCCATGGGGGTGAGGATGATGTTGGGACAAACGCCGTTGCAGTTGATGCCGTGGCGCGCCCATTCGCTGGTCATGACGCGGGTCAACTGGTTGATGCCGCCCTTCGAGGCGCAATAGGCGGCGTGATCGTCAAGCCCGATGACGCCGGCCTGCGACGAGATATTGACGATCTTGCCGGATTTCTGGGCGATCATGGCCGGCGCCAGTTCCTGGGCGAGAAGAAACGGCGCGCGCAGATTGACCGCCATGGTGCGATCCCAATTCTCGACGCTCGCCTTGAGCAGGGGCTCGACCAGCGCGATGCCGGCATTGTTGACGAGAATGTCGATGGTGCCGAATTCCTTCAGCGCCGCGCGGGCCGCATGGCGCGTCTCATCGACATCGGCGAGGTCGGCTTCGATCACGGCACAGCGGCGGCCGTTTTTTTTGACCAAGGATTTCGCCTCCGCGAGGCCTTGCTTGTCGCGCGCCACAGCGGCGATATCGGCACCCGCCTCCGACAGCACCGCGCAGATATCGAGGCCGATGCCCTTCGATGCGCCGGTCACAAGGGCGCGCTTGCCCGTGATGGAAAAACGATCGATCCACGACATTGGAAATTCCTCCCGGCGTCATCCTAATCGAGAGCGGCACCCATGCAAGCGCAGCCTTGCTTGTTCGCGGCCGCGCAGCCATAAATTGCGCCGATGGAAATGGGGGCATCATGAATTATTTCGACAGGCAACCCTATGTGGTTGCGGTGATCGGCGCGGCAAGCGGAATCGGCAAGGCGACAGCCGAATTTCTCGCAGGGCAGGGCGTGACGGTCGCCTGCATCGATCAGCACGAGTCGGGCGCCAAGGAAACCGCGAGCGCCATCAAGAAGGCCGGCGGCACGGCCGATGCGCTCGCCGCCGATGTGGCGCATCCGGCGAAGCTCCAAGCGGCAATCGCGGCGATCATCGAGACGCATGGCCAGCTGGACGGTCTCGTCAATTGCGCCGGCATCACGGGCAAGACCAACATCAAGACGCATGAGGTCTCGCTTGAGGATTTCGATCGAGTCTATGAGATCAATCTCAAAGGCGCGCTCATCGCCTCGCAGGCTGTCCTGCCGCATATGCTGAAACGCGGCTATGGGCGCATTCTTCATGTCGCCTCGATCGCCGGCAAGGAAGGCAATGCCGGCATGGCGGCCTATTCGGCGACCAAGGCGGGGCTGATCGGACTCGTCAAGGTGATGGGCAAGGACTATGCCGAGACCGGCATTACCATCAATGCGCTCGCACCCGCCGTCATCCGCACGCCGATGGTCGCGGCACTCCCCGACGCGCAGGTCAAGTACATGACCGACAAGATCCCGATGAAGCGCTGCGGCGAGCTTGAAGAGGCCGCGAGCCTCATCGCCTGGATCGTCTCGCCGGCCTGCGGTTTCACCACCGGCTTTACGTTCGATCTCACCGGCGGCCGCGCGACCTATTGAGACGATGGGGTCCGCCAGATGAAGGATTGACACGATGCCGAGACGATTGCGCTGGGGAATGGTGGGCGGCGGCCGCGGAGCCTTCATCGGGCATGTGCATCGCATGGCGGCGCGACTCGATGACGGTTACGAACTGGTCGCGGGCGCGCTGTCGTCCGATCCGGAGCGCGCGCATCTCTCGGCCGCCGATTGCCATATCGCACCCGAGCGCAGCTATGCAAGTTTCGCCGAAATGGCGGCGCAGGAATCCGAACGCAAGGACGGCATCGAAGTCGTCAGCATCGTCACGCCCAATCATTCGCATGCGGCGATCGCGCGCGCCTTCCTCGAAAAGGGCATCGATGTCATTTGCGACAAGCCCCTGGCGACGAGCCTTGCAGAGGCGGTGGCCTTGCGCGATCTCGCGGCGGCCAGGGGCAGGCTGCTCGGCGTGACTTACAACTACACCGGCTATCCGCTGGTACGCGAGGCGCGCGAACTCGTGGCGCAGGGCGAGATCGGCCGCGTGCGGCTCGTCCAGGTCGAGTTTCTGCTGGGCTGGCTCTCCGTCCCGCTTGAAGCGGAAGGCATCAAGCAGACCTGGCGTATCGATCCGGCCGTTGCGGGGCCGAGCGGCGTCGTCGCCGATATCGGAACGCATGCCTTGCACCTGGCGAATTTCGTCACCGGCCTCACGCTCGACGAACTCTCGGCCGATATCCAGACATTCGTGCCGGGACGCAAGCTCGAGGACAATGCCTTTGTCGGCCTGCGCTATCAGGGCGGCGCGCGCGGGAGCCTGTGGGCCAGCATGGTGGCGGCCGGCGAGCCGGTGGGCCTGCGCCTGCGCGTCTATGGCGAGACGGGGAGCCTCGCCTGGGATCAGTCACTGCCGGACTCCCTGCATCTGCGGCCGCTCGACGGAGCGCCGCGCACAATCTATCGCGGTCATGCGGCGTCGCCTGCCGCCAAACACGGCACGCGGCTTGTCGCGGGATTGCCGGAAGGCTTCGTCGAGGGCTTCGCCAATCTCTATCGCGATTATGCCGAGCTCATTCATGCGCGGGCCGAGGGCCGCGCGCCGCACGCGCCGGCTCTCTTGGCGCCGTTGGCGGAAGCCGGCGTGGAGGGCCTCGCCTTTGTCGAGGCGGTGCTGCAATCGGCGGCGAAGAACGGCGCGTGGGTCAAGCCGGCGGCGGCGTGTTGAGGAGGCATTCCACAATTACGCCCATCCGTCACGCGGCACGTTACCCCTCACCCGCCTCGGGCCCAAAGGCCCTCGTCGCCCTCTTCCACAAGGGGAGAGGGGAGCGTGCTCCGTATACTGATCTTTCAGCCGAACCGCCGGCGATAGGCGGCGACACCATCCGGATTGACCAGATTCACCGGCAAATCGCCGCGCAGGATCCGCAAGGCCTCCGCGATCGCGCCGGTTCCCATGCGGGCCATGCTTTCCTCAGTAATGCCCGCCATATGCGGCGTGATGATCACGTTGTCGAATGAGAAGAAGGGATGCCCGAGCGGCAAAGGCTGGGTATTGAAGACGTCGAGCGCCGCGCCCCAGAGACGGCCCGTCCGCAATGCATCGATGAGCGCCGCCTCATCGACAACCGGCCCGCGCGATACATTGATGAGGATCGCGCCGCGCTTGAGAAACCCCAGGCGCCGCGCATCGATGAGCCCGCGGGTTTCCGGTTTCAAGGGACAGCACAGGACCAATATGTCGCTTGCCGCGATCAATTCGTCGAGCGGCTTGCTTTCTACATTTTCAGGAAAGTTGCGGCCGCTGGGGCTGAA
>JAEUMG010000259.1 GCA_016793355.1 Hyphomicrobiales bacterium
TCCGCCAGCCTTTGGCCGCCCGCTCGCCTGGGCGGGCGGCTTCGGCAATGGCGGGCAAAGGCTGTGGCTGATGCCCGAGGCCGATCTCGCCTGTGTCATCTTTTCCGGCAACTACAATCAGCCGGATTCCTGGGTCTCGCCAATGCGCCTCTGGCGCGAGATCGTCGTCGCCAATCTGCTGCGCGCGTAACACATGCGGCCACCGGGTTGCCAATCGAGGCGGACGGGGCTCTAATCGCTGACGGTGGAGAGGCGAACATGCTAACGCTAAGTCGGGCCGCGCATTTCGGTTTCAGCAGCAATTGGCTGATGGCTGTCGGTCTCAGGCAATTGCCGATCCTGCTTGCCATCTTCGCCCTGCAGTTCGCCTATCGTATCGATCCGGAATCCGCGACGTCGCCCGTCGCCCTCTATGTGCTGATCAATCTCATCGCCGTCGCGGGCCTAGGTGCCTTCATCTCCTATTCGGGAGCTTATGGACGCGAAACCGGCCGCTGTCTCGCGGTCGCCGCCGCCGGCTTTCTCCTCCTCGTCGGCAACGAATTTTTGACCTGGAGCAGCGAGACGCTGGCGGAAGACCTCTGTGTCCTTGGCGTGTGGATCGTGACAGGCATTGCCATATTCCTGGCGATTGCACGCCTGACGCGCGCCGATGCGGCGAAGGCGATTCTGGCGGTTGCGGTGGTGCTGCAGTTCCTTGCGCTGGCGACAGACCTAGCCGATGACGGTCCGCTTGCCGCCAATACCCCCGATGACTGGCTGTCCTGGACCTACGCGCTGGCCAGCGTGGCTTCGATCACGGCCTGCCAGATGGCCTTTCTCTACCTTGCGATGCGGCCGGCAAAGGCCAGCCATGGCTGGGAGGTTTCGGCGCGGGTCGGGCCCTCGAACATGAAACAGTTTTTTGATGTCGGCGTCGCCGATGCCGACGAAGCGGTCGCTGCGGTCGAGCGCCTGGCCGGTACGGATCTGCGCAAGATCCGGGCGGTGGCCCCCATACCCGCGACATCATTCCATGCCCTGGGCCTCGACGCGGGCGAGGTTAGACCAAGATAGGAGGCTCCATGTCGCATTCGATTCTGACACAGCTGTCTCCAGGCGATGTTTGCTCGGCGCCCTTTGCCCATGCCACACTGGAAGACGTTTTCGAGACCGCGCTCTACCGCAGCCTCGCCGAAGAGTTTCCGCCGCTTCAGCGCTTTACCGCGTCCCTGCCCGCGGTTGCCAGCAACCAGGCGGTTCGCATCCCGGCGCGCGACATTGTCGGCAACCCGGAATTCAGCCGTGAATGGCAGGATTTTTTCGCCTACCACACATCGCCCGATTTCTGGGACGAGCTCGTGCGCGTGTTCGGCGATGCCATACGCGCCACCCACCCGCATCTTGAGAAGCGGGCTGGCAAGCGGCTAACCGACTGGCGTGTCACTCGGCGCGGCAGCGGCAAGGAAGGCGATGTCGCGCTCGATGCACTTTTTGTGGTGAACACGCCGGTAACCCGCAAGGGTTCGGTGCGGCCGGCGCATGTCGACAGCGAAAAGGAAATCTGGGCCGGCCTGTTGTACATGCGCGCCCCGGAAGAAACCGGCGCAGGCGGCGATCTTGCACTCTACAGCTTCAAGGATAAGCCTGCCTTTGGCGGCCATTACGCGCCGCTCTCTGCCGTGAACGAGGATAAGCTCATTGCCTATCGCGCAAATCAACTGGTCGCCTTCGTCAATTCGGCAAAGAGCATTCATGGGGTCACGCCGCGAGAGCCGACGCCACATCATCGTCGTTACATCAACTTCGTGGCCATCACGCCCTTCAAGGCATTCAGCCTGCCGATGATGTCTCCCTGGGCCCAGTTCCGCTTCTGGCTGGAACGCCGCAAGACCAAGGCCAGAGGTGTACTTGCGCGACCCTCATCCCAGCGCAGCCCGCGATAGGCGTCGGCTCTGATCGATGCTCTCGATCGTACCGGATTTCAGCAAATCCTGCTCCGCGCGCTGAAGATAGCGCGCCTGGATGCGCATGAGCTGGTCGTCCTGGGCAAGATCGCCCGCGATCGGCGAGCCCTGGCTGGTACGCCGGCAGACGTTGTGTCTTCGATCGCAATGCGCACCGCCGGTCGACGAATCCGATGCGGCGTGCCACGGGTCTCGTGGAGCGTTGCGCGTTGGCCCGCCGATCCTTAGATGCAGCCCGAAGCGAGGCATGCACCTCGCCTGCCTCGCATCGCGGCGACTGCCAATCCGTCAAGCGGCGCGTTCGGTTTTCGCCTCGCGCTTCGGCAGTTTCCAGCCGGAGCGAATGAAGTGGCAGGTATAGCCCATGGGATAGCGCTCGAGATAATCCTGGTGCTCGGGCTCGGCCTGCCAGAAGGGTCCGGCGGGCGCCACTTCGGTCACGACCTTGCCCGGCCACAATCCGGAGGCGTTGACATCGGCGATGGTGTCTTCGGCGACGCGCTTCTGTTCCGGGCTCGTGTAATAGATCGCCGAGCGATAGCTGACCCCGCGGTCGTTGCCCTGGCGGTTCAACGTCGTCGGGTCATGGATCTGGAAGAAGAATTCGAGAAGCTGGCGATAGCTGGTCTTCTCGGGATCGAAGATGATCTCGATCGCCTCGGCATGAGTGCCGTGATTGCGATAGGTGGCGTTCGGCACATCGCCGCCGGTATAGCCGACGCGGGTGGCGATCACGCCGTCCTGGCGCCGGATCAGATCCTGCATGCCCCAGAAACAGCCGCCGGCCAGAATTGCCGTTTCGCGTGCCATCAGATGTCCTCCACTTGATCGAGATAGGCTGCGTAGCCTTCCGCTTCCATGCGGTCGCGCGGGATGAAACGCAGGGAAGCCGAATTGATGCAATAGCGCAAGCCGCCCCGGTCCCTCGGGCCGTCGGGAAAGACATGGCCGAGATGGCTGTCGGCGTGTTTCGAGCGCACCTCGGTCCTGATCATGCCATGGGTGGTGTCGGTCAGTTCCCTGACGTTGTCGTGTTCGATCGGCTTGGTGAAGCTCGGCCAGCCGCATCCCGACTCGTATTTGTCGGAAGAGGCAAAAAGGGGCTCGCCGGAGACGATATCGACATAGATCCCCGGCTCCTTGTTGTGGAGAAGCTCTCCCGTGCCGGGGCGCTCGGTGCCGCTCTGCTGGGTCACATAATACTGCTCGGGGGTGAGTGCCGCGACTGCCTCGGCCGTCTTCTTGTATTGCTGCATCCGCCTCTCCATCGAACGTGCTCAAGTTTCGATTTCCGATATGGTCCGCTGCGGCGGGCGGCGCAAGAGCGCTGCCCGTTCACTTCCTTCTGATCGGCCCGGTCAGTCAGTGCACGGATTCTTGCGACGATTGCCCGCTGCGGCCTTCGGCCTGGGGAATCGGACGGCGCCAGGTCCGCTCACGCACAGCATGCATTGGACGACCCCATACATCCGGAAGTAGCAACATTCTTTCATTCGGCAGAACGACGAAATGAACGGCCGTTCAATATCTTTGGGCCGCGGGAAATGCGCAAATTCGTGTCGCTAAGAAGTGCGAAAACGGGGGTCAAATGCCACGAAAAAGCGCGTCCGAACGCGCCAGAACGAGGCGCAATTGCAAGAGTGGTACAGCTGGGTGGTCTCGAACCACCGACCTTCGGATCCACAATCCGACGCTCTAACCAACTGAGCTACAGCTGCAAAATGCCGGCTTCGCCGAATGCCGCGCAACCTAGTCGCAACTCACTTTGGGCGCAAGTGGATCAGCCCGAGAAGGAGCGTCCGAAATCGCCAAAGGACTTCACCCAGCCATCCTGAAAGGGCTTCGCCGTCTCCTTCGCAAAGAGCATCGACAATTCACCCAACTCCTTGGATTGGCGGGATAATTGCTCGATACGCTTGGTCACGAACTCCTGCTGGAGGGCGAAGAACTCGGCAGGCTCGGAAACGCTGAGCGCGCGGCGTGCGAAGTCGAAGCTCGCATCGAGATTGCCCTGTGCCATCTCCATAACCTTGAGCTGGAAATCGGCGGTACGGGCCTTCAGGGCCGAGGTCGCGGCATCGAAGACCTGCAGATTATCGTGGGCAAACGCCTCGGCCCGCTCGACGGCCGCCTGCGCCTGGTCTACGGATTTCTGAGCCAGTTCAGTGACTTCCTTGGGCATTTCCAGAGGCATTTCGGGCTTCGGTCGCTTGGCCATGGCGCATCTCCTCTCGCTGATCCGGCGCCAGAATAGGCGCAAATCTTGTGCGATGCAATAATCTCTATTGCGACGCAGCATCGCTGTGCAAATTAACCATAAATCGCCGCAATTCCTAATGAAACATGGACGGGATGCTTCAAATTTGACTAACCTTTAATCGGGAAAATGGGGGAACGCCCGTGGGGCTTGTGCGGGCGGAGAATGGTTGTGAACGCGAACGCCGCGCCGACGCTTGAAGACCTGCGCGACTCGCCCCGGCCAGCCTGGCTTTGGGACGCGGCCCGCCGCCGCATTGTCTGGGCGAATCCGGCCGGGATCGCCGCCATCGGCGATGAGACGCTGTTCGACCTGCTCGACCGTCCTTTCGATGAAGCCCTGCCAAGTATCCGGAACTTAAGCGAAATTTTTGCCGGCCTGAAGCGCAGCCAGCACGCAACAGTGCGGCTCGACTGGGGTGTTGAAGGCGCCGCGGTCAGGGAAAGCCTCTGCTATATCCACACCCTCCCGGACGGGCGCCCCGGACTCCTCATCATCGGCGAAGAGTGTGCCGGCGGGGCATTCGAAGCCCCCCTCCTCGCCCAGGCCTTTGCCGAACAACCGGCCGCCGCAATCGTCGCCTTTGGCGGCGGCCTTCATGCCAATCGCGCCGCGGCAGAATTATTCTCGCCGGATCAGTTACTTAGTCTTGCCGCTCTGTTCGGGGGGACAGATCGGGTTGAGCGTCTTGGCAAGAGCATTATTTCCGCGGGGATTGCTCGCGAAGTCATGAAGCTGCAGACTTCCGTGGGCGAGCGCGAGATCAAGGTCACCGCCCGGCGCGCCGGTACGAGCGATGCCGGAGACAGTCTGGTATTCGTCTTCGAAGATGTCTCGGAGCGGCGTGCGCTGGAACGCGAATTGCTGGCCCGCGGGCCGGTTGCCCTTCCCGTAGCGCAAGCGTCCGACAAGCCGAAGACTTCGCGGCTTAGCCGCGACGACGAATCGGCCTTCCATGCGCTCGGACATGCGCTGCGGTCGGCTGGCGAAGAGCCGGCAACCCCGCAAAGACCCAAGCTCGCACCGATCGAACTCCCGCAGACGGTTGTCCGGCGGCTCGACACCCTTCCCGAACCCACGATCGTCGCGCAAGGCGGGCGCATTCACTATGTCAATCCCAGCGCGATCGCACTGCTGGGCGCCGAAACAACCGATGAGATTCTGGCTTCGCCCGACCTCGCAGGGTCCTTTGACAGTGTGGGTGAAAAGCCGGTGATCGTAACGCTGCCGACGCGTGACGGGGGCCGCATCGTGCTGTCGGCTTCGGCCATTCAGATCGCCTGGCGCGGCGGCCCGGCGCGGCAGATCACGATCAAACGCCCCGAGCCTCGCAAGACTGACGAACCCCCGGCCGCCGCGATCCAGCCGCCGGTAGCGCCGCCGGAACCGATCCCCGCCAGGCCGCCCGATCCACCGGTCAAGGCCGAATTGCCGTCCCGCCAGCAGGACGAAGAACTGCGCAGCATTCTCGACACGGCGGCCGACGGCATCATCACGCTCGCCGCGGACGGCACGATCCGCAGCTTCAGCGCCGCCGCTGAAGCAATCTTCGGTTACCGGCTGGCAGAAGTCATTGGGCGCAGTTTTGCCGAACTCTTCGCACCCGAAAGCCGCAAGACCCTGCGCGACTATCTGGCTGCCTTGCAGGGCCCGGGCCTGGCGTCCGTCTTCAACGACGGACGCGAAGTGACGGCGATCGTGAAGCAGGGCGGCGAAGTTCCACTCTTTCTCACGATCGGCAAATTGCAACCGATAAGGCCGGAAAGCGCGGCGTTCTGCGCCGTCGTGCGCGACATCACGCAGTGGAAGAAGACCGAACAGGAACTGCGCGAGGCAAAGGAATCGGCCGAACAGGCAAGCCGCCAGAAGTCGGAATTCCTCGCCAAGATCAGCCATGAACTGCGCACACCCCTCAATGCCATTCTCGGCTTCTCCGAAGTGATGCGCCTGGAACGCTTCGGTGAAATCCGCAACGACAAGTATCGCGGTTACGTCAACGATATCCATACCAGCGGCGCGCATCTCCTGTCGCTGATCAACGACCTCCTCGATCTGTCGAAAGTGGAAGCCGGCAAGCTCGAACTCAATTTCGCAGCGGTCGATCTCGGCGAAGTCGTCGATCACGCCTTCAAGATGATGCAGGAACAGGCGACCGCGGCACGCGTGATCCTGCGCAAGAACATTCCCGCCGATCTGCCAAGTGTCGTCGCCGATCTGCGATCCATGCGTCAGATTCTCATCAATCTCCTGTCGAATGCCGTCAAGTTCACCGATCCGGGAGGCCAGGTGATCGTTTCGGGACAGTTCCTCAAATCCGGCGAGTTGAAGCTGCGGGTCAAGGATACCGGCATCGGCATGACCGAGAACGACCTGCGCGAGGCGCTGGAACCGTTCCGCCGCGTCGCAACCGAAGGCCGGGAGGTCACCGGCACCGGGCTCGGCCTGCCCTTGACCAAGGCTCTGGCGGAAGCCAACCGCACAGTCTTTTCGATCACCAGCGAGCCCAGCAAGGGCACGCTGGTCGAGATCACCTTCCCCACGACACGGGTCCTTGCCGCTTGACCTGAACCGACCTCCGGCGCGACAAGGTCAGCGATTTCAGTCATGGTCCTTGCCTCAACCAATCCGCGCCGTTTCGCAGCCAGGCCGCGCTCCAAGGCGGAGTGGCTGATCGATATCGCAATCCTGGTCTTAAGCCTGGTGATGGCGCTCCCCGTGATCACCGTCGCGGTGCTCGCCCTGTTTCCGGCCGAAAACATCTGGCCGCATCTCATCGCAACGGTCCTGCCCGGTTATGTCTGGCGGACGCTAGTTCTCATGGCGGGCGTTGGCGCACTGAGCTTCATCATCGGCACGGGTACGGCGTGGCTCGTTACCATGTGCCGCTTCCCGTTGCGCAAGGTATTTCAATGGGCCCTGCTCGTGCCATTGGCGCTGCCGACCTATATCGTCGCCTATGCCTATGTCGATTTTCTCACCTATGCGGGGCCGCTGCAGGGTTGGCTTCGCGACGTCATGGGCTGGAAGAGCCCGCATGATTACTGGTTCCCGGAAGTGCGCTCGATGGGCGGCGCCATCGTCATCCTTGCGCTCGTGCTCTACCCTTATGTGTTCCTCACCGCGCGGGCGAGCTTCCTGCGCCAGTCGACGAGCCAGCTTGAAGTGGCGCGCACCCTGGGGCGGACCGCCTGGGGCGCCTTCTTCTCCGTTGCCCTGCCCTCGGCGCGCCCGGCTATAGCGGTCGGCGTCAGCCTCGTCATGATGGAGTGCCTGAACGATATCGGCGCTGCCGGCTTCTTCGGCATCAGAACCCTCTCGGTCGGCATCTATACGACCTGGCTCGGCCAAGGAAATCTCGGCGGCGCGTCGCAGATCGCCGCCGTCATGCTGGTCTTCGTCTTCGCCTTCCTGTGGATCGAAAGGATCGGGCGCCAGCAGCAGTCATTTGCTCCCTCGGCGCGCAAGAATCGGCCGATAAGGCGCGTTCCGCTCAAGGGCTGGCGCGCTGGGCTGGCTTTTCTCGCCTGCGCCATGCCGGTGCTGCTCGGCTTCATCCTCCCCGGTGCCATCCTGCTGCGCTTCGCGCTGCACCGTTTCAGCGATGGCCTGACGCCGGCCTTCGCCCGCGCGGCCGGCCATTCGCTGCTCCTGTCCATCCTCGCCGCGGCCATCGCGCTAATACTGGGCCTGATACTGGCCTACGGCGCACGCAACGCCCGCAGCGTCCTCGTCCGCTATGCCACGCGCATCGCGTCAATCGGCTACGCCGTGCCCGGCACCGTTATGGGGCTCGGCATCCTCATTCCCTTCGCCGCCTTCGACAACTCGATCGACGGCATGATGCGATCGACATTCGGCGTCTCGACCGGCCTTCTCCTCTCCGGCACGATTGCCGCCGTCACCTTCGCCTATGTGGCGCGGTTCCTGGCCATTTCGGCAGGATCCATCGAGAGCGGCCTGCAACGCGTCACGCCGAATGTGGCCGCGGCGGCGCGGACGCTCGGGCGAACGCCGCTTGCCTCCTTCTTCGAAGTGCATCTGCCGATCCTGAGGCCGGCGCTCGTATCGGCGAGCCTCCTTGTCTTCGTCGACTGCATGAAGGAACTCCCGGCAACGCTGATCCTGCGGCCCTTCGATTTCGAGACATTGGCGACCACCGTCTTCACGCTTGCCTCGCTCGATCAACTTGAAGAGAGCGCTTTGCCGGCGCTCACCATCGTGGCGACCGGGCTCATCCCCGTCATCCTGCTCTCGCGCACATTGCGGGACCCGCGGCGCATGCAGGAAAATCTTACACTTTAAGCGCGGCGAGATTGGCGAAGTGATCGAGCGCTTCCGGGTTGGCGAGCGCTTCCTTGTTCTTCACCGGGCGCCCGTGAACGACGTCGCGCACCGCAAGCTCGACAATCTTACCGGATTTGGTGCGCGGGATGTCGGCCACTTGCAAGACTTTCGCCGGGACATGGCGGGGCGATGCGCCAGACCTGATCTGCTGCTTGATGCGGGCAACCAAAGCGTCGTCCAGGATCACGCCCGGCCGCAGCCGCACGAACAGCACGACCCTGACATCGTGATCCCAGTCCTGGCCGATCGCCAGCGCCTCGATCACTTCGGGCACGCGCTCGACCTGGGCATAGATCTCCGCCGTGCCGATGCGCACGCCGCCAGGGTTAAGCGTCGCGTCGGAGCGGCCGAGGATGATCAAGCCACCATGCTCGGTCCATTCGGCGAAATCGCCATGGCACCAGATATTCTCGAAACGGGCATAGTAAGCATTGTGATACTTCTCGCCGGTGGGATCGTTCCAGAACATCACCGGCATTGACGGGAAGGGCGCCTTGCAGACAAGCTCGCCCTTGTCCCTCGCCAAGGGCTTTCCGGCATCGTCATAGACATCGACCGCCATGCCGAGCACCGGGCCCTGGATCTCGCCGCGCCAGACGGCCGAGATCGGATTGCCGGCGACGAAACAGCCGCAAATATCGGTGCCTCCCGAAATCGAGGCGAGATGGATTTCGCTCTTCACCGCGTCATAGATGAAATCGAAACTCTCGGGTGCCAGGGGCGATCCGGTGGAGAGCATGCAGCGCAGGGTCGAAAGCCTGTGCGTATCGCGCGGGCGCCAGCCGGTCTTCTTTACCGCGTCGATATACTTGGCCGAGGTTCCGAAGATCGTCATCCCCTCTTCATCGGCATAGTCAAACAGCACACGCTCATTGGGATGGAAAGGCGAACCGTCATAAAGCAGGAGCGTCGCACCGGCCGAAAGGCCGCTGACCAGCCAGTTCCACATCATCCAGCCGCAGGTACTGAAATAGAAAAGCCTGTCATCAGGCTTGAGGTCGGTCTGCAGCAGCAGTTCGGTCAGGTGCTTGAGGAGGATGCCGCCGGACCGATGCACGATGCATTTGGGAATGCCGGTGGTCCCGGACGAGTAGAGAATATAGAGCGGGTGATCGAAAGGCACTTGCGCGAATTCGGGCGCGCCGCCCGGCTGGCGGTCGCAGAGCGAGTCGAGTGTTTCGGCTTTGGGCAAGGTCGGCGTGATGGAACGCGCTTCACCAAGATAGTCGATGATGACGACGTGTTCGACGCTCGGCAGTTCCTGTACTACCGATGCGATCTTGTCGCCGAGGCGCAAGGCCTTTCCCGCATAGTAATAGCCGTCGCTGGCGATCAACACGCGCGGCGCGATCTGGCCGAAGCGATTGAGAATGCCGCGCTCGCCGAAATCCGGCGAGCAGGACGACCACACAGCGCCTACCGAAGCGGTGGCCAGAAACGCCGCGATCGTGTCCGGCATGTTGGGCACGACTGCGCAGACGCGATCGCCCGGCTTTATACCATAGGCGCGCAGCGCCTGGCCCAGGCGTGCGACCCGGTCGTTCAGCAGGCGCCAGCTCATGGTCTGACGCACCTTGTCCTCGCCGCGGAACACCAGAGCCGGCGAATCGTCGTCCCTGACAAGCATGTTCTCGGCGTAGTTGAGCCGCGCTTCGGGAAAGAACTTCGCTTCCCAGATGCGTTCGGCGGGCTCGAAGACTTTCGTGCCGCGCGCACTCGCCTTGACCCCGGCAAAATCCCAGACCGCATCCCAGAACAGGTCCGGCCGCCCGACGGAGAAGGCGTGGATGTCCGCATAAGAGGACATAGACACGCCATGGCGGTCCTTGAGCTTTGCCATCAGGCGGGCGAGATTGGACTGGCCGGCGCGAATCGGCGAGGGTGTCCAGAGTGGCTGGTCGGGCATCGGAATCGTGTGTCCTGTTCATCATTCTGAGGGGACGGGGCGCTCCCGCCCCCTCAGGGCGCAGGGACCATAGCGGCTTGCCCTTTCCGTCCCAAGAGCCTGCGAAACGCGGATCGCCAGAGGATTTTACTCCACCATATAACGGCCATAGAGAAACCCTAGGGGACCCCCATGAAACGCATCCTCATCATTCTTGGCGTCGTCGGCGTTTTCCTTCTGGTTCTCGGCGGCGGGATTTTCTATCTGCTGCGGCCAGGCTTCGTGCCGGGAGTGCTGCAAGACATCGTGATGAAGAAGACCGGACGAAGCCTGACGCTCGCCGGCGTGCCGCGGCTTTCGCTGTGGCCACATGCGGCAGTTACGCTCGAGGGCGTCGAATTCTCGATGCCCAACACGATGGAGCCCGGTGTTTTCGCGCGCGCCAAGGAATTGCGGGTGGGCGTCGACCTGCGCGCGCTCATGGCGCGGGAGTTGAAGGTCACCGAACTCACGCTCGTCGGCCCGCGCATAAATCTCCTGATCGACAGGGAAGGCCGGGCGAGCTGGAACTTCGAGCCATCAGGCAAGTCGGAGCCCGAGGGCGAGACCGGCAAGGTCGAGGGAGGCCCCGAGGGCGGCGGGCCGATCACCGATTATTCGATCGCACCGATCAATATCCAGAACGGCATCCTTGCCTATCTCGACGAACGCACCGGAACCGCGATCGAAATCCGCAACGTCAATGCAAGGCTCAAGGCCAATGATCGCCTCGATGGCGGTGAAATCACCGGTGATCTCGTCTGGAACGAGCAGAAGGTGCGCTTCTCGGGCGCGATCAAGTCGCTTGCACGGCTCAGCCAGGGCGGCTCGCCGGGCGGCCTGTCGATCGACTCGCCGTCGCTCAAATTCGACTTCGACGGTCTTATCATCGCCGGCAAGCAGCCAGGCATTGCCGGTGAGGTCAGCCTGTCGTCGCCGGACATCCGTGCGGCGGCGCACTGGCTGGGCGCCGGTCTGCCGGAGGGGCGCGGTCTCAAGAATGTTTCAGTCGCCGGCGGCATCGAGGCGTCAGGATCGAAATTTGCGCTCAAAAACGGCAAGCTCGGGCTTGACGGCATGACGGCCAATGGCGATTTCGCGCTGGCATTCGGTTCGGGCAACCCGCAATTCTCCGCCAAGCTCAATCTGGACAAGCTCGACCTCAACACCTACCTGCCGGAGCCGCAGGCGTCTGCGGGTGCCGGGGCCGACACAGCCGGCAGTGACCAGACAGACGAGGGCTGGTCGACAGCGCCGGTGTCCTTCGACGCGCTCCGGGGCTTCACCGGCACGCTATCCTTCGCCACCAACAGCCTCATCTACCGGCAGGTGACAACGGGGCCCGCGCAACTCACCGCCACGCTCAAGGATGGCGTGCTCGATGCCAATGTGAGTGAGGTAAAGCTCTATGGCGGCATGGCGAGCATGCGCGTCGTGCTCGATGGCGCGGGCAAGACGCCCGGACTCAAATTCGCCTTCAACGGCAGCGATTTCGACGGCCGCGCGCTGCTTAAGGATTTTGCCGGCTTCGGGCGGATCGAAGGCAAGACATCGGCCAAGCTCTCGGTTGCGACGACGGGCAGTTCGCAAGCGGAGATGGCCTCGCTGCTCAAGGGTTCGGCGGAGTTCCGCTTCCACGATGGTGCAGTGCGCGGCATCAACATCGCGCAGATGGTGCGCAAACTCGGCAAGGCGACGCTTTCCGGCTGGGAGGATCAGCCGGAGCAGAAGACCGATTTCAGCGAACTCGGCGCGACCTTCACCATTGCCGACGGGCTCGCCGAGACACACGATCTCAAACTGGTAAGTCCGGCGCTGCGCGTGACCGGCGCCGGTGAGGTCGACCTGTTGCGGCGCGCCCTCGACTTCAAGCTTGAGCCGAAGCTCGTCGCCAGCCTCGAAGGCCAGGGCGGCGAGGGTGATCTGACCGGCTTCCCGGTCCCGATCATCGTCAAGGGTCCCTGGAGCAAGCCCAAGATCTATCCCGATGTGAAGGGGATCCTGAACGATCCGGAAGCCGCCTATCAGACTCTGCAAAAGCTCGGCATCCAAGCCAAGGCGATATCGCAGGAGACGCTTGACGAACTCGAAAGCCAGGCCGCGGAAGCGATCGGCGAGGAAAATACCAAGAAGCTGAAGAAGAAGGGCAAGAAGCTCTTCAAGAATCTGCTCGGCGATTGAGGGAAGCCCGTGATGCCAATGACGCGAAATCGCGTAGATTGCATTGCTTGCCGCCGGGGGCAGTGTGTCGCATTTTTTCCGAAGTCTGCCCGGTGGAGTGAAAGCGCGGACTTGCCGCGACCATGATCAAGGTCCAGATCGAGCCCTTCGATGCGGGCGCCGAATTGAAGCGCCTCAAGCAGGCCCGTCACGATATAGGCGGCACGACCATGTTCGTCGGGACGGTGCGCGATCTCTCGCATGGGCGCGATGTTTCGGCGATGACCCTCGAACATTATCCCGGCATGACCGAGAGCGCGCTCGCCGAGATCGAAGCCGAGGCCCACAAGCGCTGGCCGCTATCGGCAAGCCTCATCATCCATCGCCATGGCCGGCTTGAGCCCGGCGAGGACATCGTTCTGGTCATCGCCGCCTCCGCCCATCGCGATGCAGCCTTCGATGCCTGCCGCTTCCTCATCGACTGGCTCAAGACCAAGGCACCGTTCTGGAAGCTCGAAGAAGGTGCGGCCGGGTCTCACTGGGTCGAGGCTCAGGACAGCGATGAGGCGGCGGCGGCGCGATGGCGGGACGGCGGCTGAGGCACGGACCGGCGCGCTCGTTCGGCCGCACTGCGATCGATACAGTCGTGTTCATCGCGGCACTGGCCGTGGTACTGGCCGCACTGAAATTCTCCGGACTGCTCAGCATCGACGAAGGTCCGGTGCGGGTGATTGACGGCGATTCGTTCTGGCGCGGCGAGAGCGAAGTCAGACTCTATGGAATAGATGCTCCGGAATACCGCCAGACCTGCAAGGACGAAGCGGGACAGCAATGGAATTGCGGGCGCGCGGCGATGCGCGCGCTGAAACAATTGATCGGCGGACGCGATGTGGCTTGCGAGATTCGCGACACGGATCGCTACGATCGGCTCGTCGCGGTCTGCAAGTCGGGCGATGTCGACCTCAATCAAGCGATGGTGCGCCAGGGCTGGGCCGTCGGCTTCGGCGGCTACGGATCGGCCGAGGCGGAAGCGCGCCAGGCCAGGCGCGGCATCTGGCGCGGCGATTTCGAGCGCCCGCAGACTTGGCGCCGGCGGCATGAAACGAGCCGGAGCGATGCTTCCGGAACGAGCCTCGCCGATGACTAACTGTCGCTGAAGGAACGCTTCTCGATCTCGGGCAGTATCTTTTCGCAAGCCGATGGATCGGCGGTCTGCGGGCAGAGCGTCACAAGCAGGTCGCTATACTCGTGCAGCCTGGGATAGAGCGCACGGCGCCTTGCGTCGAGATTGCTGTCGGCGAGGATTGCGAGCGAGCTCGCAACGAAGCCTCCCGCTTTCCCGGGGTCGAGCGAGGCGAGGCCCTGACGCAGAGCGGCGACGTCGCCCCACTGGCCCAGCAGCATGCGCAACGCATCGCCTCTCGCATCCTTTCCCGCATTGAGACGTGCAACGAGTATGGCGACGCTCTCCGTCAATTCATCGGTCGTCGCCGCAAAGGGTACATCCTTCGAGGGATCGAGGCCCAGCGCACGCGCAACGAATTCGAACGAGTCGAGATCGCGGCGCTCGCCCGCCGGCCGGCCACGGCCATGATGGAAGCCCATGCGCCAGGAAATGTAGTAGGACGGCTCCTCGACATAGAGAATCTCGCCATAATCGATGAGGCCGCCGCCCCGCGCCGGCGACCACCGCAGTTGCCAGGCGCGGTAAGTGAAATTGTAACTCTGCACGCCGGGCCGGTTGGGAATGGCCAGGGGCGCATATTTATCGCGCAGCAATTGGATGGGCGGTCCATCTGCGGGCGCTTCCACGAGGCGCGTTTGCGCCGCGCACGACAGATAGGCGCTACGCGCCAGCATCGCCGTGCCCAGCGTCTCGGTGAAGCTCATCGGATTGAGGTTTTCCTCGATGCAGGCCACATCGCGGCGCGGCGTGAAAAGGAGCTTGCGCGGCCACGACAGACCGTCCGGGTGCTGAATAATTGCGTCTACGAAGCCAACGGCAAGCAGCCGCGTCGCGCTCGACATCTCGCCGACGACGGCAAGGGCGCGCGGCCGCGCGGCAGCCGGTACCGGATCGCGCGCGAGGGCGGAAATTTCGGCTGCGCGGCGCTCGGGGAAGGTGACCGCCAGGTAATAGACGACGAGGAAAACAGCAAACGGCAGCAAGAAGACGATGGCGACCGCGACCGAAGCCCAAGCCCATTTCCTGCGGCGCCTTGCGAAGAACAAGATCGCGAGAAGAATGGCGATCGGCGGCACGACATAGAGAAGCGCAGTCGTCACGGCGGCCGACAGGTCGCGGATGTCGTGAGCCCATTCCACTTCGGCACTTCCCGTTCATCTGCATGCGCGAGCGCCGGTCCTGCGTGGCACAATCCAACGCCGCCCAATCGTCACGGATCGGACTGGCAACATCCCGCTGCGCCCTTTTGCCCCAGCGACGCCGCATGCGCAAGCGATACCCGACAGACGAATGCCGCCGTCACGAGGACGGCGGCATCCGGGCAAGCGATGTGACTTCGACTACTTGCCGATATAGCGGAGCTTGAGCCCGGCTACTCCGGCGGCGACGTTCAGTCCGGTCTGGCCCTGCACGCTCAGGGGCTGCAGGGTTACCGACTTCTTGGAACCGCCGACGAGAACATTGGCGCCGAGACCGACGCCGACGGTCGCTTCCGCGGCAGCGCCGCCATAATCACCGGCGAGCGACCCGGGCTTCAATTTGCCGGGCGCGAAGACGGCCCAGGTCATATAGGCCTTGCCGGTGACGCCGATATCGACGCCGACCCGGGTGATCGAGCCCTTGTACTTCTCGGCGCGCGCGCCGTTGGAGGGCTTGAAGGTGCACGTCATGCCCTTCTTGGACCCGAGAATGAGGCCAACGCCTCCCTCCACGACGCAATTCAACACACCGACGCGCACGCCGGACTTGGCGAGGCTCGGAGCCGCTCCGGCCGTCGCGGCGGCGATCAGGGCAAGTGCGGCAAATCCAGTTTTCCAGGCATTCATAGGTCTATCCTTTGGTCGTGTCGAAGAATGGTTGAGCTATCAGATTGTCCCCGCGAATGGGTAAACGGAAAGCTCGATTCTGCCCATAGCAGCAATGGCTGCGATTTGCAGGACCGCACATACACCGCCGGGAAAGGCCAAATTGCGGCGAATTG
The DNA here is from genome assembly GCA_016793355.1 of Hyphomicrobiales bacterium. Taxonomy (GTDB): domain Bacteria; phylum Pseudomonadota; class Alphaproteobacteria; order Rhizobiales; family Aestuariivirgaceae; genus JAEUMG01. Next base: position 15,799 of record JAEUMG010000259.1, read on the forward strand.
GGGAGCGCTTCCTGTTCGTTTCAACCGGCGCGACGCTGCGCGATCTCGGCTTGCAGGGCCTCCATCTGTACCCTGGCGGCCGTGGCAGCAGCGTGCTCGATGGCACGGAAGCGGGCGACGACAGCCTGCCCCATTTCGGTCAAGCGCGCGCCGCCGCCATCCTTGCCGCCGGTCTGGGTCGACACCAGCGGCTTGCCGAACAATTCGTTCAATTCCTCGATCAGGTCCCAGGCGTGCTTGTAGGACATGTTCATCGCCCGCGCCGCCGCCGAGATCGAGCCGGAAGCAGCCACGTGCTCGAGCAGATTTACCTTGCCCGGGCCGAGGCGTCCTTCGGGGTCGAAATCTATACGCAGGCTCAGTGACGGCATTGCACGCTCCGGTTTGGCCCGTCTTTACCAGATTATTATGCAGTCTGTCGCCTGCATGGCGGATCCGCCGGTAGGGCACGTCTGACCGCCCTCGCCCCCGACCGGCTTCAGATTCGCCCGGACCGCCTCCGGGATCGGGCCGAATGCCGCCGGGGCGTTTGTTACTCTTGAATCTTCGCTCAAGTGTGCCCGGTCAAGCGTGTGGGGCCGGCGGTTCCCGTTGGGTCCCGCGCGGCCCAATCGCAAGCCTCTACTGTTCGGCCTTCTGTTGCGTTGCGACCGATGAAACGATCGAGGCAATGACCTTGGAGGCCATCTTGAACGCCGCCGCACGATCCTTGATCCGGTGACGGCGCGCGACCCAGCCAAAATCATTGTAGACGGTCCATACCTGCCCCTTGTCGTCCTGATAGACGAGCAGCCGCACCGGCCAGTCGATTCCCGAACTCGCATTCGAGGTCAGGAACTGGAGTCCGAGTGGCGGATTGCCGAAGATCAGGAGCGTGGAAGGATTGAGCTTGATGTCGGCATTGGTCGCCAGTTTTGCCTGGTCGATTTCGGCGAACATCATGATGCCCTTGCCCGCGACATCGGCCTTGAGACGCTCGACGGTCTCCGCCATGGGATAGAGGCTCTTGGTGCGGACAAGCCCGCTGTCGGCAGCCTGAGAGCCGTTATAGCCGGCGATCACGAAGCCGAGTGCGACGGCCATGATCGCGAAGAAACGCGAGATGCGATGTATCATTGGGTTCTCCTGTTGCAATGGCCCGGCGCCAGGGCTGGGCTTGTGAGTTGGACCTTGAAGCAAGGGCCGCTGCGGTTGAAATGCCGTGTCCTTATGAATCCGATATCGCGGCGCTATCGTGCGGCTCGCGCAGATGGAGCGCGAGCAGGCAGCCGATGACGAGCGACACGGCGATCGCCGCAACGGTCGCCGGCCAGCCGAGCTGATCGAAGATGCGCCCCAAGACGATGCTGCCGGCAAGGCCCCCCGCATAATAGGAGGCGAGGTAGATTCCGCCCGCCGAACCGCGCGCTTGGCCCGCGGTGCGCGAGACGAATCCGGTGGCGGTGGCCTGCGCAAAGAAGGTTCCCGCCGCCACCAGGGCAAGACCCGCCAGAACAAGTGCGAGTTTCATCGCAAGCAGCATCGGCAATGCCAGAGCGGCAAGGCCCAATGATGCGATGATCGTTCGCCTGGAGCCGAAGCGCCTGGCAACATGGCCGGCCAGCGGTGTCAGGATGATGGAAGGAACGAAGACGAAATAGACAAAGCCCAGTTGCATCGGCGAGAGGTCGAGCGGCGGCCGAACGAGCACGAAATTCACGTAGGTGAAGGTGCCGATGAAGGCGAAGAGGATCAGAAATCCGATTCCGAAACTGGCAGCCAGATGCCTCTGCCGGAATGCGTAAGTCCAGGCGGCCTCACCTATCGGTCTTGCCATTTCTTGCATTGGCCTTGTGTGGCGCAAGGCAAAGAAAGCGACGAGCGCACCCGCCAGATTGAGACTCGCGAAGATTGCGAAATTCGCCGGCAGGCCCAGATGATCGGCAATCGCCGCCGACATCAGGCGGCCGAAGAGATTGCTCGCAACATTGCCGGTGACATAGGCCGCCAGCGCGGCTGCAACTTCGTGCGGTGCCGCATTTTCGGCGAGATAGGCGATGGTCAGCGAAAAGGCCGCCGACATGAAGATACCCTGGATGAGCCGTAGGGCGGCGAAAGTTCCAAGATCCGGCATCAGCGCCAGGAGCGCTGTCGGTATCGCAAGCAGCGCAAGGCTTGCCGCAACGCCCCAGCGCCGGTTGATCCGCTTGTTGAAAAGCGCCACCAGCAGCCCCGCGGCCGCCATTCCCGCCGTGCAGAGATTGACCGCCGTTCCCATCATGGCCGGGGAGACGTCATAGGCGCGGGCGAGCGAGGGCAGGATTGCCTGAGTCGCGAAGAGATCGACCAATGTCAGAAAGCTGATCGTTGCGATGACGAACAGGCGCGCGACATTGGCGCCGCGCCTTTCGGCCGCGGACTCGTAAGCAATGGCGGTCATACTTTCCCTCGTTTGCCCGTAGAGATTCCCCTCCCCCTTGTGGGGAGGGATTAAGGGTGGGGGTCGGGCCAGCTTTTCGGACTGCCCCCACCCCTGGGCCCTCCCCACGCGGGGGAGGGGGAATTCACGGCAGATTTCTTTAGCCGTGCAGGTTTCACATCATATGGTCGTCCATCTTGCCAGACTGGAGCAGGTCGGCCGAGATCAGGACTGCGGGTTCATTGCCGGTGTTCTTCCACCAGTGGGCAAGGCCCGCGCCGTATTCGGCGACCGTATCGCCCGCCTTGTGGACGATCGGCACCGCGCAATTGCTGCGATATTCGGTGACCGTTCCCGAGACGACGTAGATGTTCGCCGGGCGGGTCGCGTGATCATGCCAGGGCACGACGCCGCCCGGCTGAATCACCAGTTTGCGCAGGCGCAGCATCTCGCCGGCGAAAGCCTCGCCCTTCGGCGCAAGGTCGATCGAGGCGAGTACTTCGTCGGTAACGTCTTTCGGCATCATTTCGCCGCTCGTCACCGCACCGTCCTTCATCTTGTCGGCCGGACACTCGCCCGCCTGGGCGAAGCCGGTAAATGCGGCAAAGGCCAGGGCCGCCGCAGTCAGCATCAGTTTCATGCGTTCGTCTCCATTTCAGAGCCGCGCGGGGGTCAGGTTGGGATGCGCAGCTTCAATGGCGACAGTGGCGGAAGCGCGCGTCGCGTTGAAATGCCGAATGTCTGTGAAATCGATAGGCGGGCCTTATGGCTACCTGAGTTTGATACTTTCCCTCTCCCCTCGTGGGAGAGGGCGGATTGAGCGCAGCGAAATCCGGGTGAGGGGGCGCATCAACGTGGAAACCCTACCAGGCGGCTAGTTACCCCTCACCCGCCTCGGGCCTGACGGCCCTCGTCGCCCTCTCCCACAAGGGGCGAGGGAAAAAGCGCGATTTCCTGAGGGATTTTTGGAAGCGTGACGAGATTCGTACAAATAGCTGCGCAGTTTGTCAATCGTTTTCTTCCTGAAAAATCGCAAAAATCCTAACCTCTTGGCGCAACAAGAGGAATCCGCGCCACGTCGCGAAAGGATCGAAAATTACTCCGTGTACAAACGATTCTCTAAATCCATGGGTATTTTCGCGCTGCGGTTGCAAAGCGCCGCACGGCAGGCGGGAGTTCGCGCTCCTTCTTCCACACCAGGCAGATTTCCCGCCAGATTTCGGGCTCGACGACCGGCCGCGTCTGAACGCCTGGCACAACCGCGCTGAATTCGGGGAGAAAGCAGATGCCGAGACCGCCGGCGACCATATTCTGGATCCAGTCCTCGCGCTCGCTCTGATGGACGACCTTCACGGCGCAGCCGCATTGCTGCATCACATCGTCGATCGCATGTTGATACTCGCAATTGACCCGGTCGAGATAGTTTTCGCCATTGACCTCCGCCATCGGCACTTCGCCGCGCTCGGCGAACCGATGACCCGCCGGAAACGCGACAAGAAATTGCTCGCGATAAAGTGGCGCCGCCTCAAGCGTTTCCGGGAATCCGTCGGGCGCGGCCATGATCGCGATATCGATCTCGCCCTGCTCCAGGCGTTCGGCCAGCATCTGCGGAACGCCTTCGACCAGATGCAGGCTGACGTCGGATTCCGTTGCCTGGAAACTCGCAAGGAGTCCGGTAAAGCGTCGCGGCCCCACGGTGCACATGATGCCGAGCGTGACACTCGCCTCGTCCATGGTGAGGAAGCGCTGCGCCTCGCGCTGGGCGGTGCCGAGCCCGTCGGCAATCTCCTGAAGCCGCGGTCTGAGGAGCAAAGCGAGATCGGTCAGATGCGTGAGATTTCGCTCGCGCCGGAATAGCGGGCCACCCATCTCCTCTTCGAGCTGCTGAATGGCGCGGCTCAAGGCCGGCTGGGTCACATCGCATTTCTGCGCGGCCCGGGTGAAGTTCAGCGTCTCGCAGACCGCCAGAAAGTACCGGATGTGATGGGTGTCCATGGCTCAGCCGCCGATAACGACTTCTTCGGCGGCGGTCTTGGCGACTTCGCCCGGCGCACCGAAGCGGCTTTCCGGCCAGGGATAGTCTTTCACGGCTTTCAGGAAGGCCACGAGCGCCGGCGACATCCGGCGGCCGGCAACGGTCACCAGGCAGATATCCCGCCAGACCTCCGGTTCGATGACGGGCCGAAGCTGAAGACCCGGAATGACGGCGCTGAATTCTGGGATGAAGCAGATGCCGAGGCCGCCGGCGACCATGTTCTGGATCCAGTCCTCGCGCTCGCTCTGGTAACAGACATGGATGGCGCTGCCGCAATCCTTGATCAGCTTCGCCAGGGCATCGCGATATTCGCAATTGGCCCGGCGCAGGTAATTTTCGCCGTTCACCGCCGCAATCGCAACAGCCTCCATTTCGGCGAAGCGGTGACCGGCCGGAAATCCGATCAGGAAACGCTCCTTGTAGATCGGCCTGATATCGAAGCGCTCGGGGAAGCCGTCGGCCATGGCCATCAGGGCGACATCGATCTCGCCCTTTTCAAGCTTCATTGCGAGCTGAGCGGGAACGCCCTCGATCAGTTTCAGGCTGATGCCCGGATAACGCATGCGAAAATCGGCCAGGAGCCCGGTAAAGCGCGTGGGCCCGACGGTACACATGATGCCCACGGTCAGGTTGGCGGTTTCAAGCGTCAAAAATTCCTTGGCCTCGCGCTTGACGCTGCCGACCGCCTCCATGACCTGGGTGAGGCGCGGCCGCATCAATTGCCCGAGATCGGTCAAATGCGTGAGATTCCGTTCGCGGCGGAACAACAGGCCGCCGACCTCATCCTCGAGCTGCTGAATGGCGCGGCTCAGGGCCGGCTGGGTCACATTGCAGGCTTCCGCCGCGCGCGTGAAGTTCAGGGTCTCGCAGACCGCCAGGAAATACCGGATGTGGTGCAGGTCCATGGTTTGAAACCCTAGAGGCCCGGCGTCGCGGACGCCAATGCGCCGCGCACATGATTACCATAGAAACCCGGCATTTCACTCCGGTAACGAAATTGCCGAGCCTCCACAGCACAGCGCCCAAGGGCGGAATTTTCAGTGGAGACCCCAGAATGCTCGTTCTTAACAAACCCATCGATGCCCGGCATGGCCGGCGTCCCCTCGACGGCCGTGCGGCGATCGTCACCGGATCGACCAGCGGCATCGGCCTCGGCATCGCCCGAGCGCTCGCGGAAGCCGGCGCCGCCGTCATGCTGAATGGCTTCGGCGATCCCGAGGACATCGAAATGCAGCGCCAGTCGCTCGCCGACGCCCAGGATGTCGATGTCGCCTACAGCAACGCCGACATGTCGAAGCCGGAAGCGATCCGTTACATGGTCTCTCAGGCTGAGCGCCGCTTCGGCCAGGTCGACATCGTCGTCAACAATGCCGGCATCCAGCATGTCGCGCCGGTCGAATCGTTTCCGGCGGAGAAGTGGGACCAGATCATCGCGATCAATCTCTCTTCCGCATTCCATCTGGTAAATGCGGTCTTTGCCGGCATGAAGGAACGCGGCTATGGGCGGATCGTCAACATTTCATCAGCTCACGGATTGATCGCCTCGCCCTTCAAGTCGGCCTATGTCGCGGCGAAACACGGGATCGTCGGCTTCACCAAGGTCCTCGCCCTTGAAGGGGCGGAGGCCGGCGTCACCAGCAATGCCATCTGCCCCGGCTATGTGTGGACGCCGCTCGTCGAGCGCCAGATCGACGATCAGGCCAAGTCGCACAAGATCCCGCGCGACCAGGTGATCCGCGACGTCTTGCTCAAGAATCAGCCGAACAAGCGCTTCGCCGCCGTCGAGGAAATCGGCGCGCTCACCGTCTTCCTGTGCAGCGATAACGGCCAGTCCATCAC